>JAJEGO010000037.1 GCA_022819805.1 Candidatus Dadabacteria bacterium
AGATCAGCAGGGCCGTGGCGCTGGGATAGAAGCGCGGCTTCAAATCAGACTCTTCGGGCTTGCCCTTCGAGGCTGATTTGAAAAAGCAAAAGCGGACAATTCATTTGTTAAGAAACCGGTCATTTTAATTTGCTATTAACAACAGTATTTTTTCCCATCTCCAGAAAAAATTCTGGGTGCGGAGGAAAACAATAGTGGTTCTCAAAACTTTTCGCAGTATAATTACGTGCATCTCAAATCCGCGCGAAGCGGATTTTTAAGCAGGTATAAGATCAATGGAAGACAGGAAAAGAAAGAGAATCTACATTTTCTGCGTAGTGCTGTTTCTGCTCGGAGGGGGGCTTTTCTTTTATAACGTCGTGAAAAGCTTCACCGGGCTCGGCTCAACGCTTAGCGAATACGCTTTTCCGGGAAGCCACTCAATCCGGCTTGAGGAAAAGGGGCTTTATTCGATCTACCACCAGTACCAGAGTCTCTCCGAGGTGGAAAAGAGAAGCGGTCCATCCGTCGAAGAGGACTCCATAGTCGTTTACCTGAGAAAAGCTCCTGGCGCCGAAGATGTGGAGCTCAGGGTGCCCGATTCAAAGAAAAGATATAGCTATATCGGGAAGAAGGGGGTTAAGATCCTTGAGTTCGAAAACCCCGGGCCGACGGGTTACGTGATCGAGTCTTTCTCAAGCCCTCCTTACCAGGATGCCTCCTACACGCTTGTCCTTGAGCACGGGTTCGAGATAACAAGGCTTAGGGGAATACTTGTTTCCCAGGCGTTTTTGCTTGCCCCGACCCTTTTCGCGATAATACTTTTCATGCGCACCTACATAAGGAGCTGACCGCGGCGGATGTTCAGAGAAGTAAAATCCCGAGTTCTTGCTTTCGACATAGAGTGGGTTCCCGACCCCGAGTCGGGAAAGGCGGCGTACGAACTTCCCCAAGACATGCCCGACCGCGAGGTGATCGAGTTCATGTGGGAACAGGGTGGGGCGAGTGAGGAAGAACCCATGCCGTTTCTCAAGACGGTTCTCTCAAAGATAGTATCGATCTCAATGGTCTTCCGGGAATCAGAGAGAGACGGAACGGCTTCAAGACTCAAGCTTCACTCCATTCCGTCAATTCCGACTTCGGACGAAGACTGCTCCGAGAGAAGGATCATAGAAGACTTTTTTAAGATTCTCGAGAAGCACCACCCCCAGCTTGTGGGGTACAACACCTCGGGGGCCGACATTCCGATTCTTGCCCAGAGAATGATCAAGCACGGGCTCCAGGGCGGTTTTTTCACGCAGAGACCTAACAGGCCCTGGGAAGGAGCTGATTTTTTCGCCCGCGGAAGCGACTGGAACGTCGATTTAATGCGTTGCGTAAGCACCTGGGGAAAGGGTACGCCTTCTCTTCACGAGATATCGGTCGTGAGCGGAATCCCGGGAAAGATGGGAGGCGTTGACGGAAAGCAGGTAGCTCCTATGTGGCTTGAGGGAAAGCTTGACGAGATAATCGCCTATAACGAATGCGACGCTCTTACGACCTATCTTCTGTGGCTCAGGATGGCCCACTCGATCGGACACTTCGATTCAGACCAGTACGCAGAGGAGCAGCGGCTTCTTCGCGACATGATAAAAAAAGATTCGGAAGGTCCCGGGAGGAGCCACCTTCTGGCCTACCTATCAAAGTGGGAGAGCCTGAGCGGGGTAGGGGCGGATGAGTAAGCAGTCGGACAACCGCGTAGCCGTCCTTTCCTTCTACAAGTTCGTGGATCTTGACGACACCTCGGAGATAAAGGACTCCCTGCTTTTGTTTTGCGGGAAAACCGGGATAAACGGCACCTTCATTCTCGCATCGGAGGGAATAAACGCCACGGTTGCCGGTCCGCCCGAAGGCATAGACCGGCTCATCGCATATCTTGAGAGCGACCCAAGGCTCTCGGGCGCGCAGTACAAGCTCAGCTATAACGAGCGAAGCCCCTTTCACCGCCTCAAGGTTAAATTCAAAAAGGAACTGGTCCCTATGGGCGTAAGTGGCGTAAAGCCGCAGCGCCTCTCGGGGGAGCGCGTTCCGCCTGAGCGGTGGAACGAGCTTATAGGTCGCCCCGACGTGCTTGTTGTAGACACGAGAAACGATTACGAGAACCGCGTCGGAACCTTCAGGGGAGCTGTGAATCCCGAGACGGATCATTTCAGGGAGTTCCCCGAGTACGTAAGGCAAAACCTTGATCCCGGGGAGCACAAGGAGGTAGCGATGTTCTGCACGGGCGGAATAAGGTGCGAGAAAGCGACCTCGTATCTTCTCGAGCGGGGATTTGAGCGCGTGTATCAGCTGGAAGGGGGAGTGATTTCCTACCTTGAGAGGGTCCCCCGCGAGCAGAGCCTCTGGGAAGGGGAGTGTTTTGTGTTTGACGACCGCACGTCGGTCGGCCACGATCTTGCCAAGGGAACCTGGAGCACGTGCAGAAACTGCAGGGCTCCCGTATCTCCGGAAGACAGGCAATCCGAGGAGTTCCGGGAGGGTGTATCCTGTCCCCGCTGCCACGGAGAACTTACTCCCGAGAGGATTTCATCGCTTGAGGAAAGACAGAAGCAGATGAGGCTTGCCCGGGAGAGGAACCAGAAACATCTTGGGGCCGTTATAAGAAGAGGTAGCGCGAAACAGGCGCGGGGATGATCTCAGGCGTCAAGCTCGTCTTTTAATATCTTGTAGTCTATGCTGTCGACAAGGGCTTTCCAGCTCGCTTCCACTATGTTGTCTGAGACTCCCACGGTGCTCCACGTCTTCTTCCCGTCTCCCGATTCGACAAGCACCCTTACAACGGAATCCGTGCCGCCCGACCTAGACACGACCCTTACCCTGTAATCCAGCAGCCGCAGGGTTTTAAGCCCGGGGAAGAATTTCTCAAGCGATTTCCGAAGCGCCCCGTCTATCGCGCTTACGGGACCAGTCCCCCTTGCCACTGTGTATTCCGTGACGCCGTTTACCTGGACCTCCGCGGTCGCCTCTGAGAGCGGTTCTTCGTCCTCCTCCCTCTTTTCGACCAGGGTCCGGGTGTTTTTCAGGTAAAACCGCTTTTTATACATCCCGAGGGTTTTTCTCACCAGCAGCTCAAAGGACGCGTCCGCTCCCTCGAATTCGTAACCCTGGTTCTCGAGGACCTTGAGCTCGTTCAGTATGTCGAGGATTCTTTCGTCCTTGGGGTCTATTTCCACTCCGAGTTCCTGGGCCTTGTAGGCTATGTTGGCCCGGCCGGAGAGGTCAGAGACCAGAACCCGCCTCCTGTTGCCGACGCTCTGGGGCTCCACGTGCTCGTAGGTATCGGAATTTTTCATGACGGCGCTTACGTGAATTCCCCCCTTGTGCGCGAAGGCGCTCTCACCGACAAACGCCTGCTTTTTAAGAGGGGGAAGATTGGTAAGTTCGTGAATGAAGTGCGACACGGAATAAAGCTTTTTCAGGTTTCTTTTGGAAAGTGACTTCACCCCGAGCTTAAGCGCGATATTGGGTATTATGGCGCAGAGGTTGGCGTTACCGCACCGCTCCCCGTAGCCGTTCATGGTTCCCTGCACCTGGGATGCTCCTTCCCTTACCGCGTAAAGCGTGTTCGCAACCCCGACCTCACTGTCGTTATGGGTATGTATTCCAAGGCTCGGGTTATCGAACATGCCGTTAACTTCCCTTATGGCGCCCTCGATATCCCACGGCATCGAGCCGCCGTTTGTATCGCAGAGAACTACCGTGTCGACTCCCGCTGCGTAGGCGGTCTCAAGAACCTTCGCCGAGTACTCGGAGTTTCTTTTCCATCCGTCAAAGAAATGCTCGGCATCGAAAAACACCTTGTCCACGTGGCGCTTTAAGTACTCAATAGAGTCGTGCACAAGCTCAAGGTTCTCTTCAAGCCCTATTTTGAGGGCTTCTGTCACTTGGAAATCCCAGCTTTTCCCGACGATTGTCACAACGGAGGTTTCGGCCTGCAAAAGCGCCTGGATGCTTGCGTCCTCCTCGCAGGTTTTCCTTGCGCGTTTCGTGCTTCCGAAAGCCGCGACACTCGCGTTTTTGAGCCCGAGCTTCTTCGCCTCTTCGAAGTACCCCTTGTCCCTTTCGTTAGAACCCGGCCATCCTCCCTCGATGTAATGCACCCCGAGGTCGTCAAGCCTCTTCGTTATACGGATCTTGTCGTGTATGGAGAAGGATATGTTCTCCCCCTGGGTTCCGTCACGCAGGGTCACATCGTATATTTCAACGGTTCTAGAGCTACTCATCGGTTTTTCCAAGATTAAAAGCGTCGTGAAGAGTCCTCACGGCGGTTTCCGTGTCTTTTTCCTCAAGCACGCAAGAGATTTTTATTTCCGAAGTGCTTATCATCATAATGTTAATCCCCTCGTTTGCAAGCGTCCGGAACATGCGTGACGCCACTCCCGAGTGAGTCTTCATCCCCACGCCCACCAAGGAGACTTTGGATATAAGGTTGTCAGAGAGAACCTGGTTCGCCCCCAGCTCCCGGGCCATTTTCTCCGAGAGTTCTATCGATTTCTTGAAATCCGACTTGGGAACCGTGAACGTAAGGTCGGTAAACCCCTCCGTGCTCACGTTCTGAACGATCATGTCGACCACTATGTTCTCGTCCGCAAGCGACGAGAAAAGCTTCGCCGCTATGCCGGGCTGGTCGGGCACCTGAGTCACGGTGATTTTCGCCTGGTCCCTGTCATAGCTGACTCCCGACACCAGAACTTCTTCCATGGATTTCATAACTTTTTCCTCGTCCACAACCCAGGTCCCTTCCTCCCCGGGCCTTGGAGTTGACTTAACATGTATAGGCACTTTAAATTTTTTTGCAAATTCAACCGCGCGGGCCTGCAGCACTTTTGATCCCAAGGAGGCCATCTCGAGCATCTCGTCATAGGAAACCCGGCTGAGCTTTCTTGCGTCGGGACAGATTCCCGGGTCCGTGGTGTAGACCCCGTCAACGTCGTCCTTGTAGAGTTCGCACGAATCGGCGCCCATTACGGCCGCAAGTGCCACCGCAGTGAGGTCTGAGCCTCCCCGCCCGAGCGTTGTAAGGTTCCCGTCCTCGTCAACTCCCTGGAATCCCGCTATCACAACCGCCTTTTTTTCCCCGAGAGCGAGTCGGACGTTACTGTCGTCGATCGATTTTATCTTGGCCTTGGAGTAAATGTTGTCCGTGGTGATCCTTATCTGGTGTCCCTGGAACGATATCGCGTCCTCACCGAGCGATTTTATCGTCATCGCCAGAAGGCCGGAGGAGACCTGCTCCCCGCTTGAGGTTATCACGTCAAACTCCCTCTCGTCAGGGGGATCCATCACCTCTTTTGCGAGGCCGACCAGCCTGTCGGTTTCACCTGCCATAGCGGAAACCACGGCTATCACGTCGTTTTTCTGCTTCTTCGTAGCTACTATGTGCTCGGCGACGCGTCTTATCTTCTCGATGCTTGCAACGCTTGTTCCGCCGTATTTCTGAACGACAAGAGCCATTTTCCCTCACCCGTAACCTTTATAGTTCTCGATTCCGAAGCCGCCTGGGGCTGCGATTGGATATCAATTATAACAGCGTTTGCCGGTAATACATCCCGGATCTTATCCGCCCATTCAACGACGGAGACCCCGTCTCCGTAAAAAAATTCCTCATAGCCCATATTCTCGAATTCGGTTTCGCCCGAGAGCCTGTAGGCGTCAAAGTGAAAAAGAGGCACTCTGCCTTCATAGCAGTTCATTATGACGAAGGTGGGGCTGTTGGGTTCCTGTGTTATTCCAAGACCGCGGGCAAGACCCTTGGCAAACACAGTCTTTCCCGCGCCCAGTTCTCCCGTGAGACCTACGATCGAGCCTCGTGGGATCAGTTTTCCCATTATCTCGCCGCAAAGCATGGTCTCCTCAGGCTTGCTGACTTCTAGGAGGAATTCGTTTTCCATTGGGATTATCTTACCGTGGAGAAGTGTTTTTCTTCCGTGGATGACATGATGGAATTTATTGAAGCGGGGATTTTACGCGATATTTCAGAGGCGGCAAAGCCCGCGGTGCCGGTTTCCTCTAAAAGGAGGTCAGCCGCGTGGCCGTGGAGGAAAACGCCCAGGAGGCAGGACTGAAGGGAGTCGTATCCCTGCGCCGCAAGCCCCCCGATTATTCCCGTGAGCACGTCTCCGGTTCCGGCCGTGGCCATGGCGGAATTCCCGGTGGGGTTTATGAACACCTCTCCTGTGGGGGTGGAGACTACTGTTCTCGCTCCCTTAAGGACCACGAAGCAGCCGTATTTCTCGGAGAACCGGGTTGAGACCCCGACTCGGTCGCCCTGCACCTGTTTTGTTCCGATGTTGCACAGTCTTGCCATCTCGCCGGGATGGGGGGTAACTACCGCGGGAACTTTTGTTCTTCTCAGAACCTCTGGGTTCTTTGAAATTATGTTAAGCGCGTCTGCGTCGAGCACAACCGGCACTTCGCATTGCGTTATCACTTTTTCAAGAAACTTCCCCGCACTTTTAGAGGTTGATATTCCGGGGCCGACGGCAAGCGCAGTCTTTCTCTCGTCAAGCTCTCTTAGAGCTTCCTCGTGAGCGTCTGAGTGGAAAGACCCGTCCTTTGAATCCTTAAGCGAAACGGACATTACTTCCGTTGTTTTTTCCTCAACGGCCGTGGATATGCTTTCCGGGACCCCGAGAGTGACGAGCCCGCTTCCTGCCCGAAGCGCCGCCTCGGCGCAGAGAATCGCGGCACCGCTTTTTCCCGGAGAACCCGCGAGCACAAGCATATGTCCGTAAGTGCCCTTATGAGAATCCGCGGTCCTTTTTCTTATAAGCCCCGCGCATTTTTGAAACGTGAGAAGTTCAAAGGGAATATCTTCCTCAAGCAGCTTGGGGATAGTTATATCCGCCACGCAGAGCTTTCCCGCGTAATCAACGCCGGGGTAAACGCACATCCCAAGCTTGGGCGGGGCGAAAGTGACGGTAACATCGGCCCGCACGGCCGCTCCCATGGGCTGCCCCGTGTCGGCGTCAAGCCCTGAGGGTATGTCAACGGAAACGCACGGGACGCTCTGGCGGTTTATAAATTTTATAAGCCTCTCGTAAAAGCCTCCCACGTCCCTGTCAAGCCCCGTGCCGAAGATGGCGTCAATTATTATGTCCGTATCCTTTATCCTGGGGAGTTTCCCATCAAGCTCCCTTACGTCGCCCCCGATCTCAAGAAGGGAGTCGAGGTTCGTTTTCGCGTCCCCCTTGTAGCGCTGCTTCTCCTGGGCGATGTGTATGCTTACGTCATTTCCTGAGGAAATAAGATGGCGGGCGATCACGAAGCCGTCCCCCGCGTTGTTTCCGCCGCCGCAGATAACCGCCATTTTCCGCGCCGAGGGGTACTCGGCCAGGATGGCGGACGCCACGGCTCTTCCGGCGTTCTCCATAAGTACGACGCCCGGGACTCCGAATTCCTCAATGGTCCTTCGGTCTATTTCCCTTGAGATCTGCCTGGTTGAGAGTTTCATGGTCTTCTGGGTCCAGTGAAGGGATTTGCTATTTCCCCATACCGCCCGCCCCGGTGGGCCTTGTATCTCCGAGTTCCTCTATGTGCGAGCTGATGAATTCCTCTGCGTGATCAAAGCAAAAGTAGTAGGAAAGAAGGGTGCTGCCGCCTCGGTTAACGGTGATCAACTGGTAGTGGCGGCTGCAGATATCTATCCCGCACTTTATGCACTGCTTGATATGGTTTCTTTCTCCCGAAAGTTCGCACCGTTCTCCACCAGGGCTTACGTGATCGCACTGATAAATTTCAACCTCTATTGTTTTTACCGACAAATGCCTTTACCTCCCCTTGATTTCTACGTTAATTATACAGCTTCGCACCGGAGTTTGGTAAATCACGCGTATAATTTATAATAGACGGGAAGGATAGAGTTGATGATACATCCAAGACAGGCCGTAAACGGCACATTAAAATATTTCTACATCAAGGCCACCGGAAGGCCGAAGCTCCTTAACCTTGAGATAACAAAGCTTTGCAACGCCCGCTGTGATTTCTGCGACTACTGGCAGACAAAACACGAAGAGCGTCTTTCCGACTACACGCCCGTCATAAAGAAAATAAACCCCCTCGTCACGGTTATTACAGGCGGGGAACCCATGATCAGAAAAGATCTTCCCGATATCGTAAGGCAGATAAAGGGATGCTCCATATTCATTTTCACTTCCATGGTCACGAAGGGAGACTTCCTTAACGAGGAGAAAACCGAAGAGCTTTTCGACGCGGGAATGGACCAGATTGCCGTTTCCCTTGATTTTCCGGGCGAAAAGCACGACACCTACAGGGGCATTCCCGGTCTCTGGAAAAAACTTTCAGAAACCCTGCCCGAACTGGCGGAGCGGTTTCCTGACAAAAGCCTGGTACTTAACACCATAATAATGGAAGACAACCTCGACGAGGTGGTCGAGATAGCGAAGAAGGCAAGAGAGTGGGGAATAGCCATATCTTTCAGCTCCTATTCGGTCATGAAAACCAACAACGAAGACCACTTCGTGAAAAAGGAAGCCCTCTCGAAGGTAAGCGATCTTGTGGAGGAACTGATAGCGCTTCGAAAGAAGTGGAAGGGCACGATACTCTCAACCGAGTACTACCTCAGGGAAATCCCGGGCTATTTCGAGAGGGGAAGCGTCCCCGACTGCCTGGCCGGCATAAATCAGATACACGTTACCCCGAGCGGTCACTTAAAACGCTGCTCCGAGATGCCCGTAGCTGCCCACTACAGCGAGTACAAGCCGGATCTTTACGGTAAAACCAAGTGCACTTCCTGCTGGTACAGTTGCAGGGGAGAAACCCAGAGCCCGGCGAACGTCAAGAGGGCCATGGAATACATGGGAATCTATATCTGAAGCCGGGTCGGCGCAACGCCTTACGTGCGATCGTTAACGGTCAGGTGTCGGTCCAGACCGCGAATTCATTTCCGCTCGGTTCCCTGAAATGAAACCGGCGACCACCCGGAAATTCAAAGGTCTCGAGTTCGATCTTGCCCCCGGCCTTGCGGATAGCGGCAAGCGTCTGTTCTAGGTTGGCACTGTAGAAGACCACCAGAGCACCACCTGCGGCCTGTGTGCTTTCCAGTTCCGATCTGAAGAACCCGCCCTCAAGACCGGCGTCCGAAAATGCCATGTAATCTGGGCCGTAATCGGTAAAGGACCAGCCGAACACTTCGGCGAAAAAAGATTTCGTGCGCGCGAAGTCGCGGCACGGAAACTCGATATAGTCGATCTTGTTGTGATTTCCCATTTCTGTCCCCCATGCGACCGGATTTTCCGGCGAAAATGTTACGAAATTAAAATAGTGTGCAAGGAAACTTCGCCGGAGCGAGTCAAATTAGAATCTCTGCGCTTTCCAGTCGGTGCCGTCCGGGCGGTCTTCAAGCACGATTCCCTTTGAACTTAAGTAGTCCCTGATCTCATCGGCCTTTTTCCAGTTCTTTTCCTTCCTGGCCGAGTTTCTCTCGTCTATGAGCTTTTCTATCTCAAAGGGGTCTATGTCTGAGAGGTTAGCGGTGGACTTTCTTTTCTCCATGTACTCGGCCGGTTCCTCGGAAAGCACTCCGAGCACTCCGCATATTTCCTTTATCTTCTCAAGCGCGAGAGTCGCGCTTTGAGTCTTTCCCACGGAGTCAAGCGACCTGTTAATCGAGCGTATCAGGTCAAAAAGGTTCCCCACTACGTCGGCGGTATTGAAATTGTCGCTCATCGAGGAGTAAAAGTCTTCTTCGAATTTTCTGATCGACCCTTCAAGTGCGAGATCGGAACCCTTGGCTTCTCGCGCCTCTGCGGCTCGTAGCAAAGTAAGGTATATCCTCTCAAGCGCCGCCTCGCTGTCATGCATGCTTTTTTCCGAGAAATCGGCGGGGTTCTGGTAGTGGTGGGAGAGAAAGAAAAGCCTTATGGCCTCGGGAGACCATCTTTTGGTGGCTTCGGAGAGCGTGAAGAAGTTCCCGAGGGATTTTGACATCTTTTCCTTGTTTATCCTTATGAGGCCGTTATGAAGCCAGTACTTTGCGAACGGCTCTCCGGAGGCGGCCTCTGACTGGGCTATCTCGTTTTCATGGTGTGGGAAAATTAGGTCCTTTCCCCCTCCGTGTATCTCGAAATTCGTCCCCAGATACTCCATGCTCATGACGGAGCACTCTATATGCCATCCGGGCCTCCCGTTTCCCCACGGGCTTTTCCAGGCCGGCTCACCGGGTTTTGACTCTTTCCAGAGCGCGAAATCGAGAGGGTCTTCCTTCTCTTCGTTAACGTCTATCCTTACCCCTTCGAGCATGTGATCAAGCGATCTGCAGGAGAGCTTTCCGTAGTCGGGAAATTTTCTCACGGAGAAAAAGACGTTGTTGCCCGAACGATAGGCGAAACCTTTTTCCAATATTTTCTCTATAAGCGCTATTATCTGTTCCAGATGCTCGGTTACCCTGGGCTCGACATCAGGGGTCTCGACCCCTATTGAGGCCATATCTTCTCTGTATTCCTTTATGTACTTCTCCGATATCTCATCGCAACTCACGCCTTCCTGGTTCGCGCGGGTTATTATCTTGTCGTCTATGTCGGTGTAGTTTCTCGCGAACAGCACGTCGTAGCCCGCGTGGCGGAGGAATCTCTGTATTATGTCAAAAGACACGGCGGAGCGGGCGTGTCCCAGGTGGGCTGAGTCATATACCGTGGGACCGCAGACATACATCCGGACCTTGTCTCCTTCAAAGGGGATGAGATCTTCTTTTTTCTGGGAGAGGGAATTATAGATTTTTATCTTGGGAAGTTCTTTTCGCATGTTTTCGGGGAGGTCGTAGCGGGGTTTCCTTGTCCCGCGGTATTTTCGAAAGGAAGATTTTACGTAGTCGTTCTCTAAATTCAAGAAGGGTTCTTCTCGGGGTCTTAAACCAGGATTGTTTCCACATTGTCTTGAAACCTGTTTCTGCTTTCTGATTTTTCGATTAAAAATAAATTTTCAGAAAGCCCTTGCCAAAGCAAAACCGTCCGTTAGTATGATGGTTCACTTTTTATTTTTCACTTGGAATTTCTTTTGTTTTCCTTGTTCTTTTGCAAGTTGACAATTACATGTGGGTGAGTATGCTATTTTACCCATTTTGATAGCTTGATCTTTGAAAATTTAATAGCAGACGATAGCGGGCGAACTAGAGCAGTATCCGTAAATTCTTTTAAACTTTTATGAAGAGTTTGATCCTGGCTCAGAGCGAACGCTGGCGGCACGCCTAACACATGCAAGTCGAGCGAGAAAGTGACTTCGGTCGCGAGTAAAGCGGCGAACGGGTGAGTACAACGTGGATAATCTACCCTAGGGTCTGGGACAACCCCGAGAAATCGGGGCTAATACCGGATAAGACCACAGTATCCAAGGATACAGCGGTAAAAGATTTATCGCCTTTGGATGAGTCCACGCCCCATCAGGTAGTTGGTAAGGTAAAGGCTTACCAAGCCTAAGACGGGTAGCCGGCCTTAGCGGGTGAACGGCCACATGGGGACTGAGACACGGCCCTGACTCCTACGGGAGGCAGCAGTGGGGAATATTGGGCAATGGGCGAAAGCCTGACCCAGCGATGCCGCGTGAGGGATGAAGGCCTTCGGGTTGTAAACCTCTGTCAGGAGGGACGATGGGACTTTTGTCTTGACGGTACCTCCAGAGGAAGCCCCGGCTAACTCCGTGCCAGCAGCCGCGGTAATACGGAGGGGGCAAGCGTTGCTCGGAATTACTGGGCGTAAAGGGTCCGCAGGCTGTCAGGCAAGTTGGTTGTGAAAGCTCAAGGCTTAACCTTGGAATTGCATCCAAAACTGCCTGACTAGAGTCCAAGTGAGGTTGGCGGAATTCCCGGTGTAGCGGTAAAATGCATAGATATCGGGAGGAACACCAGAGGCGAAGGCGGCCAACTGGCTTGGTACTGACGCTCAGGGACGAAAGCGTGGGTAGCAAACCGGATTAGATACCCGGGTAGTCCACGCCCTAAACGATGGATGCTAGGTAGGGGGAATCTATTTCTCCCTGCCGTAGTTAACGCATTAAGCATCCCGCCTGGGGAGTACGGTCGCAAGGCTGAAACTCAAAGGAATTGGCGGGGGCCCGCACAAGCGGTGGAGCACGTGGTTTAATTCGATGCTAAGCGAAAAACCTTACCAAGACTTGACATGTTAACTTAAGCCCGTACGAAAGTATGTGGTGGTTCCGGGCTTGCCCGAAACAGTTATCACAGGTGCTGCATGGCTGTCGTCAGCTCGTGCCGTGAGGTGTCCGGTTAAGTCCGGTAACGAGCGCAACCCCTATCTTTAGTTGCCATCACTTCGGGTGGGCACTCTGAAGAGACTGCCAGCGACAAGCCGGAGGAAGGTGGGGACGACGTCAAGTCATCATGGCCCTTACGTCTTGGGCTACACACGTGCTACAATGGCTAGTACAATGGGTCGCGAACTCGCGAGAGAGAGCCAATCCCATCAAAGCTAGTCTCAGTTCAGATTGCAGGCTGCAACTCGCCTGCATGAAGTTGGAATCGCTAGTAATCGTGGATCAGCATTGCCACGGTGAATACGTTCCCGGGCCTTGCACACACCGCCCGTCACACCACGAAAGTCGGTTCTGCCCGAAGTAGCTGTGCTAACCTTCGGGAGGCAAGTTCCTAAGGTAGGGCTGGTAATTGGGGTGAAGTCGTAACAAGGTAGCCGTAGGGGAACCTGCGGCTGGATCACCTCCTTTTTCACGGAGATATCTGTCTTTTTTTCGCTCGCCGTCTGCTTTTTATAAAAAAGTATTTTTCCTGCGCTTAAAAAGCAACAGGGGGCCTATAGCTCAGCTGGTTAGAGCGCACCCCTGATAAGGGTGAGGTCGTTGGTTCAAATCCAACTAGGCCCACCAATAGGGGGTGTAGCTCAGTTGGGAGAGCGCCTGCTTTGCAAGCAGGAGGTCGACGGTTCGAGCCCGTTCACCTCCACATAAAAAGAATTTCGAATGCTTTTTTGATCTTTGACAATTGAATATAACGCTGAGAAACAGAATTGATCGTGTTGTTAGTATTATCGAGGATTTTCACGCCTCGCAGATAAGATATGTAGAGCAGAAGGTGGATGCCTTGGCAACGGACGGCGATGAAGGACGTAGTAAGTTGCGATAAGCCTCGGGGAGTCGCTTAACAGGCTTTGATCCGGGGATTTCCGAATGGGAAAACCTGACCGAGCAAACCTTGGTCATGCCATTGTGAATATATAGCGATGGCAAGCTAACGGGGGGAAGTGAAACATCTCAGTACCACCAGGACAAGAAATCAACCGAGATTCCCCTAGTAGCGGCGAGCGAACGGGGAACAGCCCAAACCGAGGGGATTTTCCCTTCGGGGTTGTGGGACCTCAGCATGGGACTTTGAGAAGTAGCGGAATAGCCTGGAAAGTCTTGCCACAGAAGGTGATAGCCCTGTACGCGAAACTTTGATGAGCCCTAGAGGGATCCCGAGTACTCCGGCACACGTGGAATGTTGGAGGAATCTGGGTGGACCACCATCCAAGGCTAAATACGTGCCGTTGACCGATAGTGAACCAGTACCGTGAGGGAAAGGTGAAAAGAACCCCAATGAGGGGAGTGAAATAGAATCTGAAACCATCTGCTTGTAACCAGTGGAAGGGCTATGTCCATTCGTGGAAATGCCTGACCGCGTGCCTTTTGCCTAATGAGCCTGCGAGTTATCCTCAGTGGCCTGATTAAGCCGTACAGGTGTAGTCGTAGCGAAAGCGAGTCTGAATAGGGCGCCAGTCACTGGGGGTAGACCCGAAGCGAATCGATCTATCCATGGCCAGGGTGAAGCAGAGAGAAAACCTTTGTGGAGGCCCGAACCGGTCAGGGGTGAAAACCTGTCGGATGAGCTGTGGATCGGAGTGAAAGGCTAATCAAGATTCGTGATAGCTGGTTCTCCCCGAAATATATTTAGGTATAGCCTTGTGTGATGACTAGCGGAGGTAGAGCACTGATTGGACTAGGGGGTCGAAAGATCTACCAAACCCAGACAAACTCCGAATGCCGCTGGGTTAGCACAGGAGTCAGTCGGTGGGAGATAAGTCCCATCGGCGAAAGGGAAACAGCCCAGACCGCCGGCTAAGGCCCCTAAATACGAACTAAGTGGTAAAGGATGTGAATTGGCATAGACAGCCAGTAGGTAGGCTCAGAAGCAGCCACCCTTTAAAGAGTGCGTAACAGCTCACTGGTCGATGCGGGTTTGCGCCGAAAATGAAACGGGGCTAAGTTCGTTGCCGAAGCCGCGGGTTGCGTATTTATACGCAGCGGTAGGGGAGCGTTCCCAACGGGTCGAAGGGTTACCGTAAGGAAGCCTGGACTGTTGGGAAGTGAGAATGCAGGCATGAGTAGCGATAAAGGTGGTGAGAATCCACCTCGCCGTAAACCCAAGGTTTCCTGGGCAAGGCTCGTCCTCCCAGGGTAAGTCGGGACCTAAGGCGAGGCCGAAAGGCGTAGTCGATGGAAAACGGGTTAATATTCCCGTACCACTCGATCTGAGTGATGGAGTGACGGAGAAGGATAGGTCATCCGGGTGCTGGATATCCCGGTTCAAGCTTGTAGGGGGAAAAGACAAGAAAAACCTCTTTTCAATACCCTGAGAAGTGAGTACGAGAGGCGTTAGCCTCGTAAAGTGATTGAGTCCATGCTTCCAAGAAAAGCTTCTAAACGTTGACGACCGAGTGCCCGTACCGAAACGGACACACGTGGGTGAGTTGAGAATACTAAGGCGCGTGAGAGAACTTTGGCTAAGGAACTCGGCAAATTAACCCCGTAACTTCGGAATAAGGGGTACCCATATGTACGTGAAAGCCCTCGCGGCTGGAGCGGAAATGGGTCGCAGTGAATTGGCGGTAACGACTGTTTACTAAAAACACAGGGCTCTGCAAACACGCAAGTGGACGTATAGGGTCTGACTCCTGCCCAGTGCCGGACGGTTAAGGGGATGGGTTATCTTCGGAGAAGCTCAGAACCGAAGCCCCGGTAAACGGCGGCCGTAACTATAACGGTCCTAAGGTAGCGAAATTCCTTGTCGGGTAAGTTCCGACCTGCATGAAAGGAGTAACGATTGCCGCACTGTCTCGGCCAAAGACTCAGCGAAATTGTGGTTCCGGTGAAGACGCCGGATACCCGCTACGGGACGGAAAGACCCCGTGCACCTTTACTATAACTTAGCATTGAGTTTTGGTGCTGCATGCGTAGGATAGGTGGGAGCCTGTGAAACTTCGCTTCAGGGCGGAGTGGAGGCAATGGTGAAATACCACCCTTGTAGTTCTGGAATTCTAACTTAGGTCCGTTATCCGGATCAAGGACAATGTTAGGCGGGTAGTTTGACTGGGGCGGTCACCTCCTAAAAGGTAACGGAGGTGTGCAAAGGTTCCCTCAGCTTGATTGGAAACCAAGCGCAGAGTGCAAAGGCATAAGGGAGCTTGACTGTGAGACTGACAGGTCGAGCAGGTGCGAAAGCAGGTCTTAGTGACCCGGTGGTTCTGTGTGGAAAGGCCATCGATCAACGGATAAAAGGTACGCCGGGGATAACAGACTTATCTCCCCCAAGAGTTCACATCGACGGGGAGGTTTGGTACCTCGATGTCGGCTCATCGCATCCTGGGGCTGGAGAAGGTCCCAAGGGTTGGGCTGTTCGCCCATTAAAGCGGTACGCGAGCTGGGTTTAGAACGTCGTGAGACAGTTCGGTCCCTATCTGTAGCGGGCGAAGGAGATTTGAGAGGATCTGCTCATAGTACGAGAGGACCTGAGTGGACGAGCCTCTAGTGTACCAGTTGTCGTGCCAACGGCAGTGCTGGGTAGCTATGCTCGGAAAGGATAACCGCTGAAAGCATCTAAGCGGGAAACCTGCCTCAAGATTAGATCTCCCGAACGTAAGTTCCTTAAGGTCCCTTGAAGATTACGAGGTTGATAGGCTCAGGGTGTAAGTCCCGTGAGGGATTAAGCTGATGAGTACTAACCGACCGTGAGGCTTACTGCGAGGCTTGAAAATTCTCGATACCAACACAACACACAATTTTCTCAGCGTTATATTCAGTTGCCAAAGATTTTTCCGATTTGATTTAAGGTTGCCTTTTAGATTAGAATTCTTCATAAAGTTCTTGACATGTTAGAATTTGTTGTGGTAGTTTATAAGCGAGTTTTAAATGTTTTTTAACTGAAATTATAATACGTTAAAACCCCTAACCATAATCCACATGTAAAAAAGCCCAGATCCGATTTCTCAGACCTGGGCTGCAAGAGGAGATTAAATGTCTACTAGTTAGCGATGATGTTAGTTTCCTTACTCAAGGGAAACAACTCTAGAGGCAAATGAATCTCTCCTTAGGTTTTATTCAAATATCAAGAAAACCGAACCCTCTCCATCTCTTCCTATGATGGCCTGGATGGTGGTGCCCAGGTTATAAGGGGCGTCGGTTCCTAAAATAACTGTCTGGCTAACTCCGCCCGTCGTAATCGTAAATATTCCGTCCGTCTGGATAGGGTCCGAAGCTTTCGGCGTCCCCTCGGTGTTAGGCAACTGCTTGACGACGATTTTGTCAATTACGCCTGTCTGCCCTGCGGCCGGCAACTGAAAATCTAAAATGGTATCCGTTGCGCCAGCCCTGGGAACCCAGACAACAAAGGTATCTTTCCCGGTAACATCATTGCCATCATCGGGGGGATCTCCAAAAAGGGTGTTGTTGCCTGCCTTGCCGTCAAGCTCATTGTCCGCGTCATCTCCCGTCAGGGCGTCGTTATCGGCACCTCCATGAACATTTTCAAAACCTTTGACTCCTGGAGCAGTGGAAAGAACAAAGGTTCCAGACACAACAATGGTGTCAGTACCCATACCGCCGTCAAGCGTGTCAGTCCCTCCGCCGCCAGTAATAACGTCATCTCCGCCCATACCGTTAATGGTGTCGTTGCGAGAACCGCCTGTAAGCGTGTTGGCGTTGTCATCGCCCACCAGTTGGTTAGGGCCAGTTGCACTGCCCGTGACATTTTCAACGTTGGAAATCACGTCCTTGATATCTCCTACCTCCATCAAGGCACCTGCCGGCCGGACTTCCGAGAAACCATTATCTCCCCCCATAAGCCCAACATGAAGAACATTACCAGCACCATCTGCTTCTCCCAGTTGACCAGCGTCGGTGCCAGGCGCGATGGCAGCGAAACTTACGGTATCTACACCGTCACCGCCGTCAAGAACATCTATGCCTACCAGATCGCTGTCAGTAAGAGTATCGTTTCCAGCTTCGCCATAGAGCTCATCGTTTCCAGCCCCACCGTCGAGATCGTCGTTGCCTTCTCCACCATAGAGCATGTCATCGCCCCCGTTACCCCTAAGAGTATCGTTTCCAGCATCGCCCCTGAGCACGTCATCCCCCGCGTCGTTATAATTGTCCGGTGGGGTCGCCGGGCGCGCTTCGTGACCATACAAATTGTCATCGCCCAGTCCTCCCTCGAGGGTATCGTTGCCAGCCTCTCCGTTAATGGTGTCCTTGCCCCCGTTACCGAGTAGCGTATCATCTCCATCCGCACCGCTGATGGAATCAGGATAGTTGCTTCCACAAACCATATCGGCTCCATCGGAACCCACGAACACCCTGTCTCTGAGGGTCAACTGATGGTCGCACTCCGGCATTTCCGGAGGTGCCGGACACATTGCGGGGTCGCTAACTTCAGTTGCTTCCTCGTCGGAACACACATACACCGTAGGTCTAGGCACGTTCTTTTCCACCTCTACCTCCACGGTTTCCGTATCTGTGCAAGATATGCTTAGAACCCCTGCTGCCGTGCACAGCAACAGAATCATAAACAAGTTACGTAACTTCATATTGAATCCTCCTTAAAAATTAAAAATTTGAACTCTTAAAAACCCTGTTTCACTCTGTTTCCTAATTTCAGTTAAGAGGCGGAAGCTACGAAGCAATTTGTATCTATCGTTTTTCTTGTATATCTGTGCAAAGAGAACCAGTCTTATGTCGCTTGAATGGTGGTAATACGGTATTTTTCTCCTCTGAGAAATCACTCGGGCGTTCTGTTAAACTTAAGGTTGAGGGGTTTTTGGAGTTACGCTTTTCTTGCGGGATGGTCGCCGGGATGGGCAGCGAGGCTGCGGTTTTTCCTGATGTTAAAATTAGCTTCGCAGTTGCCACCCTTTCCAGTCACGCAACGCGTCATCCGCAACCGTAGCGAATACGAGCGACGGCGTTACTCCCCGCAAGCTGATGCCTGGAGTAGAGGGCGGGCATTTGCGGTGACTGCCAGCGGCCTGCGATCTGCATATCGACGAGAGTTGCCCCGCTGGCGGCCATACTCTGCGCCGCCCCGACGCGCAGGGAATGACCGCTTACTCCCTCTATTCCTGCCTGTGCGGCCTGAGCTTTGAGAATGCGGCGTATGGACAAAGGGGATAAAGCTGTTTCACCGACTCGGGAAGTATGAATCTTTCCGCGTGATACTCTGCGAAAAAGCGCCCCGTTATCCACTCTTCCCGCTTCCCGCCACGCGCGAACCCGCACCATCGTCGGGCGGCCAAGATAAAGAACCGCTCCCCTGCCTTCCTGATCCGTCTTTGAGCGCCTGACACTCAGCCGCCCGGAACCGTCGGTTTCTTCCGTGACATCTGAGACAAGCAGCGCTGCCGCTTCGGAAATTCTCAGCATTGCGTCGGACATGACCGAGATCAAGGCTGCGTCACGGATGCCTGAAAGCGAATCCGGATCTTCGCTCGCCTTAGCTGCCATTGTATCAGCCTGTGTCCAGCTGACGCCGCGGGCCTGGCCGCGTCCCCGGTTTGCTCCCTTGCGGCGAAATCCCCGCATTGTCGCTACCGTAAGCCTGTTAACCGGGGACTTTGTGTCTCTGAGTTTCACGGCGTAGGAAACCGCCGCTATAGCCATTTGAGCCGTGGCGGGGGCCTTGCCCTCGGCTTCGAGTGTAGCGATGTAGCGGGCAAGAGCAACATCATTGAGCTTTTCAAGCAGCAGACCGACATTGACTTCTTCTCCAGATTCAATCCCCATAAACGCTTCAAGACGACGCAGTGCCCCGCGGTAGGTCTTAAGGGTGTTTTCTGACACGGATTCGCTTATAAGCTCTCTGAGATTCGCTTCCTCTTCTAGCAATTCCATGGAATGTGATTTCTCAAGTGTATTTTGCTCTCCCATAATAAATCCTCCTGCGATTTTTTAGGGAAATGCTTAATGTTTTTTCTCAATAGGAACAACAGGTTGGGGCCAGATAATGCGTAAGCGGCAGGGAGCACAGCATGCGAAGCAAGTCTGGAAAGTAAGGTTCCGTAAGGATTACGAGGTTGACAGGTTCGGGACCTAAGTTTTGCGGGGGGTTAAGTTGGCGGGTGTTAATCGACCGTGAAACTTGTCTTGAGGATTGGAGGTTCTCAACGACGGTCAGCGTTTGGTCGTTCGCCTGTGAAAATCAAGGTGATTAGCCCTCTACAACTAGCCACTTGCCCCATCATATTGTTAAGAAATTATTCTTTTAAGTTGAAGTTATCGTAACCACCGCAGGCTGTGAAAACTGCGTAGAACCTAATATTAATTCTACCCCTCAGCTTAACTGCTTGTCAAGTAAAAATTAAGTTATTTCAGGGTGATACAGAGCATTCGGTCCTAACAATCCCGCGCTGTTCCACTCGGGTGAGTGGAACTTTCAAACCTCCCCAACATCAATTCAGCTGATGAATTGCCTGGATAAGATGGCTCTTGGAAACTACACTGAGGGTTCAAAGAGGCGATCCGGGGTTTGGAGGGCTTGTAAGCTTAAGTCTGTAACCCCATCACCTTTCTAAAAGCGTGAATAAAGCGAAAAAATAAAAAATCGAGTTGACTTAAATTCATGGGTTGATAGGCTCAGGGTGTAAGTCCCGTGAGGGATTAATCTGATGAGTGCTAACCGACCGTGAGGATTACCGCGGCGCTTGAAAATTCTCGATACCAATACAACACACAATTTTGCTCAGCGTTATATTCAGTTGCCAGGGATCCTTCCCCAAGTTGAAGGCGACCTTTCATAAGCAAGCTTTCCCCGTGAGATATTTATTGCGTTTCCCAGGGATTTGTGATCTTGACGTCCAGTCCGGCAAAATCCCCGATGTTCCGCGTGGCTACAGAGAGATCATGCGTTTTTGCGGTTCCCGCAATCAGCGCGTCACCTATGTCTAGCACGTGACCAGACTTTTTGGCTTGCGCCCTGAACCACGCTGCCCACTCCGCTTCTTTTTTTGCCAGCGGCAGAATACGGTCTTCGTATTCAGAGACGAACTCTGATAAGAGGCTATGCAAGTCGAAACGACGCTTTCCCTCTGGGAGGAGTTGCAGACCGAATTCAAGCTCATGCAGAACGATTGGCGACAGCCAGAGCTGTTTCTCCTGCGCTGATATGAATGCTGACACTCTCGGATCAGGGTACTTTCTGGTCAGTTCCGATATAACGTTGGTGTCCAGAATGTAACCGCTCATTTCTCATCGTCCTCTATGAAGGGGATTTTGCGTTTGGACTTTCGGTTACGCGGGATTTCAAACTCCCCTGCCCGGGACATATTTTCAAGAAGCCACTGACCCATAGGCTTTTTAGGTGATTCCTTGATCTGCCACAAGTCGGAGGGTACAAGAATGAAGGATCTCCGTACTCCGATACGCTGAGGACCCTCTGTCTCGGCAAGCCTCAGTATTTCGGAAAGCTTCGCTTTGGCCTCGGCTACAGTCCATACATGCTGGCTTTTGGAAGTGCTCATAGTTCTAACTCCTTTATATGTGCTAGTCTAGTATAGTCTAGTATATATAAAGGGTTTTTATTATCAATCCCGATCATTTATAATATAAAACCTGTCATGAATATCCCCGACCTACTTACTCATTTGGGAGCGATGGCGATTGTTGCCCTCGCGCTATCCTACTATCTGACTAGGGAAAGGGGCCGGCGCGAGTCGGCTGAAACCAAGCTTTCCTTCATCAGCGATGAACTCGAAGAGACAAGAAGCAAAAGTGCTCAACTTGAAGAACAACTTAAAAACTCGGTTGATGTCGCAAACACCCTTAACGCCGAGAAAGCTTCCCTTCAGTCCAGCATAAAAGAAAAGGAAACCGCCATTGCCGACCGTGATTCAAGGATTTCCGGGTTGGAAAGACAGGTTAGCGAACTCGTATCTGAGGTTGCCAGAAAGGAAAGCGTACTTTCAGGTCTCAGTGCGACCATGGAGCAGGAAAGAAAGGGTTTCGAGGAAAAACTGACCATCCTGGATGAAGCGAAAAAAAGACTGGGTGACGAGTTTGAAAACCTAGGAAACAGGATTTTCGAGGATACGACCAAGAAATTCACCGACAAGAACAAAACGGACATGGAGACCCTTCTTAATCCCCTGCGCGAGCAGATAAAGGATTTCGAGAAGAAAGTCACCGATACCCACACGGAGGCGAGCAAAGACAGAGCTTCTCTGCAAACCCACATAGAAAATCTCAAGAAACTGGGCGAGCAGATGAGCCAGGAAGCCCTCAATCTCACCACGGCCCTCAAGGGAGAATCACAGACCCAGGGCGCCTGGGGCGAAATAGTGCTAGAGAAGGCCCTTGAGATGTCGGGGCTTTCCGAGGGCAGGGAGTATCACTCCCAGTCAAGCTACAAGGGGGGTAACGGCAATACCCTCCGGCCCGACGTGATCGTTCACCTCCCCGAGGGAAAAGACGTCATAATCGACTCCAAGGTCTCCCTCACGGCTTACGAGAGATACGTCTCCTGCGAGGATGAGGAGGAGAGGGAGAATTACCTGAAACAGCACGTTTCATCGTTTCGAAACCACATAAAGGAACTCAGCGACAAGAGATATGAGGACATTCCCGAAATAACGAGCCTTAACTACGTTTTGATGTTCGTTCCGCTCGAGTCGGCTTTTATGGTGGCCATAGAGACGGAGAGGGGTCTTTACTCAGAGGCTTTTGAGAAAAACGTGATAATCGTCTGTCCATCGACCCTTCTCGCGACGCTGAGAACCATACACAGCATCTGGCAGTTTGAAGACCAGAACTCAAATGCCAGGGAGATAGCCGAAAGCGCCGGGAGGATGTACGACAAGTTCGCGACTTTCGTTGAGCATCTCGAGGAAGTCGGAAAGCGTATAGAACAGTCCAACAAAGCTTATCAGAGCGCGATGGGCAGCCTTTCCGAAGGCAAGGGCAATCTCGTGAAAAGAGCTTCAGATCTCAAGGAGTTGGGGGTAAAAGCTTCTAAGGAGCTTCCCCGGGACCTAGTGGAAAAATCCCGACTCTCCGGGCACGCAGTTTCCTCCGGCAAGGAGGCGGATAACGGGTCGCAGTGATCTTTTCGATTTAGAAAAAGAGGGGGAATCATGTACGATTTCACCCTTAATTTCCATACGTAAGGAGTAAAGCAGATTGTTTGAAAATTCTCTTAAAAACAGTTGGGCACTCGTGCTCGGTTCCTCAAGCGGCTTCGGGGAGGCCTGCAGTCTTGAGCTTGCGCGCCGCGGAATGAACATTTTCGGCGTGCACCTTGACCGAAGGGGCACCATGGCGAAGGTAGAGGGCATAGTGGAGGAGATAAAGAGCACGGGAAGCCAGGTGAAATTCTATAACGTAAACGTGGCCGACGCCGAGAAAAGGCAGGAGGTTATCGCGGATATAAAAGACGTTGTAGGACAAGACGGCTCACAGGTAAAGGTAATGATACACTCCGTGGCTTTCGGGACGCTTAAGCACTACATTGCGGATGAGCGCAAAGACGTTCTTAACACCAGAAACATCGACATGACCCTTGATGTAATGGCTCACAGCATCATTTACTGGGCGCAGGATCTTGTTATGGAAGGAGTGATGGGCGAGGGCGGGAGAATATTCGCCATGACGAGTGCTGGGAGCCACAAGGTGTGGCCCACGTACGGCGCGGTATCGGCCGCCAAGGCGGCCATAGAGGCCCACATACGCCAGCTCGCCGTAGAACTCGCCCCCCGCGGGGTTACCGCGAACTCGATAATGGCAGGGGTAACCGACACTCCCGCGCTGAGAAAGATTCCGGAAAACGACAAGCTGATCGACCACGCTCTCCGGGCAAACCCTTCGGGAAGACTGACGACCACAGAAGACGTGGCAAAAGCAATTGCCATTCTCTCCCTTGACGAAGCCTCCTGGATCACCGGCAATGTTATAGGGGTTGACGGCGGAGAAGACCTTGTCTAATAGGTCTGCTTAGTATAAATTTAAGACTATGTTGAGTTATGGCAGAAACAGGGATGTTGATCTAGGAGTTTTTCTGCTCAGAGTAGGTTTTGGCTTCTCGATGCTGATTTTCCACGGTTACGGAAAGCTGGTCGGGGGTCCTGAAAGGTGGGCTAAAGTCGGGGGGGCACTGCAGACCTTCGGCATTGATTTTTATCCGGTTTTCTGGGGTTTTATGGCGGCTTTTGCCGAGTTTTTCTGTTCGGCCTTCATAATCGCGGGGATTTTCTTTATGCCCGCGACTTTTCTTCTGACCGTTAACATGATCGTGGCAGTTCTCTTTCACCTGTATCTTCCGGAAGAGTCATCTGCGGCGGGATGGCAAGGGGCTTCAAACGCGATTGAATATCTCTTTGTTTACATCGTATTGATGATTACCGGCCCTGGAAGGTACAAGATAAACTTGGGCTGACAGTTTTTGCTTGAGTCCATTATCATTGTGGACCTAGTGAAACCACATACTCTAGGCTTCTTCCAGTAAATAGACTTGGATCTGGAACAATATGCATTCTTGGGATTATCCTTCAGGCAAGACCCTGCAAGTTTAGTTTGAAGACAAAGAGGTCTTGGATTTTTAAAAGCGTAAGATATAACCATGTCCAAAAACCGTAGAATCGGTTCCTTTATCTCATTTATGGCTATAGTGCCGGTCGTTTTGGTGATGTCCGGCTGCCAAACTCTGAATTGGAACGAAAAATGGCAAAGCAACTTTATTGATCAAATGGCTGTGGCCAGAGACAGTCAGATGCTTAAAAATCTGGTGCGCATGCGCTATGGAGCACCCCCTGTATTTACAACTGTTGGAACGGTAACGGAAAAATATAAACAGGCACCGAGTCAAGTTTCATTAACCGGTGCGGTAAGCAGCGTCCTCGGCTCCTCAGTAGACAATAGCGCGCAAAGCGAAAATAATCTCTTGGGGCAGGTGGGAATAGGCGGCGCCCGTGAAACTACCGTTCAATACAGTCCGCTTGTCGGCAAGGAACTCAATGAGACCATGAATCAACGTTTGGGACTGGAGACGGTGTTTGCTCTTACCCAATCAGGGTTTTCGATAGAACGCGTTCTGGCGATAACGGTTGAACGCTTCGGCCCTGCGTTAAACGCTCCGTTCGCATCCGGACCTACCCCGGATGATTTACCAGAGCAGGAAGAATTCAACAAATACGAAGAGATACTTGTCGCATTAAGAGGTTTGAGACAACAAAATAAAATAAGATTTCTCAATGCCAGTCCTGATGAGATCTGCCCCTCTGCAGAAACCAAAAAAGAAGAATCGTCGATAATGGCCTGCTTTCTGGATGAAAACGATTGCCTGTGCGAAAGCAGTAATGACCCGCAATGGAAAAAGTTGACGAACCTTTTGAAGGCTGAAGACAGTAAAGGAGTTTTAATGCTGACCGGCTCTGAAGCTGGGTCCGGTTCCGAAATAAAAGTGAGAACCCGCTCATTGTTCGGAATAATGCATTATCTGTCGCAGAACGTAAAAGTGCCCGATGGGGACAGGGAAATAGTCAAAACCTCAAAGATCAGGAACGGTGGAGGTTGCGGGGAAGAAGGCGAAAAGCGAGATGGCTGGGACTGCAGTCCCGCTGGACAGCGATTTGAAGTCGTATCAAGCGATACGCAGCCTCGGATGATTTGTTCAGGCCCCAAGACTGCTGAAGACTGCGCTTCGGTCGTTGCCAGACATAACGGTCACTGGTTTTACATAGACGCCAAGGATCATAACAGCAAAGCGACTTTCGCGCTGCTGACAAAGTTATTTGAGATACAGATCTCCGGCAGGGAAACGAATCAGGGCGTTTTTCTTGTTCAGTAAACTTGCCCATGTCAGCAGAAAGATACGTGGGTTCGTGTAAAGCATCGGCGATACGTTACTCGATGTCGTCCGGTACTTTTTCAAGGTTCGTTTTTATTGCCCTAAGGAAGTTCTTCCCCATTACTTTTTCCACAACCCCCCTAGGATACCCCTTGCCGAGAAGGTACTCGGAGAGCGCGGGAAGTCGGGATATATGCCTCATCTCCTCGGGGAAATCCTTTATGGGCGCTCCATCCATGTCGGTTCCCACTCCCACGTGATCCTCGCCGCAGACGCTTATGATGTGGTCTATGTGGGCGTAAATGTCTTCAAGGGTGGCCAAACCCTCTCCTTGCCTTAGAAATTTTCCGTAGAAGACAACCCCGATCACCCCGCCTCTTTCGGAGATGGCGCGAAGCTGCTCGTCGCGCAGGTTCCTCGGGTGATCCACAAGGGCCCTTGAATTCGAGTGGGTCGCAACGGGTATGAGCTCGGTGAGTTCCACGCTCTCCCAGAAACATTTCTCGTTGAGGTGGGAGAGATCAAGCGTGATCCCCAGGGCGTTCATCCGGCGGAGAAGCTCCTTTCCCTGCGGGGAGAGTCCCCGTTTGCTTTCGGGCCCGGACGCGTAGATGTTTCTGTTGTTCCAGGAGAGTCCGACCGCCCGGACGCCTCTTTTCTGGTATTCAATAAGATGTTCCGGGTTCGAGACGGGGTCCGCTCCCTCCATGAGAGTGAAAAACCCGATTTTTCCCCCTTCGCTCAGCGTGTCTATGTCTTGTCTGGTTCTTATCTGAAAGACGTCCTCTGAGTGCTCCCTGTATATGTCGTCGTATACGTCAAGCTGGGCCATGGCCTCGGCTACCGAGCCCTCGGGTTTGTGCTTTGGGTGAATGAAGATGGTGTTGAAAACTACCCTCGCCCCGCTCTGTCTTAGTCCGGGCAGGGTTATCATGCAGGGACCCTCGGGATTCTCGAAATCCCTTTTGTAGTGGCGCAGGTGAAAGGCTATGTCCTGGTGAGCGTCAATGGTGAAAAAAGTCGCGGGAGCGGGGGTTCCCCATCCTCCTCCTCCCGGAGTCTCGATCCTCACCGCTTCTCCGGCCTTCACGGAAATAGAGCACTTCGCGGGCAGTTTTTTCTCCTCTCCGGCCGACACAAGCGTGTTCTCCCCGCTCGCTCCGTCTTCTCCGCCCCGGGCTCCCCAGGGACTCCTCTCCCTTCTCTCGGTTATAAGGGAAACATGGGAGTCCTCAAGGAACCTGTACTGTCTCGTGATTCCGTCCCCTCCCGGGAACCTGCCCGCTCCTCCAGACCCCTTTCTCACGGAATATGATTCCACCATTACGGGAAGCTCCCTCTCGATCGCCTCAACCGGGGTGTTGAGCGTGTTCGTCATGTGCGTGTGCACGGCGTTTGCTCCGTCGGCATTTGACCGTCCTCCCATCCCGCCGGCTATGGTTTCGTAGTAGGCGTAGGAGGAGTCAGCAGGGGTATTCCCCGGAGAGCCGAACGCCAGGTTGCTCATTGTTCCGGCGCTTGCCGCCTGTATCGTCTCGGGGATTGCCTGCGCGAGCGCCCCGAACACCACGTCGACTACCCTCTGGGACGTCTCGACGTTCCCGCCGACAACCGCGCTTGGGAATCGGGCGTTAAGAACAGAGTCCCGATCGACCTTTATTTCAATGGGCCTGAGAGTTCCCGAGTTAAGAGGCGTGTCTTCGCCCGAGAGGCACTGAAAACAGTACAGAACCGCGGAGGTAGTTACGCTCAGGGGAGCGTTAAGACATCCTTTGACTTTTTTCGAGCTTCCCCTGAAATCCACGGTCGCCGAGTTCCCGTTTATTTTTACTTTTACCTTTATGGGTATATCCCTGGTTCCCGCCCCGTCGTCTTCAAGATAGTCCGTGAAGACGTAGCTGCCGTCCGGTATTTTCTCTATGGCGCTTCTCACGAGCCTCTCCCCGTAGTCAAGAAGCCCGGAAGCCGCGAGGTTTATCTTCTCCAGGGAATGTTTTTCAAGAAGCTCCCGCATCCTCTTCTCCCCGGTGTCAAGCGAGGCTATCTGCGCCCGAAGGTCCCCCTCTCTTTCCTCATGATCCCTGGTTGAGCGGATTATCTCCTGGAGCAGGGTTTCTTTCAGTACTCCCTCTTCCCGTATCCTCGTCGGGGGTATTATGATCCCCTCTTCGTGTATTGTCGTTGAGAGCGGCAGGGATCCGGGGGTAGCGCCCCCTATGTCCGCGTGGTGGGCGCGCGAGGCGAGCAGAAACTCGGGTTTCCCCTGAACGAACACGGGCGCGACGCAGGTTACGTCAGGAAGATGTGTTCCTCCGCGAAACGGGTCGTTGAGGATGAAAACGTCTCCCGGGGAGAGGTTCTCCGTCGCTACCGACCTTGCGGCAAACGACATTGACCCGAGGTGTATGGGGATATGGGCCGCCTGGGCGATCATATCCCCCTCTGAGTTGAATATGGCGCAGGAGAGGTCCCTTCTCTCCTTTATGTTCGGAGAGAATCCGGCTCTCACCAGGACCGAGCCCATCTCCTCGGCGATTGTTCCGAGAAGGTTGTTGAAAATCTCGAGTTCGAAAAGTTTGAGTTCCATACGGGCAAAAGAATAACCAATTTAGGGATTGCCCGTGTGAGTATCAGGATTCGCAGCGTTAAGCTAGGGGGCGTTACGAGATCGCGCTTTTAAGCGCCTCTCCCATCTCAGCCGGACTCTTGCAGGTGGTGACCCCGGCGCGCTCGAGTGCCTGGAACTTGTCTTCCGCGCTTCCCGAACTCCCGGAGATGATGGCTCCCGCGTGACCCATTCTTTTTCCCTTGGGCGCCGTGGCTCCCGCGATAAAAGCGGCTATGGGCTTTGTGAAGCTCTCGCTTATGTACTCCGCTGCCTCTTCCTCGTCAGAACCCCCGATTTCCCCTATCATTACAACCGCGTCTGTGTCCGGGTCGTCCTCAAAGAGGGAGAGCGCGTCAATAAACGTGGTTCCGATCACGGGGTCGCCTCCTATTCCCAGGCAGGTCGATTGTCCTATGTCGAGATTGGTAAGCTGCCAGACGGCCTCGTAGGTAAGCGTTCCACTTCTTGAGATTATTCCCACTCTTCCGGGCTTATGGATGTACCCCGGCATTATTCCCACCTTGGCCTCTCCGGGTGTTATGACGCCCGGGCAGTTGGGTCCCACGAGCCTCGCGGGAGAGCCCCTCATGTATTCCTTTACCCTTACCACATCCAGTGTGGGTATCCCCTCGGTTATGCAGATTACGAGTTCAACGCCTGAATCAAGCGCCTCGAGCATTGAATCCATCGCGAACGCCGCGGGAACGAACACCAGGGAGACGTTCGCCCCGGTTTCCCGCACCGCTTCGTCCATGGTGTCGAAAACCGGGAACCCTTCGACGCTGCTTCCGCCTTTTCCGGGCGTTACGCCGCCGACGACGTTGGTTCCGTACTCACGGCACTGGGTCGCGTGGAAAAGCCCCGCGCTGCCCGTTATTCCCTGCACCAGAACTTTGGAGTCTTTATTGACGAGAATGCTTATTTTTCCGGTTCTCCCTTGCGAACTTCACTGCTCTTCAAATGAGGGAGAACTATAACATGCCTGTCCGTTTTTTCAAAGTCTTTTGCTCTTGGCTTGCAAAGATGGAGAAGGACATTTTACAGTCCTGAAACATCTTTTCTGGAAGAGCACTACCGCCTGGTTCGGGGCGATGAGTTATAAGCGGTTTTCAGTGAAAGACTTATCGCTCCTTCTAGGACTTGCTGTTTCGTATCATGCTGAAATCACTTGTAAATTGTTATAATGCCCGTTCATGGACAATCCGCCGCACAGAACGGGCAGAATGATAAAAATATATAAAATCAGCTTCCCCGATGGATCGGCTTACGTCGGGCAGACAAGACAGCCGGTTTCCGCCCGGCTCGCGCAGCATCGGCGCTCAAGCCCGTGCAATTCAATTCTGCACCGCAGGCTTCTTATAATGAAGCCGACCATAGAAGTCCTCTCTAGCCACCGCAACCAGGAGATTGCCGACCGGGAAGAGAAAAAGTGGATCATGGGGCTTGAAAAACCGATAAACATGTATGTCGACGGGAAGCAGATCAACACAAACCCCCAAGCCCCGTCACTGCGTGACAACAGGTGGCCGAAGGAAAGAAACCGGCGGAAAAGACCCAAGTATCCCCGCAGGGCCAGCGGCTATCACGTCTGTTCCTGGTGCTGGCGGAAACTTCCAGTGTCTGAGTTCTATTCAGACTGCTGCAGGTCGGTCGGCCTTTCAAGCCGATGCAAGAGATGTTCCGGGATCGAGAGCAGGGCCCGCCGGGAGGCGATAAAAAGGAATGGGGATACTTCCGTAGCCTATTTCCAGGCTAAACTTGCGTGTCAGGCGCTGCGGACGACGAGAACCCGGCCGGTGATCAGAGTCGTATGAGAAGTAAAGAACCCGTAACCGGTGGCCGCAACGGGCTTACTCTATATTCTGAACCTGCTCGCGTATCTTTTCCAGCTCAAGTCGTATGTTTATGGTGAGGTGAGAGATCCCCGCGTCCTTGCATTTTGCCGATATGGTCCCGGCTTCCCTGTTCATTTCCTGGATCAGGAAATCAAGCTCCTTCCCCACGGGTCCCTTTTTCCTGGCGGTCTTCCTGAACTTGGAGATATGAGCCTCAAGTCTCACGATTTCTTCATCGATCTCGCTTTTTTCAGTCACTATGGCCGCGGCTTCCTGAGAAATAAGAGGATCGTTCTTATGCCTTGATGAGAAGATTTTCTCGATCTTCTCCTTTGTTTTTTTCTCGGATTTCTTTACGAATTCCTTTCGTTTCTTCTTTACGCCGTCAACCGCTTTTCTTATGATTTCCAGGCGCCCGAGTATCGCTTTCTCGAGCTTCTGCCCCTCGGCCTCCCGGCTCCTGTTGAACTTTACAAGCGCTTTTGCGACCGTTTCCCTGATCTTGGTTTCCGTATCTCTTGAGACCTCGGGTCCGACATGGCTCTCAAAGGAATTCTCCATCATGAGCAGGTGCTCGACTCCTATCTCCGTTTTAAGCCCCAGAGCGGAATTGATTCTCTTGAGGGAGCTGTGATTTTCCCGGAGCACTTTTTCTGAGAGGCGCTGCCTCTCCTTTCGGTTTGTCTGCACGGAAAGCCTAAGGCGAAGTTTTCCCCTCTGAATCGAGTTTTTCATCCTGTCTTCAATTGCGGTTTCCAATTGGAGAAGCGATTCGGGAACGCTGGCATTTACATCGAGGAACCTGTGGTTCTCCGACCGTATGTTCACCATTATCTTTCCGATCTCTGTGTTTACGGATGATTCCGCAAAGCCGGTCATACTTTTCATGATACGCTTTTTTCCTTCTGGTATACGTTTTTCTCAAGCAGAATACCCGCAACGGGTTCCAATTCGCAACCGCCGCCATGTGAGGAAAGAAAACCGCTTTGCATGTTCCCGGAACTTGCCTGCACCATTTTTCTCATTTAACTTCTTAGATCATTCAAAGGATCCCCAGTTCCCGCTCCATGAGAAAATCCTATCTTTTCGTTCTGCCCTTGCTGCTTCTTTCTCTCTCCTGCGCCGTTCCGGTGCAGAGTTCGGACCAAAGGAGACCGCAGCCGAAAGTTTCCGCTACCAGCGTCGTAAAATCTTTTCTTGAGGCGCTTAAGGAGCGTGACTTTGAATCCGCTTACGACAAGGTGCATATATTCAGTTCGGACCGCGAAGGTTACGTAAGCAGGTTTGAGCTTCTTTACGAAAACTACGATATCAGAATAGTTGGCTACAGGGTCCTGGCGACCCAGCTTTTCAAGGACACCGCCATAGTGGTCGCGGAAGTGGAGGTTGACTACAGAAGGCCGGGCGAGAGCGAGCGCGCGAGAGCTAAACACACAAACCGCTACGATCTCTCAATACCCAAAAAAGAGTGGAAGATAGTAAAGGACGAATGCATTGAGAACTGCAGTTACGGACCGGAAGGTGAGAGCGGAGACGGAGGAGTGTAGGGGATAAAAGTCGCGGTCGTCGCGGACCCCGAGTCCAGAGTCAGGGATGTGGCGGGAGCTCTGTAGAAAGCATTGCAATCCTGAAGATGTATTGTTACCATGTTTCGGCGATGTTTGGCTGCTCCTCAGTGATGCGCGGGATCAAGGGTATTTTCTTGGTGTTGCTTATCGTGACCGCTGCCGGTTGCGGCGGGAGCGATGGTGGTGAGAACAACGAGGACACGCGTGACCGGTTCGCCGAGTTTTGGGATGAACTGGAGCGTCTGGATCCCCGGCCGGACTGGTGGAGAGATTCCGAACCGTATACCTGCCGTCAGGAGGAGAACCCTGACTCCCCGTGGCCTGAAGCGGGTCTTGAGGATCTTGGCGGGTCCGACCCTCTCTCCCTGATCCGCTGGTTCGGTAACGGAAGTTATCTGCGGTACGGCAATCTGAGATTCTTCGGGTGTACGGAACTTGAAAAGTACCCGGGCGAGTACCATGTTGCGGATACGCCCATCGACCCGACATATTACTCGCTGGGCGATCTGGACATATATGTGGACATAGCTCGCATACCGCCTCGTCCGGCTCACGTGCCGGCAGATGAGTGGTTGTGGTACGAAGACGACGGGGGACGAATCGATTTCATCAGCATGGAGGAAGCCGTCTCGCTTCTCAATCAGCACGTCGCCCCGTATTACAGGAGGATATCGGGGGACAGGTTCCGGATCACTTTTCACGCGGGCAATGAATTTGAAGTCGGCGGCGACGGCCAGCCGGAGGACGCGGAGAGCCGGCAGATGGCGGAGGTCGGAATAACCTGCGGGGAGGGCTGTCGCAAGTACGGACCCCCAAGCGGGCTCAACCGGATTCTGCTCAACGATGTCGCTTCTTACAGCGGAGGCGAGGCATCCAGTGGATGGGCCGGATTCGGCCTCGTGAGTTTGCGCGAAGGGCTCATGGGAATTATTGTCCACGAGATAGGCCATGGGTGGATGGAATGGCCGCATTCTTTTGCGGAAGTAGTCTTGGAACTTCCCGGCCAACCGACTTTGCCTCCCAATGAATACAGCAATCCTTACGATGTAATGTCGAGTTTTGCCTTCATCGATCCGGTGAGGGGCTGGGACAGCGATATGCCGTCCACGCTGGCAATCAACCGTTACTCGGCCGGCTGGATCAGTCCAAGCGATGTCGCTTTGCACACAAAAGACGAAGCCACGTATACATTGAGCAAACCGTTTGGTAGCGGCTATCAGTTCCTCGTCATACATTCGGGCCGCCGCTACGCCTTCACGACGCTTGAGGTTCTCGAGGAGCGGTCCTCCAGATACAAGGTAACCGAGGCAAACGTTTACGACCCGTCGGCCCCGGGCGGAAAGCGTCCCCGAAGGTACGAGGGGGTCCTGGTAAGCCGTTACGATCAGAGCGCCGGCACCGGTGGGTTCGTCCGGTTTGGTCCGGCTCTCTACAATACGGACAATCCGAACTACAGGTTTGAGGTTGCCGCCGGCGCGGATGATTACTCTCTCATACCCGACGGCGGGACGCGGCAGATCGGCGGGGGAGTCAGCGTTTCGGTGAAGAAAAACCCGGATGGCAGCTATGAAGTGACCGTAAGCGGCGGGAGAACGGCGGAGTTTAAAAAATGGTGTGCCCCCATTCTGTTGTCGCTTGGGGACGGAAAGATAGAATACGACACCGGCTGTTCCCTGGAACCGGAGTTCTAGGCCTCAACGGGATTTCCATCCGCGAAACCCGTCATGCTTTTCATGCTGCTGTTCTTTCCGTACGGGCGCGCGTTTTCCTCTGCCTGACGGGCGAAACACCCGAAACGGCGCCGATTGACACGGCTTCTGACCGGATGCGGGCTGACGTAAAACCCGTCCTGTCCCTTTCCGGGAACTTGCCTGTATCATCATTCTCGTTTAACTTCTTATCCTGTTCGGAGGATTTTCCGTTTCCGTGTCCATGAGAAAAGCTTATCTTTTCGTCCTGCCGCCGCTTTTTTTCACCCCCTGCGCCGTCCTGGCGTGCGGTTCCTGCGAAGGCGGAGACGGAGGAGGTCAGGAGTGATAAAGATTGCGGTAGCAGGTGTATGCGGGCGCATGGGGATGAGCGTGGCTTCGCTTGCGGGCGCTGACGGGGATATTGAAATCGTGGGGGCGACGGAGGCGCCGGGGCACGTTTCGGTCGGCTTCGGTCTCGAGGATCTTATCGCGGGTGCGGGGCCGGGAGTGAGCGTGAGTGGCAGCATTGAGGAGGCTGCCGGGGACGCGGACGTGATAATTGACTTCACCGTTCCCGAGGCGACCCTTGCCCACGCCGAATATTCGGTCCGGAACGGAAAATCGATGGTCATAGGAACGACGGGCTTTACGCAGGAGCAGAGAGAAGAACTCCTTGGGCTCCTTGGGCGGATACCGTGCGTTCTCGCTCCCAATATGAGCGTCGGCGTCAATATTCTTTTCGAGATATCAAGGCAGGTGGCGTTTCATCTGGGAGACAGCTACGACGCCGAGATCTTCGAGACCCATCACAGGGGGAAAATCGATTCTCCGAGCGGAACGGCAATTGCGCTTGCGGAAGCTGTCGCGTCGGGACTCGGCTCGCAACTCGAGGATGTGGCGAGATACGAAAGACACGGGCGTACAGGGGCGAGAGAGAAGGGGGAGATAGGCATTCAGACGCTTCGCGGAGGAGACGTGGTGGGAGATCACACCGTCATGTTCCTCGGCGACGGGGAGAGAGTGGAGCTTACCCACAAGGCGACTACCAGGGAGAATTTCTCTGCGGGCGCGCTTCGCGCGGCGAAATGGATTCCGGGGAAACCCCCGGGAGCCTACGCGATGCGGGACGTGCTCGGATTCTGAGGCCGCCGCGTTTACCCACACATGTACAGGTTCAGACTTATCAAAAAGGACGGTTCCGCCAGGCTTGGGGAAATCCGCACTTCCCGGGAAACCATAGAGACTCCGGCTTTCATGCCGGTTGCGACCCAGGGAGCGGGCAAGGCCATAACGCCCCTTGATCTTCGCCGCCTGGGTTTTCGTGCTCTCATAGCAAACGCCTACCATCTCTACCTTAGGCCCGGTACTGACATAATAAGCTCTCTCGGCGGGCTCCACGACTACATGTCCTGGGACGGCGCGATCGTCACCGACAGCGGAGGCTATCAGGTCCTGAGCCTCGCGAAAAGCAGGAAGATAACCGAAGACGGAGTCTCCTTCCGCTCCCACATAGACGGAAGCGAGCATTTTTTCTCGCCCGAGGTCTCGATAGCTGTTCAGGAAGACCTGGGCTCTGACGTGATGATGTGCTTTGACGAATGCCCTCCCCATGATTCTCCCTACGACTACATGGAGAAGTCGGTTTCTCTTACGACGCGCTGGGCAAGGCTCTGCAAGGAAGCGAGACGGGATGACTCAAGGGCCCTTTTCGGCATAGTGCAGGGAGGGGTGCATGAGGACCTTCGGGCGCGTTCGGCGGGGGAGCTTGTGGACATAGGCTTTGACGGCTACTCGATAGGCGGGCTCGGAGTGGGCGAGCCGAGCGGGGCGACTTTTGAAATTGCCGAACTCTGCGCGGGGCTTCTGCCCAAGGACAGGCTCCGCTACCTCATGGGAATCGGGAATCCAAGCGACATAGTGAGAGCGGTCGCGCTCGGGGTTGATCTTTTCGACTGCGTCATCCCGACCCGCAACGCCAGGAACGGAACTCTCTTTACAAGCCGGGGAAAAGTGGTTATAAAAAACTCCCGTTACGCGTACGACAGCTCGCCTCTTGATGAGAACTGCGGCTGCTACACGTGCGGAAATTTCTCAAGGTCGTACCTGAGGCATATATTCATGGCCGGGGAGATTCTCTCTCTTCAGCTCTTGACCCTTCATAACCTCTATTATTACTCCGAACTGATGAGAAAAATAAGGGAATCGATAAAAACCGGCACTTTCAGGCAGTTCCGCTCGGAGCTAATCGACGCGGAGGAGGAATAGAAATTGAGAAAACTTGCTTTTGTGGCCACTTCTGCGCTTTTCGTTTCATCGTGCATGCCTCCCGGGGCCGGCTCGGGGGAAGGGGGAACGGCATTTTCGGCCATACTTCCGTTCGTTGCCATATTCGCCCTTTTCTACTTTCTTATAATAAGGCCCCAGCAGCGCCAGAGCCGTGAGCGCAAGAAGATGCTCGCCGAGGTAAAGAGGGGTGACAGCATTATTACCACCGGCGGCATACGTGGCAGGGTGATAAACGTTGACGGGGATGACATCACGGTCGAGATAGCCAAAGGCATCAACATAAAAATGGTCCGCTCCGGGATCTCGGAGAAGACCGATTCCCCAGCAGCTGACGGCAAACCCAAGGGGGGCGGCTGATTAATGCAAGGCGTGTCCCGTCTCTGGGTTACCGTTATTGTTCTTTTTTCCTTTCTCTGCGTAATACTCCTTACGCCGACCTTTATGGGTGACAAGCTTCCCTCCTGGTGGGGGAAGGTGTTCTCAAGCAAGGGGATAAGCCTCGGGCTTGACCTTGAAGGGGGAATATTCCTTCTTCTGGGCGTTGAGACGGAAGAGGGCGTGGAGCAGGAAATGCTTATCGTGGAGGAGTCCCTTGTCTCGAAGTTCAGGAAAGACAGGATCCTGGTGAAAAGCTCCTCCGTTTCCGACGGAACTCTCACGATAGGTTTTTTCCCGGGCGCCGATATGGACAAGGCGCTTGAGATTGCGCGCGACGAGTTTGAGGAGGTAACGGATATAGATTCAGACGGTTTCCGGATCAGGCTTTCCGTAAAGCCCTCCTACGTGGACGAGCTTGAGCGAAACTCAATAGAACGGGTTCGCCACATAATAGAGAACCGCATCAAGGATTTCGGTCTGGTGGAGCCGAGCATACAGAAATCGGGCGAAGACAGGATCCTGGTGCAGGTGCCGGGAGCTTCCAAGAAAGACAGGCAGAGAATAGTAAACCTGATCAAAAAAACGGCCGTTCTGGAGTTCAAGATCGTAGAGGCCGTCGGGGCGTCGCAGGAGAACCTCCTTGCGGCGGTCGAGGCTGAAACGGAAAAGCAGGTTGCGGAGAAAGGACGGGCCATCCACGCGGGAGACACGGGGAACGAGAACGAGAGGTTTTTTCTGACCGAGAGGCTTGCGAGCGTGACCGGGGAGTATATCTCGGACGCGCGGATAACCTTTGATAACTACGGGAATCCGGCGGTCGGATTCACGTTCAGGGGAGAGGGCGCGAGCAGGTTCGGGAAGCTTACAGAAAACAATATCGGCGAGCGCTTGGCAATAGTTCTAGACGGCGTGATAAAGTCAGCTCCCACAATCCAGGACAAGATAACCTACCAGGGCACGATAACCGGGACTTTCACCCCCGATGAGGCAAAGGACCTCGCGCTTATCCTGAGATCGGGCTCCCTTCCCGTTCCGGTGAGGGTGGAGCAGGAAAGGACCGTGGGCCCCTCCCTGGGTCAGGACTCGATAGAGAAGGGGAGGTTCTCGATGATCGTGGGCGGCATACTTGTTCTTGTGTTCATGGTCTTTTTCTACCGGGTGCAGGGTGTCGTGGCGAACGCCGCCCTGGTGCTCAACATACTTTTTATAATGGGTTTTCTCTCCGCCTTCGGGGTGACGCTTACCCTCCCGGGCATAGCCGGGCTTGTTCTCACGCTCGGCATGGCGGTTGACGGAAACATCATCATATTCGAGAGGATAAAAGAGGAACTTGTCGCGGGGAAAACCGCCGTTCACTCCATTGAAGCGGGATACGCGAGGTCGCTTTGGACCATACTTGACGCGAACGTGACGACGCTTCTTACGGCTCTTATACTTTTCTGGCTCGGCACGGGCCCCGTCAAGGGTTTCGCGGCGACTCTTTCGATCGGGATAGTATCGACCGTTTTCAGCAATCTCGTGGTGGCGAGAATTTTTACGAACATGCTATACAGGGACAAAAAAATTACCGAGGTAAGTATCTGAGGGTGCGCGAGTGAGGCTCATAGGAAGACTTAATTACGATTTTGTGGAGAAGATGGGGGGCGCGATGCGCATTTCCATCGCGCTTGCGGTTATTTCCATCGCCTCCCTTGTTTATCACCAGGGACCTAACTGGGGAGTTGAGTTCACGGGCGGAACGGAGATACACATAAAGCTTGCGAAAAGCCTTGAAACCAACGTGCTGAAAGAGGGGCTTGAGAGAAGCGGCTTTCCCTCAGAATCGGTTCAGCGCTTCGGTCTCCCGGGCGATAACGAGCACCTGATACAGTTCGCCCCCGATCTCGCGACTTTTGACCAGATAGAGGATTTTCAGAAAAGCCTTGAGGACCTTTTCGCGGAGTCAGAGGATTTCCAGGGAGCCTCCATCCAGAGAATAGACTACATAGGCCCCAGGGTGGGGAAGGAACTCATAACCAAGGCCCTTCTCTCCATACTGATCGCGTGCGTCGGCATACTCGGCTACCTGGTCCTGAGGTTTGAATTCGGTTTTGCCGTGGGAGCGGTTATCGCGCTTATTCACGACACCCTTATAACCGTGGGAGCGATATCGCTTGCGGACAAGGAGTTCACCCTCGCGATCGTAGCCGCGCTTCTGACCGTTATAGGTTATTCGGTTAACGACACTATCGTCATATTCGACAGGATAAGGGAGAACATGGGGAATTTCCCCGAAAAAGGCTTCAGGGAGCTTGTCAACGATGGAATAAGCCAGACGCTCTCGCGTACTTTGCTCACGGCGATAACGGTGTTCATAGTGCTTGTTCCGCTCTTTTTCCTCGGCGGCTCCGTAATACACGATTTCGCGTTTACCCTTATGGTGGGGGTCGTCATAGGGACCTACTCGTCGATTTTCGTGGCAAGCGCTTTCGTTGTCTACTGGAGAAAAAGAAAGGCAACCGGATAAGAGCCGTTTTGGCGGGTTCTCCGCTTTGATAATCGGTCCCATAACAGTTAAATATTTCCCGTTTTGCTTCTGAAAACACACAACCCGGGCAGATGATGGAAGAAACGCTTAAGGAGATAAGAAACCAGATAGATTCTGACCTTGAGGGGGTCTCGACCGAAGCCGATCTCGTCAGGGTAAAGGCAGGCTACGTAGGGAAAAAGGGATCTCTAACGCAGCTTCTTAAATCCATGAAGGACCTTCCTAAAGAGGAGCGCCGCCAGGCGGGCATTCTCATAAATGCGACGAAAAATGAAATCGAGGAGCTGATCGAGAAGAGATCAGACGAGATAAAGCGCAAGATCATGGACGAGAAACTCCTTGAGGAGGCAACCGACTTCACTCTTCCCGGCCGCGGAATGCCGGTAGGGGCAAAGCATCCCATAACCCAGGTCATGGAGCGAATAGTCTATGACTTTGAGAGGATGGGGTTTGAAGTCGCCGAGGGTCCGGAGGTTGAGCTTGACTACTACAATTTCGAGGCGCTTAACATACCGAAAAACCATCCCGCGAGGGACATGCAGGACACTTTCTACATAACCGACGACATGGTGCTCAGGACCCATACTTCCCCGGTGCAGATACGGATCATGCAGACCCAGCAGCCTCCGGTGAAGATAATAGCTCCCGGAAAGGTTTATCGATGCGACAGCGACGTCTCCCACACACCTATGTTCCACCAGATAGAGGGTCTCCTGGTCGACAAGGGGATAACTTTCGGAAACCTGAAATCGGTCATTATCCAGTTCGTAAAACTCACTTTCGGGGAGGGCACGAACGTAAGGTTCCGCCCGAGCTTTTTTCCCTTCACAGAACCAAGCGCGGAGGTGGACATAGAGTGCCAGATATGTTCTAACGGGTGCAGGGTATGCAAGGGTACCGGGTGGCTTGAAATAATGGGATGCGGAATGGTAGACCCCGCGGTTTTCTCAAGCGTCAACTACAATACCGACATCTACTCGGGTTTTGCCTTCGGCATGGGGGTTGAGAGAATCGCCATGCTTAAATACGGGATAAACGACATAAGGCTTTTCTTTGAGAACGACGTAAGATTTCTAAGGCAGTTTGTATAATTTTTTTCGGGGTTGCCGTCGGAAGTACGGCACCGTCTTTTATGGTTCACTTCATTGTGCCGGATAAAGACTGCCAGATTGATAACATTTCTAAGTAAAAAAATATCTTTTATATGAGAATGATACGAATCAGATATTAAACAGAATTCGAGAAGACAGAAAGGAGAACACCGATGGGAATCAAACCTGATCACTGGATAAGAAAGATGTCGCTTGAGCACAAGATGATAGACCCTTTCGTGGAAGGGCAGGTAAGCAAGGGCGTTATATCGTACGGCCTTTCCTCTTACGGCTACGATATAAGGGTAAGCAACGAGTTCAAGGTGTTCACCAACCTTCACAGCGCCGTCGTTGACCCGAAGAATTTCGATCCCAACTCCTTTGTGGAAATAGAGAACGATTACTGCATAATCCCGCCCAACTCCTTCGCGCTCGCGAAGACCGTTGAGTATTTCAGGATACCCAGGAGCACCGTTACCGTCTGCGTCGGGAAATCCACTTACGCAAGGTGCGGGATAATCGTGAATGTCACCCCTTTTGAACCCGAGTGGGAGGGGTACGTGACGCTTGAGATCTCGAATACGACCCCGATTCCCGCGAAGATCTATTCAAACGAGGGAATCGCCCAGGTGCTCTTTTTCGAGGGAGACGAAGAGTGCGATACCTCCTACGCGGACAAGAAGGGAAAATACCAGAAACAAACCGGCATCACTCACCCGAAAATTTCTCAGGCGTAGACCGGCAGTTGGCGTTTTGTGCTGATTTGAGGGACTAAGCGAACCGATCCGCCTCGGGCGTCAGTCAGTTCGGGGCAGGCTTTCCGTCCCGAATCTCGAGATGGTTTCCAATGTCTCGCGTACGTCGTTCCAGGTCGTTGTGTGGTTAATGACACACATTCTGAGCGCAAACGTCCCGTTAAGAAGTGTCGATGATATGAAAGCACGGTCTTCCCAGAATACACGGGCGAGTACAGTCCTGTTGATTTCTTCCAACACGTCCTCGCCAAGGTCGGTGCTTGCGGGGTTGACTCGGAAGCATGCGATCCCCAATGTCGGGGGAGTCAGCATCTCCAGAACGGGACTGCCCTTGATGTACTCCTCAATCCGGTGCGCAAGCGCCATCCCATTCGATACGGCTCGCCGGAACGCGGCCATTCCGAAGGTCTGAACCGACATCCAGATCTTAAGCGCCCGAACGGAGCGGCTGAGTTGAAGGCCTCTGTCCGAAAAATTCGGATGGTCAGCGCCCCAGATCGTGTCCTGGAGAATATCGTGCTTGACGGCGAACGCCCGCTCGAGCGTGCGTACATCCTTCACCATCAGGCCGCCCACCTCATAGGGCTGGAAGAACCACTTGTGCGCGTCCAGGCTTATTGAATCTGCGCGCTCTATTCCGCGCAAGAGCCTCTTGCCTTCCTCGGTCACGATTGCGAAGCCTCCATGCGCGGCGTCGACGTGAAGCCATATATCTTGGGCCTCGCAATAGTCCGCCATCGCTTCCAGAGGGTCGACAGCTCCGCTGCTGGACGTTCCGGCGTTCGCGCACACTGCGATGGGACTGAGTCCGGCGGCCCGGTCCTCGGCCACGGTCTCGGCAAGCGCATCCATGTCCATACGGAAATCCCCATCGGTCGGAATCATGCGGATGCATTCTGGACGGACGCCTACAATTCTGGCCGCGCGGACAAGCGCGCTGTGGCTCTGGTTGCTCATGTACACGCTGGCACGTTCCGGGTGGTTTGCTGCCTCTCTCGCTGTGACTAAGGCGTCAAGGCTCGCCGCCGAGCCTCCGCTTGTCAACAGTCCGCCCGCACTCTCCGGATAGCCAAGCCAGCGCCGAAACCAGTCGATCACGACGAGCTCGAGCTGGCTCGGACCGCTTGAAGTCAGCCAGGAGCACTGGTTGATGTTAAATCCGGCAACCATGAAGTCGGCCAGCACTCCGGGCCAGGTGGGCTGCGAAGGGATGAATCCGAAGCAACGCGGGTGGTCCAGGCGCATTGCGATTGGGAGGATCTCGTGCGCGGCCTGTTCAATCACTTGCGAGGCCGGCTGGCCGTCCTCGGGTGGATCTTTCAGCAGTTGATCCTCGAGTTCTCGTCGGAACTCTCCCTCCCAGGCACCTTCTTCGGGCAAGTTCTCAATGCGCTGCACCAGGAGTTCGGCCGTTCGGCGTGCAAGTTCCAGCATCTGTTCCGGTGCCATACGGAGGTCATCACCCATTCCATCATCATTTCCTGTTGCTGAGTCTGTCGGATGTCCTGGTTTCTTTACCCGCATTTCTTATCAAAGGTAATTACCCACTATAACTAGCCACTTGCTCCGCCATATTATTGGGGAATTATTCTTTCAGGTTGACATATTACCGGCGTCAACCGAACATCGCAGGCTGTGAAAGCTCCATACAGCCTAGCAGGGATTTTATTCTCCTGCTTAACTGTTTGTCAAGTAAAGAGTGAGTTATTTTGGGTGATACGGAGCGTTTGGTCCTAACAGACCACCCCCTGCTCCTCCTTTCGTAATGAGAGCGGGGTCGGCGTGGGTCACAACAAATGACGTTGCGTTGCGGGAAAGCTGTGCCCGTCCACTCAAATAATTTCACGGCAAAAGCAGGAATTTAGTCTGAAATAATTAGATTTGAAAGGGCAAAGTTGTTTACAGGTGACCACACAATGGATTGTTCTTGAGGAAAATTCTGATTTTTACGTAAACTGCCGGATATTACGGACTTTTTTCTTTTCTTCAGGTATCATTATGAGCACATTATCTTCTGACCGGGAGGTACTTGTTTTGAGCGAGTCTCAAGAATCCGAAATAATGGGTGAATTGCGGCAGGATAACGGTTCCGGCGATGATTACACAGCCGAGCAGATAAAGGTTCTTCCGGGCCTTGAAGCCGTAAGAAAACGCCCTGACATGTACATAGGGGATACCAACTCCCGGGGATTTCACCACCTCGTTTTCGAGGTTCTCGATAACAGCGTTGACGAATCCCTGGCGGGGTTCTGCGACAATATCTCCGTTACCGTGCACGTGGATGAGAGCATCACGGTTGAGGACGACGGAAGGGGTATTCCTGTTGACATCCACGAAGAGACGGGAAAACCGGCCGTTGAAGTCGTAATGACCATGCTCCACGCAGGGGGAAAGTTCGACAGCAAGGTCTACCAGGTTTCGGGAGGGCTCCACGGCGTGGGTGTCACGGTGGTAAACGCGCTTTCAGAGAACCTCTCGATAGAGATCAAGAGGGAAGGGGTGGTCTGGTATCAGGAATACGAGAAGGGAGAAGCGGTAAAAGACCTTAAGGACACCGGGAAAACGAAAAAAAGCGGGACTAAGATCCATTTCAAACCCGATTCCGGGATATTCGAGGTCACCGAGTTCAATTACGACATCCTCGCCCACAGGATAAGGGAGCTTGCCTTTCTTAACAAGGGCCTTCGCATCACCCTAAACGACGAGAGGATTGAAAGATCCCAGGAGTTTTTCTACGAAGGGGGGATCGTCGCTTTCGTAGAGGAACTTAACCAGAACAGAAAAGCGCTTCATCCCGAGGTGATCTACGTCACTGGCGAGAGGGACTCAACTGTGGTTGAAGTCGCCCTGCAGTACAACGACACCTACAGGGAGACCATATTCTGCTACGCGAACAACATAAACAACATAGAGGGCGGAACACATCTCTCGGGCTTCCGCACTTCTCTCACGAGAACAATAAACAAGTACGCCGAGGAGAAGAATCTCCTGAAGAACCTCAAGATGGCCATTGCCGGAGAAGATGTGAGAGAGGGCCTGGTGGCGGTTGTGAGCGTAAAGATCCCGGATCCGAAGTTTGAAGGCCAGACCAAAACCAAGCTCGGGAACACTTCCGTAAGGGGTATCGTCGAATCCTTGCTGAACGAGAAGCTCCGGGTGTTCTTTGAAGAAAACCCCGCAGTGGCAAGGCGAATCGTGGAAAAAACGATAGAGGCCGCGAGGGCGAGAACCGCCGCGAGAAAAGCAAAGGAGCTTACCAGGAGAAAAAGTGCTCTTGAGTCCGGTTCGCTTCCCGGGAAACTGGCCGACTGCCAGGAGCGCGACCCCGAGAAAAGCGAGCTCTACATAGTTGAGGGAGAATCGGCGGGCGGATCCGCGAAACAGGCGAGAGACAGGCTCAACCAGGCTATTTTGCCCCTTAAGGGGAAAATCCTGAACGTCGAGAAAGCCAGGCTTGACAAGATGCTCGCAAACGAGGAGATCCGCACTACGATCACCGTTCTAGGCACTGGGATAGGGAGCGAGGAGGGCGACTTCGACATATCGAAGATACGCTACCACAAGATAATACTCATGACCGACGCTGATGTTGACGGATCGCACATAAGAACCCTTCTTCTCACGCTGTTTTACCGCTATTTCAGGGAAGTGATAGAAAAGGGATATCTCTACGTCGCGCAGCCTCCTCTCTACCTCGTGAGAAAGGGAAGAAAGGAAACCTATCTCAAGGATGATCAGGAATACGAGGAGTTTTTAGTCAGGCTGGGAGTCGAAGGTCTTGAGGTCGCCTCCGGTGGGACAAACGGCCACGCGAGGCAGGTAAGGGGAACTAAGCTTTTCGATCTTGTGCAGAAAGCCATCAGGTACGGAAAACTCCTTGACCGGATGAGCAGGTGGGGGAGAAACAGGGGGATAGTTGACGCTTTTGCCAGAAGATCTGATTTCGGCAAAACCAACCTCAAGCACGGCAATGAAACCTCTTTGGATACTCATCTTGTTGCGATAAGGGAATGGCTCGGGGAGAACTATCCCGAAATAGTCGACCTTGACTGGAAGTTTGGGGATGATACCGAGCATAATTCAAACAGCATTGAATACGATTTCAGGGAGAACGGAAGGGTAAGCTCCTCCTTTATTGATTTTAACTTCCTCGCTTCTCCCGATTTCAGGGAACTTAGGAAGCTTGCCGAGTCTCTCAGCCCGCTTTGGGACTCTGCCTGCCATATCGTTGATAACGGCGAAGAAAAAGAGGTTGGGAGCCTTGGGAGCTTTGTCGAATTTATTCTCGAGAGAGGAAAAAAAGGCCAGTTCATACAGAGGTACAAGGGTCTCGGAGAAATGAATCCCGAGCAGCTTTGGTCGACGACGATGAACCCTGAGAACAGGGTATTGAAACAGGTCCAGGTTGAAGATGGTGTTGAAGCTGACGAGATATTCTCAAAGCTCATGGGCGATCAGGTCGAGCCCAGAAAGGAGTTTATCGAGTTAAATGCCCTCAGGGTGAGCAATTTGGATATCTGAGGCTCTTGGAGCCGTCCTGTTTCGTCGTGGCTTTACCTGATGAGATTCGAAGTGAAGCTATGGGAGTCCTGTTGGAATTTCATCACGGTGTTTGACCGGGCGCGGCAAATTATCCTTGCAAA
>JAJEGO010000061.1 GCA_022819805.1 Candidatus Dadabacteria bacterium
AAAGGCTTCGGGGTTATCTGTTTGGGCTTTGACGAGAACTTCTCCTTGGTTCTCAAGAGAGCCCCGAAAATCTCCCGCGAGCATGTTTCCATCTCGCTCGTATGTTGAGCTGTTAAGGATAAAGAGGATTTCCGTTCTTTCCCCGTTTCTCACTTCGCAGTCTATCGACACTATCCCCTCCGGGATCTCTATGTCGGCTACGAACCTTAGGTTTTTTTCCTGCATTTTCGCTGAACTCAGCCGGTTGAGAATTCAAGCGAGTGAGGGAAGGGAAATTTGGTGGACTCCTCCTTCAAGCTGAACTCTTCGAAAGCGGTGGCTCCCAGATCCTTTAGCTTTGAGAGCAGTTCTTCAATTATCACCTCGGGGGTTGACGCACCGGAACTTATCCCCACGGTTATGTCCCGCTCAAGCGTTCCCACGTTGTCGAGCCCGTCTGTGTCTTCAATAAGGTAGGCATCTTTGACGCCGCAGGATTTGGCGACTTCGACGAGCCTGTTTGAATTTGAACTTTCAGGAGACCCGACGATAAAGATGACGTCTGAGATCTCGGCGAGCTTCTTTACGGCGTCCTGGCGGTTCTGGGTCGCATAGCAGATATCGAGCTTCGAGGGTTTTGCTATTTTCGGAAAGCGTTTCTCAAGCGCGGTCACTATTTCCTTAGTGTCGTCGACGCTGAGAGTGGTCTGCGTAACGTAGGCTACTCTTTCTGGATCTGGAACATGAACTGAGAGGGCCTCGCTTACCGATTCCACCACCACTACACTTTCGGGTGCCTCGCCCTTTGTTCCTATGACTTCAACGTGATCCCTGTGACCCACGAGTATTATCGTGTACCCGATTTCGGAGTAGTTTCTTACCTCGTTGTGGACCTTGGTAACAAGCGGACAGACGGCGTCTACTATCTGAAAACCTCGTTCCTTGGCTTCGTTAATGACCGCCGGGCTTACACCGTGGGCACTGAAAATTACCCGCGCCTCAGGGTCTTCGATTTCACCCAGATCCTCGACGAAAACAGCGCCCTTCTCTTTTAGGGAATCGACGACCCTTTTGTTGTGCACTATGGCGTGGCGGACATAGATCGGAGGGCCGTACATTTCAAGGGCCCTTTCGACTATCTCAATCGCCCTTTCCACTCCGGCGCAGAATCCTCTGGGTTTTGCAACTACAACTCGCATGTAACCGTAGATGATAACGCCGTGGCAAAAGAGGGTCAAGCAGCATTGGCTTCCTAGGAGGATAGCAAAAACTGGACCGTACTCCCGAGCGTGACGTGCGTTTGCCGGGTATGCTTTATCCCGCCTGCGGTCTGGGACATCTGACCGGAAAAACGCAAGGAGAGGAATTCAGGCTTATGGCAGCGGAAAATAACGGAAAAAGCACTGCGCAGGGTCGCGAGAGGCTTATAATAGCGCTTGACTTTGACTCAAGGGAGGAAGCCCTTGCCCTGGTGGAGCTTCTCGGCGAAAGGGTCGGGATATACAAGGTCGGGTATCAGCTCTTTATGCGCGAGGGTATGGTTTTCGTAAAGGAGCTTGTGGAGCTTGGAAAGAAGGTGTTTCTCGATCTTAAAATGGGAGACATAGACCGTACCATTGCTGCTGCGCTTCGAGCGGTGCCTGAGGGGGTTGAGTTTGTTACCATAAACGGCGGAAAGGCCACCGTGGCCGCCGCGAAGGAAGGTCGCGGCGAGAGAGACCGCCCGCTTGTTCTTTCCCTCACTTTTCTCTCAAGTCTTAACCAGGATGATCTCAGGGCACTTATGATGAACGAGGATCTCGAACTCGATGAGTACATAAGGGTCTTTACGCGAAGGTCAATTGAAGCCGGCTGTGACGGGGTCGTGGCTTCTGGGGAATCGATACGGGAAATCAGGCGGGAATTTGGGAACCAGCTGGTAATAGTTGCCCCTGGAATACGCCCGGAGGGAGAGAGCAGAAACGATCACAAAAGGGCACTTACTCCAACGATTGCTATTGAGTACGGAGCCGATTATCTGGTTGTGGGACGCCCGGTTACACAGGCGCAAAACAGCCTTGAAGTTGTGGATAACCTGATAGACGAAGTAAGCCGCGCCGTTGCCGACAAACAGGGTTAAGGGATCTATTGATCCTTACTATGTGACAATCTCCATCAGGTCCTCGGCGACTATTATTTCCGTTTCGCTGTTTCCCGAAAGCGTTTTTATTTCTTCCGGCAGATTTCTTCCGTCCATTGACGGATAAAGATGCGAGAGCACCATCTTTTTCGGACTGCTTTCCCGGAGGATCTCAGCTATGTCGGAAGGAGTCATGTGAACAGCTATTTTCTCTGAATCAGGAAGCGCGCATTCCGTGATGAATATGTCCGCATCCGAGGCCACCTTGCAAAGCCCGGGGAAATAGCCCGTGTCTCCCGTGTAAACGATTTTCTTTCCGCCGGAACGTACAACATAGCCGATGCTGTTTTCAGTGTGAACGGTTTTGAAGGTCTGTATTTCAAGACCGCCGATTTTCTGCTTCTTTTTCCCTATTTCATGGATTTCCACTAGCTTTGGCCTTACCCACTCGCCGTAGGGTGAGCGCAGTTTTTCAACAAATTCCGAGAACCCCTCGGGTCCCCATATTCCAAGAGGTTTTTCTCTTTTTTTCCCGTAGGGATGCCTCGTGGCGAAAAGAAGGGGGATAAGGTCTGAGGTGTGGTCGGGGTGAAAATGGGTTATGAAAACGTTGTTGATCCCGAGGTAGTCGACCCCTATTTTCTCCAGTTTCCATACCGTGCCGTTTCCGCAGTCAAAAAGAACAGATCCGGCATCGGTGCTCAAAAGGTATCCGGAAGAGCCTCTTTTCTTATGGGGCACGCAGGTGCCCGAACCCAGAACGGTAAGTTTCACCATCTCACTTGATATAATCCCGTCTCCGCTCCATAATTTTACTCGCGGAGCTGTTTAGATGGGAAACATTATAACACTGACAACCGATTTCGGGTTAAGGGATCATTACGTGGGAGTTATGAAGGGGGTAATGCTTTCCGTAAATGAAAACGCCAACCCGGTTGACATAACCCACTGCATTGACTCTCACGATATTCGCGCCGCGTCTTTCGTCATAGGAAATTCATACCGGTATTTTCCGGAAAAGACCGTGCATCTGGCTGTTGTCGATCCCGGAGTCGGAAGCGAACGAAGACCCCTTGCGGTTTCGGCCGACGGTCATTTTTTCGTAGGGCCCGATAACGGCGTTTTCAGCTCGGTCATTCGTTCCTGTGAAGATTTCTGCGCCCGCGAGATAAAAAACAGCGACTACCTGCTCAAGGAGATAAGTTCTACTTTTCATGGAAGGGACATATTCGCTCCGGTTGCGGCGCATCTCTCGCTCGGGGTTTCGTTCTCAGAGATCGGACCGCAGGTCCAGAACCCCGAAGTTCTCCCCAGCGACGGATACTCGATAAACGGAAACGAAGTCCGCGGAACCGTCGTTTACACCGACAAGTTCGGAAACCTCGTAACCAGCATACCGACAGAGGCCGTGGGCGGCGGGGCCGGGGCTTCGGTGAGCGTTGGAGGGAAGCGGGTCGCGGGAATTTCTGAGTCGTATTCCTCTGTGGAACCCGGAGAGATACTTGCCGTCGGAGGAAGTTGCGGATATATCGAGATATCGGTTAATCAGGGCCGGGCGTGTGATATTTTCGGCGAAGCTCCTCCGGAAGTCATTATTGTTCGGGAGGAGAGCTGAGAGGAATTATGGAACCCACCGAAGAAAAGAACGTGGTGGAAATACCCCAGGAGTTCGCTGGACAAAGAGCGGATGTGTTTCTCTCGGGTTTTCTGACGGAACTTAGCCGCTCGAGCATAAAAAAGCACATAGAGCGGGGAAACATACTTATTGACCGCAAAACGTTTAAGCCCTCTAAGATCATAAGCGGGGGAGAGAGCCTGAGCGTGAACATTCCGCCTCCCGAGCCGTGCGGCGTCGAGGGAGAGGAAATCGATATCGAGGTTATTTACGAAGACCGCGACATGATCGTCGTCAATAAACCGGCCGGCATGGTGGTTCATCCTGGGGCGGGGGTGGCGGGCGGCACCCTTGTAAACGCTCTTGTGCATATGTGCAAGGATCTTTCGGGGATAGGAGGCGAGATGCGTCCCGGAATTGTGCACCGCCTTGATAAGGAAACCTCGGGGATCATGGTCGTTGCGAAGAACGACCGCGCGCACAAAAGTCTTTCCGAGCAGTTCAAGAGCAGGGAAACGAAAAAAGAATACGTGGCTATTGTTTCTGGGGAGATGAAAAAAAGTTCAGGGGTTTTCAGTTCTCCGATAGGAAGAAGTCCCTCGAACAGGGTGAAAATGACCTCTTTTTCCAAAGCCGGAAGAGATGCCGAGACCCGCTGGGAAGTGGTCGAGAGGCTGCGCGGGACGACGCTTGTGAGCGTCTGGCCCAAGACCGGAAGAACCCACCAGATAAGGGTTCATTTTTCCGAAAACGGGTTTCCCGTTCTTGCTGATAAGGTTTACGGAGGCAAAAAGAGCCGCCCGGGAAATTTCGGGGCCGCGGGAGCATTGATAAAAAGACATGCCCTTCACGCAAAAAGTCTCGGATTCACTCACCCGGTTACGGGGAAACGTATTGAGTCCTCAGCGGAAATCCCCGAAGATATGGTTTCCGTGATCGATTTTTTAAGGAGGCGGGACGGATGAGGGTCTTTCGTTCTGCCCTGCTTGAGAGATATAGCAGCCTGATTCACGGCTTCGTGCATGATCCGGGGGGGGCGGATCTTCCGAAGATCTCCTCCGCCCACGGGCTTGAGAGTATCCTTACCGTGAATCAGATTCACGGCAATTCCGTTTTTTTTGCCGATTGCGCTACGGGGAAAGAACTTCCCGAAGCTGACTCGATAGTTACGCGGCGAAAGGGGGTCGGGGTCGGGGTTGTTACGGCTGACTGCGTCCCCGTTCTTCTCTGTTTCCCCGATTCAGGGTGTATCTGTGCTGTCCACGCTGGGTGGCGCGGAACTTCCCTGCGTGTGGTTAAAAACTGTCTTGAGGCCGTTTGCGAGAAATATTCCTTGAGTGCGCAGGATGCTGTGGCGGCAATAGGTCCGGCCATAGGGGGATGCTGCTATGAGGTTCGAGGCGACGTGGCGTCGCGATTTGTCTCGGGGTTCGGCGACGGGGACTGGCTTTACGAAAAAGGGGACGGGAAATTCCTTCTAGATCTTGTGGAACTTAACAGAATCGAGCTTCGCGACGCGGGGGTTTCAGAAATCGAGACAATAGACATGTGCACCTGCTGTCAGGATCTTCCTTCGTACAGAAGAGACGGTTCCGGTACGGACAAGATGATCAGTTTTGTCGGGATCTCTCCTTAGTTTCCGCTAAAGACCTTTCGCGCCGAGACGGAACGCAGCACTCCGGGGGATTGGGTCAGCTTTGGTCTTTCGTTTCCCGATACAGAGTTTCTGCACGAAGTTTTAATGCCACGCCTACATCGCTAAAACCGCGGCGCATATAACCGCCGAACAGCAGCGAGACGATTGGTGAAAACACACCGCTCAACAGGTCGACATTATGGTAGCTGCAACTGGTATCACTTATAGCTTCCAGATGCTGCTCTCGCACCGCAAGCAAAAACCAGGAAGCTCCGAATTCCCTGCTCCAGGCAATAAGGCGTGGTTTTTCAAATGCACATACACGTTCGGTTATTCTGAATTTTGTGGGTCCCATTCTTACCAGCAGATGAGCGGGCGACCCAATTTTAAAATCGGTTCTGGCTCGAGATGTGAATGGATTCCACTCGCCATATTTTTCAACGTCGGTCAGGACGCCCCAAACGAAGTCGATGGGTGCGTTGATCTGAATGCGGTCTGTACATACGCTAAAATTACTCATGCCCACCTCTGCTGTTTTTAACTAGGGTCCTAACCCATGCATCCGAGTTGTCCCATAGAAGCTTTGATACCTTCTGGTCTTTTGTCTCGTCGGATGATTCCGCTATTTCGCAACGTTTGTAATAGTTTCCACCTTGAAGCGGGTATTTGCTAGCGCACATCACGGAAGTTTGCGCGCCAAATATCGGGCTTAGCAAGACAAGAGATGCGAGTGAGGAACAGATTTGGTTTAGAAGGCACCCGATCTTTCCTTTGAACTCTTTAATCTGCGTAAGATTAGTCATAACGGACCCGGGATGCACTGCTACAGATTGGAGGTTGTACTTTTTGGCAAACCGTCTCTGGATCTCGAAAGTAAAGTGAATTAGCGCTAGTTTTGACAGCCCATAAGCGTCCCAGGAGTGATAGTCTCCGCCGTCGTTAAACATACTCTTGTTTTTCACCCTGTCGTGCAAGTGGGAAGTCAGGTTGATGATTCGTGAATCTCCGCTTTCCAGGCCAGTCTGCTTAAGAATTGGGAGCAATAAGCTCGTCAGGTGAAAAGTTCCGAGGAAATTGGTTCGCCAATGAATTTCGAAACCATCTTTTGCCATGGGCGGCTTTTTTGTTGGATTGAGAATATTCTTATGAATCCCTGCGTTATTGATAAGTACGTGTAGTTGGTCGTTGTAATTCTTTCGGTACCACGTCGTGAAATTATTAACACTGTCAACATCGCACAGATCCAACGTGCGGGCTGCAATCTTCTTTTCGTCAGCGCCGATGGTCTGCAAGTCTTTTTTCAGGGAACTTTCCATCAATTCAATATCGTGAGTACTGGTGACAACAACCGCGGCCCCCCAACTTGCAAGAACCTTGGCCGTTTCGTAACCAATTGAATTAGGAGCAGCACCTGTCACAATGACGTTCCGACTCGACATGTCAACTTCTTCCGCCATCGGCTTGCTCGTAAACAACTGCAAGATATGAGTTACGGATTTTGAGAACGTGTTAGGCATGTTGGAACAACATTATGTCTAAGATGTGGTCTCGCGTACAACTAAATCCTTATATAACGCAAACGTTCTCCTGGTGCTTGCGCAGCGAGCTGCTATGCAAGTTACAGGGCTTACTCCCGGGAATTAGCTACCAAGGGTTCACTTGCTTCCCACAACCTGGTTCCGTTTTCCTCATCCAGTGCCGTGGGAGACACGGACTTTTGCTGCATTAGATGCAAGTAGATGCCTGTGTCGGTACCAGCTTCTTCCGCGCAGCATAGGTAAATTACCGGACCGATAGCCTCTTCTGGAGATTGGAAAAAATACCTTAGCAATGGGTTAACTACAGGTTTCAGAATCGACGGTGTTCCTCGTGAAAGGTTCGTAGCGACGCCTCCGGGACACATTGAGTGAACCGCAACTTCAGTTTCGCTACCTGTGTTCAGACGGCGTGAGAGTTCGGTTGCGAACATGCACAGAATAAGTTTGCTGATACCGTAATGCTTAAAGCCATCCATGAGTCCATAGTCTGTAATTTCCCCGAAGCGGTCAAAATCGATAGTGTGAGAGGACCGATGAGCCTCAGATGAAACGAAGATAATCCGTGGCGTTTTCCCGGCCTGGCTGAATGGAGAAATCACGCCGTCTTTTAACCACCGGTCAACCATGATGCGATTCGACAAGAAATGAACCGCGAACATTGCTTCATATCCTTGCGGTGTTTTGGTTGCCTTTTTGGGCATCAAGCCTGCGTTCAGGACCGCAATATCGATTTTGATGTTGCGGTCGCTCAGACTATCGCAAAGACGGTGTACCGACCGAAGATCCGAGAGGTCTACTTCCATCATTTCTACATTCTCGGAACCGGACAGTGTCTTTATTTCGTCGCATGTTTTCGTATGACCGGGTCGACAAGCTAAAATCATGTTTGCGCCACGCCTTGCAAGTTCGGCGGCGGCGGCTTTGCCCAATCCGCTGTTCGCTCCGGTTATTAGACAGGTTTTGCCGTCGATACGTACGTGCCTTGGAACAGGACTTACTTCCGATACCTTGGGTTGCTTCAAATCTCGAATTGCTATGGTTATAGCGTCTATGAAAGAACCATCACCCATTTGGTTTGTTTTTCGCTTCATGGCGAGTTTCTTTGTATTGTTTTTAGTTCCTTTGTAATTGCTTGAATCTGCATAGACTATTCGAAGGGAATTTTATATTAAATCAATTCCGCATCGTTGCCCAAAGATAGGATAATAGTATATAATTTCCCAAGATATCCATGTAAATCCTCGGAGGAAAAAACAATGAAGATAATGTCTTGGCTCGATTCGGAAGATTACTGGTACATGAATTCCCTTAGCGAGCAGAACAAGGAAATCAACTACTACGGCTACGTTATGGATGTCGGAGACGAGGAAGATTCAAGCAGGATAAAGATCATGGTGATCGAACTGCAGAGCGTGAACCTTGTGGTGGGATTCGTTGTTCCTCTGGACATGGACTTGAGCGGACAGATAGACATGGGTTTTATCTGTCAGGAGAGGCCGGACAAGGACGTGCCGGTTTCGTGCAAGCTTTCAGGAGAAGTAAAGAACCTTAACTACACTGGAGACGACATCCAGAAAATAGAATATGCCGGTCTTTCGCTCGAAAAGTTCTACCAGAACAAGGGAGTGAAATTTTATCTTCTCGATCTTCGCCCGGTCTCCGAGCAGAATCAGGACCAACCTTGATTAAGCTTTCCGTAAGCGAAGAAATCCCGGAGCAACCGTAAAATGTCTGAGAAAAAGAAGATAGTCCTCGCCTATTCAGGGGGGCTTGATACCTCGGTGATTCTTAAGTGGCTCGTAAACGAGTACGATTCCGATGTCATAGCCTATGTGGCGGACATAGGACAGAAAGAGGACTTGGAGGAGGCGGAGCGGAAAGCCTGGGAAACCGGGGCGTGCGCGGTATTTATCGAAGACCTGAGGGACGAATTCGTCAGGGATTATGTGTTTCCCGCGATAAGCGCAAACGCCGTGTACGAGGGCAGCTATCTTCTGGGCACCTCCGTAGCGAGGCCCCTAATCGCGAAAAGGCAGATTGAAATAGCCAAGCGCGAGGGAGCTTTCGCGGTTTCCCACGGAGCCACCGGCAAGGGAAACGACCAGGTCCGTTTTGAGCTTACCTTCTACGCTCTCCATCCCGACATAAAAATCATAGCCCCGTGGCGCGAGTGGGATTTCAAATCAAGAACCGACCTGATAAATTACGCCAAGGAAAACGGAATAGACGTTACGGCGACGGAGAAAAAGCCCTATAGCTGTGACCGCAACCTTCTCCATACAAGTTATGAGGGCGGGATTCTGGAAGATCCGTGGGCCGAACCGCCTGAGGATATGTTCGAGATGACCGTTTCGCCGGAAGCGGCCCCCGATCAGCCGGTTTACGTGGAAATCGGATTTGAGAGCGGCATACCCATTTCCGTGGACGGAGAGGAGTCCTCGCCTTCTTCTCTTCTTGCCGGCCTAAACGAGGTTGCCGGCGCAAACGGCATCGGAAGGGTCGACGTTGTTGAAAACAGGTTCGTCGGGATGAAGTCAAGGGGCGTGTACGAGACCCCGGGCGGCACGATTCTCCACGCGGCGCACAGGGCCCTTGAATCGATTACCATGGACAGGGAAGTTATGCGCCTCAGGGATTCCCTGATTCCCAAGATATCGGAACTTATCTATTACGGTTTCTGGTTTTCCCCCGAGATGGAAATGCTGAGCGCCGCCGTCCGCCAGAGCCAAAAAGGCGTAAGCGGTACGGTAAGGCTTAAGCTTTACAAGGGGAACGTCATAGTCTGCGGCAGAAAGTCACCGAATTCTCTTTACAGCGAGAATCTGGCGACTTTCGAAGAGGACTCTGTTTACGACCAGTCGGACGCTACTGGGTTCATAAGGCTAAACTCGCTCCGGCTTTCCGTGAAAAAACTTCTAGAAGGGAAATAGCCCTTTCGCAGATGAGAACGGATCAATTCGACTACGATCTTCCCCGGCGGCTGATCGCCCAGTATCCGCTTTCCAAGCGCAGTTCTTCGCGCCTCCTTGTGGTCGACAGGAAGACACAGCGTTTCTCCCACGCCAGGTTCTCTGATCTTAAGGACCTGCTCCGCCGCGGCGATCTCATGATTTTAAACAACACCAGAGTCATTCCCGCAAGGCTTACGGGGTATGTGGAGCGAAGGGGAGCCGTAGAGTTTCTTCTTACAGAGAAAAAAGATGAGACTCAGTGGAAAGTGCTTTTTAAAAACCCGACCGAGGGTCTTAGCATCAGGCTTGACGGGGGAGTATCGGCCAGTCTTAAAAGAGAACCTGATAAAAGCTGGACTATAAGATTCAGCGAGCCTGTAGAACAGGCTATTAAAAGCACGGGGAGAATGCCTCTTCCACCCTATATACCAAGAGAACCTGAGCCGTCGGATAAAAAAACTTATCAGACCGTTTATGCGACCGAGGAGGGAGCCGTTGCCGCCCCGACAGCCGGTCTTCATTTCGACCTCGAACTTCTTTCTGATCTTCGCGAAAAGGGAGTCCTGATGAAATATGTCACTCTGCATGTCGGAGAGGGGACTTTCAGACCCGTAAAGGAAGAACTGATTGATGACCACGCGATGCATTCCGAACGTGTTTTTGTGTCACGGGAAACCGCAGAAGCCGTAAACGAAGCCAAGGCGGAGAAAAGAAGGATTATTTCAGTTGGAACTACGGTCACAAGGACTCTTGAGTCGGCCGGAAGCGAGGACGGCAATATGCGACCTTTTTCTGGCAGGACGGATCTTTTCATAAGACCCCCATACGAATTCCGTTTCGTGGATGTTCTTATAACCAATTTTCATATGCCGCGTTCTACCCTTCTTATGCTTGTTTCCGCGTTCTGCGGTACCAAGGAACTAGCCCTGGCTGCTTATGAGGAAGCGAAATCGCACGATTACAGGTTCCTTAGCTACGGTGACTCGATGATGATAATGTGACCGGGTTTTAACCGTGCGCAGTCTCGTGTCTATTTTTGTACATTATCGGGCGGAATTGTTATAATCTTCCGATAGGATTTTTCTTCAATTAAAATTTCCCGGAGGAAATACGGATGGCGACAGTAGTTACGGGAGCGACCGGTTTTATAGGATCACACATAACGAGGAAACTGGTTGAGAGGGGAGACCGGGTCAAGGTTCTTGTCAGGAAAACGAGCAATACTAAGAACATAGACTCCCTTGATGTTGAGAAGGTCTACGGGGACGTTGGAGACCCTGATTCACTCAAGGCCGCTTTTTCCGGATGCGACACGCTTTTCCACACTGCGGGGTTCGTATCGTTTAAGAAATCCGATCATCAGAAGATGCTGGATATAAACGTGCGTGGCGCCTCGAACGTTCTTTCTGCCGCCATGGATGTGGGGATGTCAAAGGTTGTCTTCACAAGCAGTGTCGCCGCAATCGGGGTTGAGCGTGACGGTTCTCCGGTAACCGAATCCACGCAGTACGATCTTTACTCCGAAGGGATAGGGTACATGAACTGCAAGTATCTGGCGGAAAGAGAGGCTGTGAGCTTCAGCGAAAAGGGGCTTCCCGTGGTTATAACCAACCCTTCAGTGGTTCTCGGTGCGGGGGACATCTATCTTTCAAGTTCGGGATCGGTTCTCTGGTTCTGCAAGAAAAGGTTCCCGGGCTACATGGACGGCACCTTTAACGTTGTTGACGTTGAGGACGTCGCGAACGGACATCTGCTTGCGGAGAAAAACGGAAAGCCCGGAGAGCGCTATATACTCGCAAACGAAAACGTCAATGTGCGGGGCTATTTCGCCCTTCTAGAAGAGATAACCGGCGTTTCGGCCCCGAAAATGAAGATCCCCTACATATTCGCTTACACCACTGCGTTTCTCCTAGAGAGGGTCTTGGGACTCGGATTTCCGAATTATTCCACGCTGGACATAGATTCCATAAAACTTTCAAGGTACAACTGGCACGCTGACAACTCAAAGGCCGTAAGGGAGCTCGGATTCACCGTGACGCCTATTGAGCAGACTATACGAAAAACCGTTGAGTGGTTCAGGGAAAACGGCTATCTAAAGTAAAAAAGGGAATAAAGTGGCGGGAAACAGTTTCGGAAGATTTTTCAGGATTACCACTTGGGGAGAGTCCCACGGACCGGCCCTTGGAGTGATCGTTGACGGCTGTCCGGCGGGACTTGAGATTTGCGCCGAAGACATACAGTACGAACTCGACAGAAGACGTCCCGGTCAAAGCAGGATCACGACCCAGAGAAAGGAAGCCGACGCAATCCAGATACTCTCGGGCGTTTTTGAGGGGAAGACCCTCGGAACCCCCATATCCATGATGGTGGGGAATACGGACGCCATATCAAAATCCTACGAGGACATAAAGGATGTCTACCGCCCAGGTCACGCCGATTTCACCTACGATGAAAAATACGGCCGCAGGGATCACAGGGGGGGAGGACGCTCTTCTGCCCGGGAGACGGTAGGCAGGGTGGCCGCCGCCGCGATAGCGAAAAAAATCCTTAACTCCCACGGAGTGACTACCACCGGATACGTAAAGCAGGTGGGAGACATAATCGCCCAGGATATCGACCTTGACCAGATTGAGGAAAACCCGGTCCGCTGTCCTGACCCAAAAGCCGCCGAGAGGATAATTGATCTTATAGAGTCAGTCAGGAAGGAGGGGGATTCCGTCGGGGGAACCGTTGAGGTTGTGTCCCAGGGGCTTCCCTCGGGTCTCGGGGAGCCCGTTTTTAACAAGCTTGACGCGGACCTCGCCCGCGCCCTTATGAGCATAGGGGGCATAAGGGGCTTTGAAGTGGGTATGGGTTTCGGGGTTATCGAGAAAAAGGGTTCTCAGGTAAACGATCTCATGTATAAAAAGGAAGACGGAACCCTCGGATTCAGAACTAACAACTCGGGCGGTCTTCTCGGAGGGATAACGAGCGGGGCGGATCTGGTCGTGAGAATCGCCATAAAACCCACTTCTTCAATATCTCAGGTGCAGGACACAGTGGATAAGAAGGGAGAAAAAACGCAGCTGCGGGTAAAGGGAAGACACGATCCGTGTCTTTGTCCCAGGGCGGTTCCAATAGCGGAGGCCATGGTCAATCTCGTTCTGGTTGATCACCTCCTGATCTCAAAGCTGTCGACTATCTGATTTTACTGCCATGTCGGAACTTTTCAGAATCTACGTAGGAGAGGAAGAGATATACTCGGGACACCTGGAAGATATCCCCGATCACTACCGCAGCAACCTGGTCGAAGCGATTTCCGAGTGGGGGGAGTGTCTTAGCAAAAGCGGTTTCAGGGAGCTTATTTACTCCTCTTTACATTGGTATAACCTCAAGACATATTACTGCGGGGATTGCGAAAAGAAGTCAGACGAGGGTGGTGCGTGCGGGGACTGCGACGGAGAGTTCTCGGAAACTTTCGTTCACAAACGCAATCCGGCGATAGACAAGATAATGATGTGCATCAGTTTGATAGACCGCGTGGAGATGGAGGTCGTTTAGTTTTTCCGGCTGTTATGAAGTTTCTCGTTAAAGGACACATCTACCCCAAGGCCTGGGAGATCGCGAAAAGCGTAAGAAAACTCAGGGAAGAGCGGAAAAAAGTTAATATCGGTTCCGGAACGGTCGGCTACACGGTGTACGAGGTTGATCTTCCAGAGCAAACCGTGAAAACGGGAAACTACCTTACTACTCCCCAGGGAGTGAGACTCTACCACAACTCGGGCGACTATTACGGGATCGGCTACCTGATCTCGGAAATAGACGACGACCCACTTGTCTCAAAGCATTTTTCCTGAATAAAGGCTCCAGAGGGGAACTAGTCGTACCAGCAGGTCCCGGGTTTCGTGGATAAAGGCAGCAGGGTCAGTTGCGACCTCCTCCGGTTCGAGTGTTTGCAAGGCGCAAAGGTGTGGTCCTTGGAGGAAACTTTCTGCCTCTGCCGGGTCAAGCATGCGGTCAACCTCTCCGTACTTTTTGCACGCGACTAAATCTATATCGTCTCCAATGCCGATGTCTTGCGCGAGATCTGTGACGCCTTGCGGATCGTCCTTTATCTCCTTGGCCATCAGGGCATCCGGGGCGAGCAGCGGGGTGGGTACGTAGAGTCCCCGCCATACGCCTTCGGGCTGAAAACCCAGAAACAGTTGAGCGTCGACCCTTTTGCGGTCCTCTCTGTAAAAAAGGGCGAGCATGTTGTCTTTGTAAGGGCTTTGTCCCTTGGCAAAACGCATATCCCGGTTGATCCGGGTAATCGTCTTGTTGACTGCGGGGCGGATCTCGCAGTCTTTGATCATTTCTCGAAGGGCGGGGCCCATGTCGGTAACGGCTTGCCGCAAAGGTCCGAGCAGGCTTTCCTCGTAGCGACCACGGTTTTCCTCAAACCACTTTTTGTCGCGCGGAGTGCTGAGGTCTTTTAGGAAACGGAAGGTCTCCACGGAGAAGTGTTTCATGAAGATTTCACCAGTGCCAAGCGCAACCGAGGTCCGCACACCCCGCAGTAACGCCAGCTACACGGTTGCCAGTATTTTCGAGACCTTGGAGACGCCTGCTCCGCTTGTGAAATCGTGTCCCAGAGACTCCAGGACGGATTCAAGGGCCGAGACAAACGCGACCATGTCGTTTCTGTCAACGTCTCCTATGTGAGATACCCTGAAGATTTTCCCCTTGGCGTGATCCTGTCCGCCGGCGATCGTCATGTGGTATTTCGTCTGAAGCTCGGAGATGATCTTTCCCGCTCCTATTTCCTCGGGGGCTACCCCAACGGTAAGAGCCTGGCTTGCCTCATCCGTGGTGAAAAGGTCTATGTTGATCGCTCGGAGCGCCTCGCGGGTCGCAAGCGACATCACCTGGCGTTTTCTGTAAATGTTCTCCATTCCTTCTTCCATGAATCCGTCTATAACCTTGCCGAGGCCGATTACGAGCGTAACGGCCGGAGTCCAGGGCGTCGTGTTTTTCTGGGCGCTTTTCTGGTAGTCGGCAAAGTTGAGATAGAACTTCGGAAGATCCGAGGTTTTGTTAAATTCCCAAGCTTTTTCGCTCATTGCCGCGAATGAAAGTCCCGGTGGAAGCATGAAAGCCTTCTGCGAACCGCCCACCAGAACGTCAATTCCCAGTTCGTCAAACGGGAGAGGAAACACGCCGACGGCCGTTATGCCGTCGACTATCAGCAGTACGTCGTCTCTTTTCGAGGTAATCGCCGCGACCTGGTCCGTGGGATGCTTAACGCCCGTAGAGGTTTCGCTTGCTTGCATCAAAACCGCCTTTATCGAGGGGTCGCTATCGAGCTTTTCCTCTATGATTGCGGGCGAAACCGCCTCCCCCCACGTAACTTGTATCTCGTCCACCTCGAGTCCGTAGGCCCTTGCGATTTTTCCCCACCTCTCACCGAATTTTCCGCCGTTCACCGTGATTACCTTGTCCCCTGCGCAGAGGGTGTTCACAATTGCTCCTTCCATGGCGCCGGTTCCCGAAGCCGCTAGTATGAAAACTTCGTTTTCGGTCTGGAAAATATGCTTCAGTCCTTCTCTTGCCCGCTCGAATATCGCCTCGAACTCGGTGGTTCTGTGGTGAATGAGCGGTTTGGCCATCTCAACCATTATTTCGCTTGAGACCGCTACGGGACCCGGGGTCAGCAGCAACTTTTTCATTTCAGTGTTTCTCCTCACATTATTAAGGGATTGAATCAAAGCGGATAAAATACCCATAAACGCACGGTGTTTCAATTGAGCCCTGCGCTGTTTGTAAGGAGTCAATTTAAGCCGTCCGTTTTTGGGTTAATTGGTTACCGGTTACCCCCGTCCCCGCCGCCGTCATGATGCACTCCGAGCTTGACTCCATGCCAGAGGGCTTCAAGTCTGAGCCGAAACCGCGCAATATCGTTCTCGACCGCCCTACCTCAACCCATCTTCTCTTCCGCCGAATGTTTTTTTAAGGAAGACCGCCAGAAGCAGCGTCAACGCTGCCAGAAACAGGCTGAACGCGCTGGTGCTATCGCTTTCTCCAACAGCACAACCTCCTCCCCCGCCGCTGTCACTCCCGCCCGGCGGTGTTTCCTCCACGCGGTACTCAGAACCCACTACGTATATGCGGCTTTCTTCCCCTCCGCCGTCCAAAGGAACCACAACCTTTACGGCGTAAATCCAGAAATCGCCTACCACATGTCCGACGGCCTCCTCGCCCGCATTCGCTATACGATCTATGACGTACAGCTTTCCGGGTTCGTCCGTCCGCTTCTGCTCCCTGCTCCTGTCCTGTCCATCGAATATAACCCGTCCCGTCTCATCCATGATGTAAACATAGACGTCCCCTTCCATCCACTGTCCCTGCCTCAGAACTCCCCGCAACTGCGCGGGATCAATCTGGTTTCTGAGAGCTTCCCCGAGAGCCCTTGCCGCATCTCCCACGAACTCCTTCAGTTCATCGTCGGTATCCACATCCCCGGCTTCCGTCGAGGGTCCGTCAATTATCCCCGTGAAAGGTTCCCCTTCGGGAATTTCATCGAAACCGCCCAGCAGGATGAATTCTTCCTCGCCGCGCGTAAGGGGAACATGCGAAGCGGAAAACGGATGCGCATAACCGCCCCCGTCTATAAAACAACCCTCTTCCACATTAAGCACGTCCTCTCCCGTCTCACAGGAAACAACCCCGGACCAGTTTCGGTCTTCTGTTTCCCTGCGGTTGGCGTGGAAGTACACCCCGCCTCTTTTGGTGAGAAGAACAAGATACGTGGAGCCGTCATTCCAGTCTCCCTCCCTGTCCCTGAACCGCTCAAGGAGGTTAAGTGTTCCCTCAAAGGCATCTGAGGCTTTGATTCTCTCCGCCGCATCCTCAACGAACTCCCTTAATTCATCGTTGGTGTCTATCTTCCCGGCTTCTGTAGGAGGCGGAAGCAGAGGTGCAGATTGAGGTGGAGAGGGAACAGTGGTCGTCGTCGGGGTGGTCGTCGTCGGGATGGGCGTTGTCGGGATGGGCGTCCTCGGCCCTTTGTTCTCGGTAGTCGTCAGCGTAGTATCCTGGGAGATGGTTTGTCCCACAGTCACGGTCATGGTATCGGTGGCGGTACGGGACGTGGTGCCCTTACCGGTCACTGTCAGGGTGAAGGTAAGCACGGTCCCGGCGGTCAGAGCTGGGATGGAAGCCACCGTGTGGTCAAAGAAGCTGTCGTAGCGTAAGTCCACGGTCACCCCACTCTCGGGATCAGTCAGCGCCCAGCCATAGGTGACGTTGCTGCCCCAGGGGTTGGCGGATAGCGGCGCCGAGGCGTTGAGAATCAGGACGCCACCCCAAGTGGGAATCCCCTGGTTCGGCCCGGCCTCGGCCGCAGGTACGAAACCGGACGAGCCGGGATTGCCCGACAGGCTCAACATCGTCAAATTCCCCAGATTGGCGAACACTCCGTCAGAGAGTGAGACTAGGGAGTTGCCATCGAGCCCCAGCACCTGCAGCTTTGTCAGTTGGTCAAACACCCCCGCGGGCAGCGAGGCCAGGAAGTTGTCATCGAGTCGCAGCACCAACAGGTTCGTCAGCCTGTCGAACACCCCCGCGGGCAGTGAGGCCAGGTCGTTGTCATCGAGCTGCAGTTGCCACAGCGCCGTCAGCCCGTCAAACACCCCTGCGGACAGCGAGGTCAGGTCGTTGCCATTAAGGTACAGTTGCGACAGCTTTGTCAGTTGGTCGAACACGCCTGCGGGCAGCGAGGTTAGGTTGTTGCTATTGAGGAGCAGCCGCGACAGCGCCGCAAGCCCGTCGAACACCCCTGCGGGCAGCGAGGCCAGGCTGTTTCCAGAGAGGTACAGTTGCGACAGCGCCGTCAGCCCGTCGAAGTCCTTCGCATCGAGCGCGGTGATGCCGGAATGCTGGAGATCCAGTGTGCCGGTGATGTCCGCCAGCCGCGCATCGTCATCGGCAACTGTTGCGCAGTCGCTCACGCCGGTGATTTTACCGAGGATTGCGGAGCGCACCTGCTGCGTCCGCCCGCAGATGCCGGCTGCGACCCTGACCCTGGCCGAGTCCGGGCTGCCCACCGCATAGCCGGTGCCGGAGGCCACCGTCACCGTTACCTGCGGGGTTGCCGCCGCGTCGATGTCTATCGTGGGCAGCGACAGCGAGGCCGTCGCCTGCCCCGCGCTGAAGCTCACCGTCGTCGGCACCGTCCCGCCGAGCACCGCGTTGGTAGCGTCATCGGCCACCGTCACCGTCACCGTCAGTGCGTGGGCGGGGTCGCCAGTCCGCGTCAGGGTGAATACCGCTGGGTTCTTCTCTTTCACGTCGTCGCCCGCTGCTATGGTGATGGTTGTCTGCGCCTGGGCCTGGAGGGGCAGCGCGAAGAGTGCCGCTAGGGCAATCAGAAGACCCGCCGCGGCGCGGAGGTCCCGACGCCCGAGGGCGCACGCAATCCAGCCGGACCCCGGCGGAACAGGCGCACGACTCTTTACGAAAAGCCGTTTTATTTTCCTTGCGCACAAGCGGAGAAAAGAACTGGTCTTATCCCGTGTCCTTAACGCGCGAAGCGGGTACTCCGGAAAGCAGGAGTGGGAAGGGGTAGAAGAGGATTTAGAATGATTTGCGGGCAGGTGCAGTATTCTTTTTAAGACGTACAATAGGAATCTTGGATTTATCACTGGCGAATCTCCTCACTTTTCGTAAAAAAATCCCTGCACTATAACACGGAAATGGACCGATTCCCACCAGACGGTAAGTCTCGATGGGGAGCCGGTTAAGCTGACCGGTACCTTTTATCAAAGCTTGAATCAAGCGGAAAAATAAAAAATCAAGTTTAATTGAACCACGGGTTGCCTGACGGAAGGCTGCCTGAATTGGCCATTGCCAGGGAACGCATGTCCGCAAGTTCTGATGAAATGCGCTGGTAATATAACATGCTTTCTGCGTTGATTCCTGCGCCGTTTTTTGAATTCGCGGGTTATTTGCGTACTATGTTTTCGTGCGTTTAAGGAGGTATCTTAGATGAAAGAAGAATTGCGCAGTCTCATAGAAGATCTGGGAAGCAGAATCCACATGACAGGAGACTGTCTTTGACCTGCCTGCCAAAACCGAAAGACTCAAAGAACTTGAAGAAATTACGGCGGCTCCCAACTTTTGGGATAATTCTGAGCTAGCACGCAAAACGCTTCAGGAGCAATCCGAAATCAAGGACTGTATTTCGGGGTTCGAGAAGCTCCGCTCCGACATGGAGGACGCGACGTGCCTTTTCGAGCTCGCGGTCGGTGAAGACGACCCCGATTCAATTGAAGAAGCCCACAACATGCTTGCGTCTGTTGACGCGAGGCTTTCCGAACTTGAGTTCGCCCGGATCCTGGGCGGTACTGACGATGCGCGAAACGCTATCATATCCGTAAATGCCGGGGCCGGGGGGACGGAGGCTCAGGACTGGGCCGAGATGCTTCTTCGCATGTACCTTCGGTACGTGGAGAGGAAGGGTTTTTCCGCGAAGCTGCTTGAAACTCAGGACGGAGAGGAAGCCGGCATAAAAAGCGCCACTATTTTGGCCCAGGGGAAGTTCGCCTTCGGTTACCTGAAGGCGGAGACAGGTGTTCACAGGCTGGTGAGGATTTCCCCGTTTGATTCGAACAAGAGGAGGCACACGTCGTTTGCCTCGGTTTTTGTCTCTCCCGAGATAGATGATTCAATAGAAGTGAACATAGAGGAAAAAGATCTCAGGATCGACACTTACCGCGCGAGCGGAAAGGGAGGCCAGCACGTTAACAAGACGGATTCTGCGGTCCGCATCACCCACCTGCCCACGGGGGTTGCTGTCAGCTGCCAGAACGAGAGGTCCCAGCGCCAGAACAAGGAAAGCGCCATGAGGATACTCAAGGCGCGGCTCTACGAACTGCGCAGAATGGAGGAAAGGCAGAAGGAAGAGGAACTGAATTCCTCGAAAAAGGAGATCGGCTGGGGAAGTCAGATAAGGTCGTACGTCATGCATCCTTACCGCATGGTTAAAGATCACAGAACAGATTTTGAGTCCTCTGGAGTTGACGCGGTACTTGACGGACAGATAGATGATTTCATACAATCATATCTTCTGCATGACGCGGCTGAAAATCAAAGGGAGGAAGCAACTTGAAGTTCGGTATAACGGGGAAAAAGGGCAGCGCGGAAGTCTACGAAATCGCCAGGCGGCTGTGCGAGTGGCTTGGTGAAAGGGACATAGAGTTTTTCGTCGAGGAGAATCTCGGCCGGAGCATAGATGCGGAAAACCTGCTCGCGGAGCGAGATCTGGCCGAGGCTGTTGACATAATAGTCGTGTTCGGCGGCGACGGTTCCTTTATATGGGTTTCCCGCCTGGCGCAGGGGTATGACGTCTCTATACTCGGCTGCAACCTCGGCGGACTCGGGTTTCTCACGGAATTTACCGTGGATGAATTTTTTCCGATGATGGAAAGAGTGGTTGCCGGGGACTACGAGATCGAGAGAAGGGACATGATATCGTGCTGCGTAGTCAGAAAGGACGGAGAGCGGGAAGAGTTCACTGTGCTAAACGATATCGTTATAAACAACGGCCCCATTTCCAAGGTAGTGGACCTCTCCATATATATAGAGGAAAGATACGTAACGACCTTTAAGGCTGACGGAATCATTTTCGCGACCCCTACCGGTTCAACCGCTTACTCTCTTTCCGCGGGCGGGCCCATAATTTTTCCGACGCTGCCCGTGATAACCGTTACTCCAATATGCCCGCACATTCTCACCAACAGACCAATTGTGGTGCCCAACACGAAGAAGATAAGGACAAAGGTGCTTACCGACATACAGAACACCTATCTCACGCTTGACGGTCAGGTGGGAGTACCTCTTTATCTCGGCGACGAGGTTATGCTTGAAGGTTCTGAGAGTTACGTGAACATCATAAAATCTCCTTTCAGGGATTATTTCAACATCCTGAAAACAAAACTTATGTGGAGCGGGAGATATGAAAATTCCGAGTGAGGAGAGGTTCATGCACGACTGGGTGATAAAGCAGGTGGAGCACAAGTACTCCTCGCTTTACAAGGAGATCCGTACCAACCCTGGGGGAGAGCAGCTTTGTGAGTTCGAGGGTTTTTTCCCCGACATAATTCTCGGTTCCTACGGGCAGGTCGTGCAGATCATAGAAGTTGAGACTGAAGCCACTGTAGACGAGAAAAGAAGCGAGTACTGGAAGGAGCTCTCGGCCCTTTCCGCCCAGCTGGTTCTGCTGGTTCCCGCGAAGTTAAAAACTCAAGCTACGGATCTTTGCTGGAAATGCGGACTCGCCGGCAAAGTGAACATAGGAACTTTCGAGATCTCAATCAGGACGTAGGGTGCCTCCGGCAACTCCCATGGACTGTCCTTCCCGAAGATCTTTTTTCCCCCGCATGAATTCTGAGGCATCCATTTTTCTCCCGCCTTCGATCTGAAGGGATAATATGCGAAGAACCCCATCACCCGTTGCAACGTCAAGGCTTTCTCCCCCGACCGATACTATCTCTCCGGGATTTCCTTTCCCCGCGCCCGCAAGCGCTCTGAATATCTTGAGGTTCTTTCCTCCCAAGGTGGTGTGGGCACACGGCCACGGAGTCATCGCTCTTGCCAGGTTTTTTATCTCTTCTGCGTTCCGGCTCCAGTCAATCTCGCCGTCTTTTCTCGAGAGAAGAGGCGCGTAGGTAGCCGCATCTGAGTTCTGCTTTACGGGTGATATGTCATTTTTTGAGATGCGGTCAATTGTTTCCAGAAGAAGCCCGGCTCCCTCAAGCGAAAGTCTTTTTGAAAGTTCCTCGGCGGTTTCCTCATCCCCTATCCGCACCTCTCTTTGGGAGAGGATGTCTCCTGTGTCCATTTCCTCCTCCACCTGCATGATCGTAACTCCCGTTTTTTTCTCTCCGTTTGCTATGGCCCAGTTAATGGGCGCTGCTCCCCTGTAGCGGGGAAGCAGCGATGCGTGAACGTTTACGCAACCGAGCGGGGGTGCGTCAAGCACGGCGGCGGGGAATATCTTTCCGTAAGCCGCGACCGCTATCATGTCGGGGGAAAGGGTCTTCAGTGTCTCTTTGAATTCGGATGTTTTTAAGTCCTGGGGCTGAAAAACGGGCACTCCGCGCTCCATGGCGACTCTTTTTGTCTCCGGCCATACGAGTTTTTGGCTTCTTCCCCTTGCCCTGTCCGGTCTTGAGAGAAGACCGATTACCTCATGGGGGGAGTCGCAAAGCGCCACGAGCGATGGTACGGCAAATTCCGGTGTTCCTGCGAAAAGAATTCTCATTTTTCCGTGTTCTTACGAGAAGCGACCGCTTCTGTCTCCATTCTTTGTGCCCGCGCGCGATTTTTCTTCCAACCGGTTTTTTTCGGTGCATGTGGTGCACATTTTTTAGGCATGGTTTTCAAACTCTAAGTCTACTTGAAAATCCGTGGCTGTTGGGAATTTAATTTTTTCTAGTTATTTCAAAGAGTTAGCGTTAGCATGCTCGCCCTTTCGTTTTTATGGCCCCTTAATTGCAGAAGGTGTTGAGAAGAAAATTGTCCAAACAATGGAGGAGTTGGTTATGAATATCGCAGATTTCTTGAGAAAGCCTTTCGGATGCAGCCGCGTGCTGTTTCTCTCGGTTTTCGCTTTTATTGTTCTGGGGGGCTATTCGGCTTTTGCGTCAGACGGTTCTGCGCACTCAGTCTTCGTGGCGAACAACGTATGGATGCTGCTTGCTACTTTTCTTGTTTTTATAATGCATCTCGGATTTGCCGCTCTTGAGACCGGACTTACCAGATCGAAGAACACAGTAAACATACTGTTTAAAAACACGTTCATTATTTCGGCGGGCATTCTCACCTACGCCCTTATGGGCTTTAACCTTATGTACCCGGGGGATTTTGGTATTATAGGTGGTGGTATCTTCGGGTTCGCGGGCTTCGGCATCTCGGCGCCTGCTGGGGCTGAGGGACTCATAGAGTATGCCGACGGTGGTTACACCTACTACACAGATTTCATATTCCAGGCGATGTTTGCCGCTACTGCGGCCACAATTGTTTCTGGAGCGGTCGCTGAGCGGATAAAGCTTTCAAGCTTCCTTATCTTCGCGACAATATTCGTCGCAATCGTGTATCCCATAGCGGGATCCTGGAAGTGGGGCGGAGGATGGCTTGATCAGATGGGTTTTTACGATTTCGCCGGTTCCACGCTCGTTCACAGCGTCGGCGGATGGGGAGGACTTGTCGGGGCCTATCTTCTCGGCCCACGCCTGGGGAAATATCTTTCCTCGGGAGCCATGAGGCCGATTCCTGGCCACTCGCTGCCTCTTCTTGCCATCGGTGTGTTCCTGCTCTGGATGGGATGGTTCGGTTTTAACGGCGGTTCGGTCCTGAGCGCGGATCCGGAACTTATTTCGCTTGTCATAGTGACGACCTCGCTTGCGGCTGCGGCTGGTGCTTTGGGAGCGGCTTTCACTTCTTGGGGGACTTTTAAGTACCCTGATCTTTCCATGGCCCTAAACGGTGTGCTCGCGGGTCTTGTTGGAATCACTGCGGGAGCCGACGTGGTCAGCCCCGGAGAGGCGGTCATCATAGGGCTTGTGGCCGGAATAATCGTAGTCTTCGCGGTCAGCTTCTTTGACAAGATAAGGATAGATGACCCGGTGGGTGCGATTTCCGTTCACCTGGTCTGCGGCATCTGGGGAACGCTTGCCGTGGGAATCTTCGGAGGGCCCGATTTCAGCATCGTGACCCAGTTTATCGGAGTTCTCGCCTACGGAGTCTTCACGGTTGTCTGTGCCTTCATCATTTTCTACGCCATAAAGATCACCATGGGAATAAGGGTAAGCGAGGAAGAGGAGAGAAGAGGGCTTGATATAACCGAGCATGGAATGGAGTCCTATCCGGATTTCCAGGGCGTAACGCAGGGTTAATTTAAGTATCAAAACAAGGAAAAAAGTAGAGAAAAACAACTCTATAGGAGGAGAAAAAATGAGAAGTACAGTTTCTAAATTTTCACTGATGATAGCGGCGGTTCTGCTGCTCGGGGCCCAGTTCGCGGTCCCGAAGGCAAACGCCGTTGATATCGGAAATTCGATCGGGCTCGGCGTTTCGCTTGACACGACCTATCAGTACGTTTCGAACGGAGAAGTTGGGGAGGGTATCGTTGAGAGGGGTCTTTATCCCGAACATAACGATTTTTCGATAGACGCCATCACCCTTTCGCTTGAGAAGGTTCCGACCGTCGGCGAGGGAGTGATGGACCAGGTGGGCTTCAGGGCGGATGTTCTTTTCGGCGAGCAGTCTGAACGTCTCGGCTTCGGTTTTAACAGTGACGGTGACGGCGCGGTAAGCCCTTATCAGGCTTACATAAACGTGCTTGTTCCATCGGGTGCCGGCGGTCTTAACATCTACGCCGGTCAATTCACCACGCTTGCGGGCTGGGAGCTTATAGAGGCAAAGGACAACACCAACATAACGAGATCCCTGCTTTTCTACAGGATTCCGTTTGCTCACAGCGGCGTGCGGGCCACTTTCAGTGCCGGATCGCTTGATTTAGCGCTTGGCCTGAGCAACGACTGGGACGCGGTTGATGACGTTGATGACGGCAAAACTTTTGAGGGCCAGGTCGCACTTAATTTCCCGAACGACGGCTGGCTCGGCGTTACCGGGTACTTCGGCGACACTGATGGCGATACCAGGACCCTTGTCACGGTCGTTGGTACCATGACCCTCATGGAGAAGGTCACCTTGATAGCCGATTTCGAGTACACGTCGCATGACGCGGGGGGAGACCGCTGGGGTTTTGCCGGTTACGCGATAGTAAGTCTTGCGGACTCCATGTCGCTCGCTCTCAGGGGTGAGTACGTTGATGAGTCGGAAAGGGTTGATACGCCGGACCTCGAGCTTTACGAGTTCACCTCGACTCTCATACTGACTCCTTTCGAGTCCGTGGGGAATTTCGAGACGAGGCTTGAGTACCGCTACGACAAGGCGGACGGCGACGACGCTTATTTCGCCGGCGAAGAGGATCAGCACGGATTTGCCGTACAGCTTCTTTACTGGCTTGACGTATAAATAGAGGAAACCAAACACAACGCAGAAGAAAAAAACCATCTCTCCATACCTCTTTTTTCTGTGTTCAGGGGGCTTCGGTTCTTTAAGAAAGGGCCGGGGCCCCTTTGTTTATGAACGAAGAAGTTTCGTTCCTTGAAACAAAATATTCTCTTCGGGTAAAATTAAAGCCCGTTTGTTTCTGCCCGGATAGCTCAGTTGGTAGAGCAGAGGACTGAAAATCCTCGTGTCGGTGGTTCGATTCCGCCTCCGGGCACATTACTTTTCTTGAGTTTTTAATAGGTGAAACGGAATCTTTTTGTCTCTTCGCTTAAGCGAGGTGAGTTATGTTAAAGACGCTTGATCGGACCGCTGATCTTCTTACTACCATTGCAGTTCTTGCGGCCTGTGCCTTTATCCTCTCGTGTTCTTCCGAGGCTCAGACAAACCCGTGTCCGGACGGAACCAACCCATATACCGAATACAGGCTTTTTTTCGGACGCGGGAATGCGGATAATCCCCGGGTCGTTAGCGACGAGGCGTGGGAAGGTTTTCTCGAAGACACCATCACCGTTGAGTTTCCGGACGGTCTTACCACTCTGGATGCCTATGGACAGTACACCAATCCCGACGGAGCACTCATAAAAGAGGATACTAAGGTGCTTATAATTCTCGTCCCGCCTGATGCCGACTCCGCCCCCGGAATAGACAGGATTATTGAAGAATACAAACAGAGATTCTCCCAGCAGGGGGTTTTGCGCGAGGTAAAAGCCACCTGCGCCTCGTTCTGATTCTTTTTTCTGACCCGGATTTCGTTGTTGCCCTCCGAGGCTGTTGCTTTGATTGTGAGCGATGGCGACATTGGGAATAATTTGAAAAAGAGTAGAAGTGTGCTATCATTGATAGCAAATATATATGAGGAGTTATTCTATGCCTGCAAATCTGCATGTTCGAAATGTCGATGACGATCTTATACTTCGTCTCAAACGCCGTGCGGCCCGCCACGGGCGTTCGGCAGAAGCTGAACACCGGGAAATTTTACGCCAGGCGCTTTCCGCAGAAGTTGAACCCGCGTTTGAGGAAATTGCGGCAAAGCTCCGCCAGATGACCAAGGGCCGAAAACATACCCCGGCCGAAGATCTTTTGCGTGAAGGGCGTAACGAGCGGTGAGCCGTTACGTCATTGATGCTAGTGTCGCGATTAAATGGATTGTGGAGGAAGAAGGGACTGCCGAAGCTCTGAGTGTTCTTGCAAATGCCCAATTATCCGCGCCTGACCTTTTAGTTGCGGAATGTGCCAATATTCTATGGAAAAAGGTACGCCTCAATGAACTCTCCGAAGACCAAGCCATGGTCGCAGCGCAAGCTCTTGAACAGGCAGAAGTTGAGCTTCTTCCGACCCGGCATTTACTTGGTTCTGCAACTGCTCTCGCAGTTGAGCTAGATCATCCTGCATATGACTGTCTTTATCTGGCGTTAGCTTTAGAGAGAAACCGGCAATTTGTAACTGCCGACAAGCATTTTAAGCACAAGGTATTGGAGTATCGATCAGAGCGATTTTCAGACGTAGTATTATCTCTTCACGATGCCGCCGGAGCATTGGCTGAAGACTGAATCACTGTCAAGACAGCAGACGCCATGGATCGAAGCACCTCTCTCCCCCCTTTCCCTTTTTTTAATCAGTGGACTTAGGGCACGTCCAACCGGATTGTTTTGTTATATACATTAGGTTAAACTTAGCCTACATAGGACTATTTTGTTCCCGGAGGAGCTTCGAATGAGATTTGGAGATTATCTAAAGAGGATAAGGAAGAGAAGAAAGATTACGCAGGAGAATCTAGCTCGATCTCTTGAAGTTTCAAGCGTGTACATACATCAGCTTGAAACTGGAAAGGTTGATGCGCCCTCTTTTGACCGCTGCCGACAGATATCTTCGATCCTAGGAGTCAAGATTGAGGAAATCTGGAGCGTCTCGAGGGCCGAGAGACTCAAAAGATTTATCGAAAAAGAGGCCATATCCGAGCAGGAACTCGAGGTTCTCACAAACGAGGAGAAGATGCTCGTCAAGCTTTACAGAAGTCTTGACGGAGAAATCAAAAAGGATTTTGCCGGAATGATATTCATGCTTCTCCGACATTCCCAAGACAAAAAGCTACGCAAGATACTTGAAGAATTCGTAAAATGCGCCTGAACCAAAAACTTGGATTGCTGTTCAAAATATCTATAGTTGAACTGGTCATTATCGCCATTATAGGGGTGGTGTTTTATTTCCAGTTCGATAACGCCAAAAAAGAGTTTGTTACCAGAACCAAAGCAATCGCCGAAACGATAGGAGACCAGGCAACCAGTTTCTACCAGGATCGCGGAGCGGAGTCCACAAGCGACGAGTTCTACCTTTTTCTTGACGAAAGACTGGGCAGGGAAAAACTGTTTAACACTTTCGGAGTTTCCCCCAAGTTCTTCAGTGTCACTTTTATGAAACAGGGGGAGAACGAAATGGCTTCCGGGCACTTTCTGGAAAACACCTATCCGCCCGAGGGGTACTCGGTTGAGAAATATGCCGGGAAGATTTCAGTTTCTGTTCCGTTTCTCTCTCCACAGGCCGAAGGGCCTCTCGGCATAGTTAAAATCGATTCTGATACGAAAACGCTGATGAAAAAGGTTTTCGCCGACAACTTCTTGCTTTACGTAGCCATTTTAATGGTACTTAACAACCAGGCATTCATTCTTTATCTGTTCTTTAGAAGGAGAAAGGAAGAGATACCTTTTGACGGAGAGGGCTACCTCAAGGAACACTCCATAAGCGCGCTTAAGCTTATGCATAAGGTTCTTGGAGACATAATAGAAGATCACGCCTCGGAGGATAAAAAAACTGCGGAGGAGAAAACCGCGGATGCGGCGAACGTAATTTCGATTACAAACGTGGGAACTAAACCGGAAAAATGAGAAAAGGTTTTCTGATTACATTGCTTGCTTTCTTGGCTCTCTTTCTTGCGGCTTGCGTCGGGGAGGATGACTCTGCCGTTGAACTTGACGGACCTGTTCTCCAGACCGAGAACCTAGACGGGAGCGTGGATTTTAACGGCGCTGTCGAGAACACGGCGGATTTTCCCGTGCAGTCGGTCTACGTCGTTATTTTTATAAAGGATTCGGATGGAAATGCCCTTGCCGTGACCTCCTCACTTGTCGAGGAAGGAGATACCCTTGATCCGTCGGAAAGCTTTTTCTTCACGGCCAGTTTCGATAACCTTCCCCCAGAAGCCCACTCCAAGGAAGTACAAATATATTACGACCTTGTGGAAGAGTAGTCTCCAATTCCCGGTTCGTTGACTTCTCCGTTCAAAAAGAAGTTGGCTTTCAGTAAATTTCACCACCCGGATTCGCTCCTCAGAGAAGAGGTACCATGGTTGGAATAGATATAGGTTCAAATTCCGTTAAGGTTGTGGAACTCACCCGCGAGGGTGGAAACTACCAGCTCGAGAACATCGGAGAGTCCATGCTTCCAAGCGGCGCTATAACCGGTAAATCGGTTTCAAGAGGCGACATGGTTTCCGAGATTATCTCGAATCTTGTTTCAACACTCGGCATAAGGGCCAAGAGGGTGGTGATAGGTATCTCTGGCGAGGCCGTCGCTTCTAAGATCGTCAGTGTTCCCAAGATCTTTCTCAGAAAAGACATGGAAAAATTTGTTCCGGATCTCGTGAGCGCCAGCCTTTTCAGAAACGTTAACGGGGTTAATTACAGTTACACTCCGCTTTTCCGCCGCAATGGAAGATCCAAGGAGGTTCCGGTGCTGATCGCCGCGGTTTCTAAAAAAACTGCACAGGGATATAAAAGTTCCGTTTCCTCCGCGGGCCTTCGCGCCCGGATAATCGATATTGACGCCATGGCGCTTTCAAACGCCTACGCGGTTTCTTGCGCAGTTCGCGGTGAAAAGGTGGCGCTTGTTAACATAGGAGCGTCGGTGGTCAATTTAAGCGTTTTGGAAGACGGCACACCTCTCATGCTGAGGGACATTCCGCTTGGAGGGCAATGGGTAACGCTTCGTCTTATGGATAAATTTAAAATCACCTACGAAGAGGCCGAGAGAATAAAGTGCAGCATAAAGGGCTACGGCAGATATGAAGAGATAACGTCTGTTTTGACCGATTTCGCTACCCGTGCCGCAGACGAGACAAAAGCGGTTCTCGACGAATACGGGGATGGGCTCACCCGTGTGATTCTTTCGGGAGGATCTTCAAGAATTGCGACTATGGCCCATACACTTGGTGAAGCTATGGGGGCTCCGGTTGAGATTTCGAACCCTTTTCAGAATATTGACGTTTCGGATTCGCGTTTTGACCCTGAGTACATTGAGCACTTGGCTCCGAAGATGGCAGTCGCGGTGGGTCTTGCGCTCAGGGGTTTGTGAATAGAGGAAAAAACTGGTAAGAAATTCCGCGTACCGGATCAGTTTCTTGAAGGTATAAGGTGGATTATCACAGAAACCGCAAGCGCGACCGCGCCTACTACCGAGAGAACCTTGAAGTAAAAAGACCAGTCGAGTGAAAATTTGAGGGAAATTCCGAAACCGATTATAAAAAGAACCAGCGCGGTTATCAGAATCCCTCCGAGGATGTTTGTTCTAAGCATACGAAACTCCAGCAAGCAGAATTAATAAAAAACGGCACTATTGTATACAAGACCCCGTAAATTTCAATTCTTAAAACAGGGAACTTACCACGGCCAAAAATCCAGGTTTATACCATGTCGAGTAAAAGGAAACAGCGGATTCTAAAACTGCTAAGCGAAAAAGAGCAAAAAAGCCTCTCCGAAGGCAATGTTCTCCGCGGACTTAACATGCCTGAGAGAAAAAGAAAAAATCTCCGGGCTACGCTGGAGCAGATGGTCCTTGAGGGAACGGTCAAAAAGAGCTCCAAGGGGCGCTATCGCCTCGGAAAATATGAAAAAAAACCTGCCGGAAGAGACCACCGGCGTCCGAATTTTCCTGGTCACACCTTAAACGGGAACCGGAAAAATATCGGATCGAACGGCTTGTCCAACGGGAACTCCCTGAGGGTTTTGGCCGATCTGCGAAAAACCCCAAGGGGTTTTGTTGCATGCCCGAGAAAGGCGGAGATTCCCGAGTGTGATATTGAAAACGGAGGAAAAAAAAGGAGCTTCTCCGACGGAGAACTCGTGGTTATAGAGATCGGGCTTGGGAAAACATCGGCGAGAGTGACCGAGCGTCTTGGGATATCCGGAGAAATAGAAACCGAGAAAAAGGGAATAATCTCCGAGTACCGTCTTCCTAAAGGGTTTTCGCGCAACGTGACCAAAGAGGTCGCTAACCTGAGCGCAAAGTTCTCAAACGGTGATCTTTCGGCGAGAGTGAATCTTGAGGGGGAAACCATTTTCACCATAGACGGGGATGACGCAAAGGATTTTGACGACGCGGTGGGCATAAAAAGAATCCGCAAGGGCAAGGGGTACAGGCTCTGGGTAAGTATTGCGGACGTTTCTCATTACGTGCTGTCGGGGAGCGCGTGCGATGAGGAGGCCGCGCGCAGGGCCACCAGCACCTATCTCTCGGACAGGGTTATTCCCATGCTTCCCAAGCGGCTCTCGAATGATCTCTGCAGCCTGCGGCCGAAAAAAAGACGGCTTACCAAAACAGTCGAGATGGATTTTGATTCCTCGGGAAGACTTAAGAACTCAAGGATATACAACAGTGTGATAAAAAGTTCTGCGAGACTCACCTATTCCAAGGCTGCGGCCGTTTTGGAAGGAAGCGGCGCTGTCTCCTCCTCGCTCAGCAAAGGCATAACTTCTTCCCTGCTTGTGATGAGAGAACTCTACGGCAAGCTCAAGGAGCTTAGAATCGGGAAAGGCGGTCTTGACTTCGATTTTCCCGAGGCCGTGCTTCTTCGCAGTTCCTCAGGAGAGGTAAGGGACGTTGACAGATTTAAGCGAAACACGGCCCACGAGATAATAGAGGAGTTCATGATCATGGCCAACTCCGCAGTTGCGGAGTTTGTCTTTAGAAATGGTTTCGAATCGATCTACAGGATTCACGAGCCCCCGGATCCGGATTCAATAAAACAGCTGCGCGAAAGCCTTCTCAAAATGGGAATCAAGGCGAACCTGGGAGCAAAAGCAAAACAGCCTGACATCCAGGCGGTGATGAAGACCGCTTCGGGAAGACGGGACCGGGAGCAGATAAACTTCATGATTCTGCGCGCACTTAAAAAAGCTGTTTACTCGACAAGGCATGTTCCCCATTTCGGTCTTGCGATAGACGATTACACTCACTTCACCTCGCCCATAAGAAGGTATCCCGATCTTGTTGTTCACAGGATTGTCGACGACATACTGGAGAAAAACCCCCCTTCCTACGATTCCGCTCTTCTCAAGAAGATCGCCGAACGCTGCTCGATTCTGGAGCGGACGGCCGAGGGCGCGGAACGTCAGTTTATGAACCTCGAGACCGCGAATTTCATGAAAACTCGCGTGGGAGAAGTCTTCCACGGGAAAATACTCAGCATACACCCCTTCGGGATTTTCGTAGAGATAAAGGAGCACTTCGTCGAAGGATTGGTCCCCGAACATTCTTACAAGGGCAGGGGCAGGAAAAGAAGGTGGTTTGAACTTGGAGAAGAGGTTCGCGTAAAGCTTGTGTCGGCAGATCTGGAAAGAAGAAGACTTACCTTCGATCTTGCGTCCTGATCGTTTCTTCCGGCTCCTTGAAAAACTTACGCCGGACGAAATCTTTTAGGACATTGATAGCTTATTCTGAGATAGTATCCGGCAAGCGGTAGCTTGTGCTTCGTCCGCCACCGGGGTTCTGAATAAAAATCCCGCGTGACTTTAAGTCTTGGATATCCCTTAGCGCCGTATCAGGAGAACACTTGGCCAGCTTGGCATATTTTGAGGTATTCATATGCCCTCTAAAATCATTTTCCAGCATGCGATTAATAATGAGACGCTGACGTTCATTGACAGGTCGCCGATTGATCTTTTCCCATAGCTGCGCTTTAAACAAGACAGCGATCAGTGCCTCTTCGGCGTTGGAAGTAGCGCGACCAAGACAATCCAAGAACCATTCAAGCCAACCTGTTATCTCCGCAGTGCCGCGTTGCTGCTTTTCCAATTGGTCATAATAATCCTTGCGCTCGGATTCAAATTGCGATGAAAGGCTGTAAAAGCGGTGCGGCGTGCCGTCAGCACGCGCCAGGGCCATATCGGCAATCGCTCTGCCAATACGCCCATTACCATCTTCAAATGGATGAATCGTCACAAACCACAAATGGGCAATGGCGGCCCTGAGCACAGGATCAACATCGTCTTCGCTCTCAAACCATGCCAGAAACTCTGTCATCTCATGCTCAAGACGCTCCGCATTCGGGGCCTCAAAGTGAACTCTTTCACGTCCAACAGGGCCGGAAACCACCTGCATGGGGCCGGATCCCGTGGTTCGCCAGCCGCCCACTGTGATGCGACGCATGCCACTGCGGCCGGTTGGGAATAATGCGGCATGCCAGTCAAACAGCCTCTTTTTTGTTAAGGGTTTCCTAGATTGCTGAGTCGCATCCAGCATGATTTCGACAATCCCTTCGACATCTTGGTTCACTGGCAGGGGGCTGGTGATATCAATGCCCAGTCGGCGAACGATTGACGAGTGAACCTCTTTGGGATTCAGGTTTTCTCCCTCGATGGCTGATGATTTAACGACATCGCTTGTCAGGGTGCTGAGGCTTGCCTCTCTCCTCAGTTCAAAACCCAACCCTTCCATCTTGCCTAATAGGCGGCCCTGACGGTGCCGGATATCGGCAAGTTTGGAAACGAGCTTTCCGGCATCCCAGATGAAGTCCGGCCAACTGTGATGTTTATGTATCCACATGCTATTCACCGCATTATTTGCAGTGATTATACCCCCTGTTCGCCGTATAAGCAAGGAATTACCGCAAAATATGCGGTGAATAAGGTTGTTATTCACCGCGTAGCCTCAGGATACCCTTGCCAGAAATGGGCTTTGACCAGAAATGGTAGGCTTCCCGCGGAACCGGTATAGAAGAAGTTCTGGATAACTAAATGGCGGAGGGAGTGGGATTCGAACCCACGAGGGCCACAAGGACCCCACTGGTTTTCGAGACCAGCGCCTTAAACCGCTCGGCCATCCCTCCCCCGACACGCAAAACAGGCTACCGAAGCCCGAAGGGCAAGGCAACATTTTCCGGGAAGTTTTGTTATTAACGCCTCCGTGTAAAATTAAGCGGATATGATTGAGAACTACTTTACCCCCGAGTCTGCCGAGTTCATCAGGGAGGCGATAACCGAGGCCCACGGAAACGAGGTTTTTTTCGTCGGGAAAATAAACGAAAACTCCCTGGTTTGCGATGTCAGGGTCTTTGCCCGCGGCAACCGTCATGCGGTTCCGGCGATCCTTGATGCGGCGAAGACGGGAAACGTGGTTGTGCACAACCATCCCTCGGGCAACCTGGAGCCCTCTCCTCAGGATGTGGCCGTCGCTTCGGCTTTCGGAAACAAGGGGGTTGGTTTCTATATAGTGGACAGCGGGGTTGAGAATGTATACGTCGTGGTTGAGCCTTTCGTTCCGGGAGAGACGGTACGCGTCAATAATGAGTCCGCGAGGGAGTATCTTCTGCCGGCGGGTCCCGTGGCACGGGTTCTGGGAGAGAAATACGAGCACAGAGACGAGCAGCTCGAGGTTCTCTCAAACGTAACCGAGGCCTTTAACGATGAATACCTGTCGATGATAGAGGCCGGCACGGGCACCGGAAAAACTCTTTCCTATCTCGTACCTTCCATCCTCTGGTCGATCAACAACAATGAAAGGGTGCTGGTCTCCACGAATACCATAAATCTTCAGGAGCAGCTGATAAACAAGGATCTTCCGCTTCTTCGGGATGTTTTCCCGAAGAAATTCGATTACGCGCTTGTTAAGGGAATGAGAAATTATTTCTGTCTTCTGCGCGGCGAAGCCGTGGGACAGGATCTTTTCGATTTTATAGATGACGGAGAAAGAGGGTCGATGAAGGATGTGCTCGAGTGGGCGAAGACCACCACGGACGGTTCCCTCTCCGATCTTGCGTTCACGCCCCCCGACGACGTGTGGGACAGGGTGTCTGCGGAAAGCGAAAGCTGCCCGGGAGCCAAGTGTCCCCATTATTCGAGCTGCTTTTTCTTTAAGTCACGAAGAGAGCTCTCAAGAGCCTCGGTGCTGGTTGCCAATCACCACATGCTTTTCTCCGATATTGCGATAAAGGGGACTGCCGGGCCTGATTCGGATTTCGGGATAATTCCCCGCTACGCGAAGGTCGTCTTTGACGAGGCGCACAATATTGCCGAGGCGGCGACTTCGCATTTCAGTCTGAAACTGAGCAAGCACGGGATCATGAAAACCCTCTCGAGGCTTCGCTCTCGGAAAAACAAAGGCGGGGACAAGGGGCTCCTGTCCTACATCTCGCATCTTGCGCAGAGGGAAAAGGATTCCGCCCTGAAGGAGGTTTTCGAGCGTTCGGGCAATGCCCTTGCTGGGGCCGTCGAGCGGATAGAGGCTGTAAGCGAAGAAGTTTTTAACGCCCTTTACGGTTTCGGGGCGGAGATATCGGAGGAAACGGCGATAAGCCTTAGGCTTACCGAAGAGATTGTGCGGAATGAGAAGTGGAGCGGCATGGATGAGCGCTTCGGGGGACTTGAAAAATCTCTTTTTTCGCTTGAAAACGAGATTACCCACCTGCTTGGAGTGGTTGAGGCTTCGCCGCACGCGGATACCCACATAAAACTCACCGCGGAACTCGGCGGCATCGCTAAAAGATGCGTCGCCTTCCGCGAAGTCATAGGAAGGTTCTTCGGCGAGGGGGACGAGAGTCACATCAGGTGGTTTGAGGGAAACCGCAGACGTGCGGCCATTTTCTGCTCCATCAACCTCTCCCCGCTTGACGTGTCAAAAGAGCTTGAAGAAAAGCTTTACTCGAAGACAAAGACCGTCGTTATGACCTCCGCGTCGCTTGCCGTGGATAAGAATTTCGATTTCCAGAGGAAAAACATCGGACTTTCGGATAACGAGAGATTCAGGGGACTGATCGTCGATTCCCCGTTTGATTTCCGCACGCAGTCCCTGCTGCTGGTCCCGGCGGACATCCCCGAGCCCGCACAGGAAAACTACGAAGACTCTCTCGCGCAGATACTCTCCGATTCCATCTCCGTAACGAACGGAAACGCTCTGGTGCTCTTTACGTCCTATTCTTCGCTTAACAGGGTTTATGCGAAGACGGGAGAGATTCTCGAGCGTAGCGGGTTTGCGCACATTTCCCTCTTCAGGCAGGGAGAGATGCCGAGGGGTCTGCTGCTTGAGAAGTTCAAAACGCTTGGAAACTCGGTGCTTTTCGCGACCGACAGCTTTTGGGAAGGGGTCGACATTCCCGGAGATTCACTGAGGATGGTAGTCATATGCAGACTTCCTTTCAAGGTTCCCACGGACCCGGTTACTGAGGCGAAAATCGAATACATGGAAAAACAGGATATCGATTCGTTTCGCGAGTACATACTTCCCCACGCGGTACTGAGATTCAAGCAGGGTTTCGGGAGGCTCATACGCACAAAGACTGACCGCGGCGTGGTCATGGTTCTTGACAGGCGCATCGTGTCGAAGTACTACGGGAAGTTCTTCATAAACTCCGTTGCTGGAAGCAATTTTTTCTGCGGGAAAACGGAGCAGGTACTCGGGCGGATGCGGAATTTTTTCCTCAAAGGGGAAAAGCACTGAATTTCTTCCATGGATAAAGAGAAAAACGCCGGAGACAGGCGCCTGGAGAATGTTTTCAGAAGACTCGCCAGGTCGCGGTTCCGCTCGGGTTTTAAACTGAATTCAAAAGAGGCGCTTTACCTTAAGGAAAAAGGGCTTCCCGCAGTGCTTTCCCACGGAAGAGACTTTCTTCAGAAAAGACTTGCCCCTGCTCTGCCCGCAAACGATGGTAAGCAAACTCCCTGGGGAGGGCATCCGGTGTTCCGGGCCCAGCACGCCACGGCCACGTGCTGTCGGAGCTGTCTTTTGAAGTGGCACGGCATCCCCAAGGGGAAAAGGCTTACGGAACAGGAACTTAGATATGTTCTCCTAGTGATTGAGAGGTGGCTTTTGGCCCAAAACGGCCAGCAGGCTTGATTTCTCAAAAAATATTTGTTTTATGTTAGAATATCGGGAGATATCAAAGAGTTTTTATGGAGTGGTAGGACATGGACGAAGAAGCACTTTCGTTACCCGAACTTGTAAAGGACGAGATCGACGAATTCGAGCAGCAGGTCTCTGAATACCTGAACGGGAAGATAAGCGAGGTAAAATTTCAGAAAATAAGACTCCAGTTGGGGGTGTACGCCCAGCGCCAGGAAGGAGTCCAGATGCAGAGGATAAAGATTCCCTACGGAAAACTAAGTTCTGCTCAGCTAAGAAAGCTTGCAGATGTTTCGGACAAGTACGCAAGCGGTTTCTTTCACCTTACGACCCGTCAGGACGCACAGCTTTACTACGTCAATCTTGAGACTGTTCCCGACATGATGAGGGATCTTGCGAGCGCGGGAATCACCACCCGCGAGGCATGCGGCAACACCATAAGAAACGTCACGGCTTCCCCGATAACCGGCGCTTCGCCTACCGAAACTTTCGACGTGACTCCTTACGCCGAGGCGTTTAAGGAGTTTATGCTCCGCAATCCCATATGCCAGAACATGGGGAGGAAGTTCAAGGTCTGCTTCGAGAGCAACCCGGATGTCGATAACGCCGGGGTGCGCATCCACGATCTGGGTTTTCGCGCCAGGGTCAGGGAAGAGGACGGAAAACGCGGCTTTCAGGTCCATGTGGGCGGCGGGCTCGGCGCTTCGCCTTCGCTCGGCCATCTTTGGACCGAGTTCATGCCGGTTGAGGAGATGATACCTTTTTCCGCCTCTGTAGTCAGGGTCTTTGACAGGTACGGGGAGAGGAAGGTGCGGATGAAGGCCAGGATGAAATTTCTTGTGAGAAAACTGGGCTTTGATAAGTTCAGGGAGGTAGTCGAGGAGGAGAGGGCTTCGCTTGAGGTTGATCCTTCCTGGAATGACTATCTTAAGGGAATTGACCAGGAGCACGAAACTCCCCAGCTAAACGGACACGACCTTCCGGAGGCTCCGGGCTGGGTGGAGAAGGACTCGGATTTTGCGGAGTGGCGGCAGAAAAACGTTTCCCCGGCGGGGGTTGAAGGATATTCCATCGTTAACGTGAGAGTGCTTCTGGGCGACGTTCCATCTGACACTGCAAGAGCGCTTGCGGACATGATAGATGCCTTTGCCGACGGTTCAATAAGGATAACGATCCAGCAGAACTTCGTGATCAGGTGGATTCCAGATCAGGCGATTCCCTCGCTTTACGCTGGGCTCAAAGAAACGGGTGTTTCCGACTCAGGTGCGGACACGTTTGAGGATGTAACCGCTTGCCCGGGTGCCGATACCTGCCGTCTGGGCATCACCTCGGCCAAGGGCCTTGCGACTAAGCTTACCAGCATGATGGGTAACGGTCTTGGGAAGTACAAGGAGACTCTTGGGGACCTGAGAATCAAGATATCGGGCTGCCCCAACGCGTGTGCCCAGCATGTCTCGGCCAGCATAGGGTTCCAGGGAGCTTCCATAACTAGGGAAGGAAGAAGCGTTCCGGCAGAGATGCTTTTCCTCGGTGGAGGGCTTTACGGGGACGACTCGCGCCTTGCAATGCCGGTAACCAAGATTCCGACCAGAAACGCTCCCAAGGTTGTTGAGAGGCTGCTTGAGATATACGAGAAGGAAAAAGAAAACGGCGAGCATTTTGACCTTACCATGAAACGACTCGGCGCCAAGTACATAAAGGATGCGGTTTCCGAGTTCAATGCGATCCCGTCGTATGAGGAAGATCCGGACTTCTACACGGACTGGGGACACGAAGAAGAAAAGTTCGCTGTTCAGCAGGGGGTAAGGGGAGAATGCGCTGGGGTTACCGTGGAAGAGAAAATTCCGGTCTTCTCAGACGCAGAGAGGCGTCTTGAGCAGGCTCAGGCTCTTTTCCTGCACGGCGACTACGAAGCGTGCATAAACGAGCTTTACCTTGCGTGCTCAGACAGCGCCCATGTTCCTCTCTACACCAAGCTCGTGGATCCGTTCACTCCGGAGCAGACGATATGGGAGTTTGAAAACCTTGTCGTGAGAACCGGGGAGACCAATGAGAAGTGGCTTGACATCTCGCACAGGTTCATGGAGTACAGGGATGGAGAGGCCTCTGCGTCAAAAGCCATAGAGTTCCTTGAAGTCGCAAAGAGTTTTCACTCTGACTGCGAGAAGGTTCAGGAACAACTGACCGCGTAGAACCCCGGGAGCGTACAAATCCCGCTCCTTGTCAGTGACTGGCAGTCAGGGGATCAGTAGCCTCCGGTTATATATTTTTTAAGCGCCTCGATTTCGAATTTCTGGCGGGAAATGATGTGGTTTATGATATCGCCGCTTGTCACCATCCCACAAAGCTTTCCGTCTTCTATTACGGGAAGATGCCTTATCTTGTTCGCTGTCATGATAGCCATGCTTTCCTGAATTGGGTCGTCGGGTGATCCGTAGATCACATCCCTGATCATGAGTTCGCTTATTTTCGTGTTGGCCGACGATCTTCCCTGGAGGATAACCTTCCTCGCGTAGTCGCGCTCGGAGAATATTCCAACGACCTTTTCTCCGTCGAGCACGAGCAGAGCGCCTATCTCCTTCTCCGCCATCATCTGGAGGGCCCTGTACACGGTCTCGTCCGGTGCTATCGACCACACGCTGCTGCCTTTATGTTTGAGTATATGTCTTAGATTCTCCATAACCCACTCTGTGCTTTAGCCTTGTAATTCAACCCTATTATCAAGTATATAAGCTTTTTCTGCCAAAACAAAACGATACGCGCCCGGAGGGTTTTGGGAACCGACGCTTGTTTTTAATATGCTTTCAGAATATTTCATTTCTTTTGTTACTGTATCTCGGGATTATTCGTATAGTATTATCTTTGTGTTAACTATCCGGGTACTCAAGATAAGTCTGTAACCCTTTTTCATAATGAGCGGAAAAGAAGAGCTTAAAAAAGCTGCGGGCGTAAGAGCCGTCGACTTCGTGCGCACAGGAATGCTTGTCGGTCTCGGTACCGGATCAACGGCCGAGTTCGCCATAGAGGAACTTTCAAAGCGGATAAAAGACGGCCGGCTTTCGGATATATCCTGCGTTCCAAGCTCCGAGAGAACGAAAGATTTCGCGCAGACTCTCGGACTTGATCTAGTTGAACTCGGTTCGCAGAGAAAGATTGACGTGACTATTGACGGAGCGGATGAAATCGACCCCGATTTTAATCTCATAAAAGGGGGCGGAGGTGCTCTCTTGAGAGAGAAAGTGCTGGCCCAGAACAGCCAGAGAAACGTAATAGTCGCCGATGAATCGAAGCTCTCAAAGCGACTCGGTAGCAGTTTTCCCTTGCCCGTCGAAGTATTTGAATTCGCCATTGAAGCCGAAAAAGGCTACCTTGAGAGCCTAGGAGGGAAGGTGCGTCTGCGGCTTGCCCGGGATGGTTCCCCGTTTCTGACTGATCAGGGTAATTTTATCATCGACTGGAGCTTTGGAGAGATGGACGATCCTTCTTCTGTTGCCGATTGTCTGTCGGAAAGGGCGGGGATAGTTGAACACGGTCTTTTTATAGGTACGGCAAGCGACATCATAATAGGTTCTGCGCTGGGAGTGAAACACCTTGTTCCGGGCTAACCGGATTGAGTCCCGGGAACTTTTCTCCCGAAGCTAATCCGCTCTCAGGGCAGAAAAAGTCGAGTGATCTTCACGATGTTCTCTGCAACCTCGGATGGAATGCCGATTCTTACCACTTCCCTTCCTTTTTCATTAAGGGACTTGAAGTCGCCCGTGGCCTGCGCCATCTTGAGTATCCCGAAAGAGAATGCCGATTCCGGGGAATCTACATCGTCAGGTATGCGGAGATCGTTTGCGTTCTGGCTCACTACCTGAATGAAAAAGCCTTCTCCAGAGTCTCCTTTGTGAAGCTGCCCGGTTGAATGGAGAAACCTCGGGCCGAACCCCAGAGTTACGGGTACGGATGATATCCTCTCGATCTGTGCTCGGAGGGAGAGAAGTTCCTTTGAATTTTCTTCTCCGGGATCCACGTACGCTTGGATCGATATGTAGCCCGTTTTCTTTGAAGAGAGGATGTCTCTTAGATGCTCCGGGGATTCAATATTTTTGTTGCTTGAAAAAACAAGCCCTTCTCTTGAAAAGTCGGGTTTCTCGGATTCAAGTTCGCCGGTTTCTCCGTAGAGTTCGAGAAAACTTCTGGCGAAAGTCTTTGCGGATTCGACATCTGGCTGATCAAAGGGATTTATCCCCATGATGCTTCCTGCAAGCGCGACCGCGAACTCAAAGCGCAGAAACTCCTCCGCGACCGCATCGGGTGAGTCAACAATTATTTTCACGAACGGAACCCCTCTGTCCGCAAGACGCTCTGCCACGGCATCTGTGTCCTCATCTCCTCTTAAGGAAAAAACAATATACGTCCTGTCTTCTCCGGGCCGCGGTGCATAAGCGCTTGCCTCGTCAAGCAGCGGAAGGATTCCGACACCGTCTTTTCCCAGGCTCTCCGCGATCAACTGCTCTGCCCAGTACCCGAAGGGAAAAAGTTTTTCTGAAAAAACAAAACCCAGCTTGTCCCTTCCTTCCCTGGCCATAACCCCGAGAAAGGCCCCTAGGCGGAAAGAAGGACTCTCGCTGTAGTTTCCTCCGGTCGCGTTTTTAAGTTCAAGCAGAACGGAAGCGGTCGACTGGAGTATTTTGCGTATGTTGATCCCGGCGAGGGAAGCCGGCACGAGACCGAAGTAGGAAAGCGCGCTGAACCTTCCGCCGACGTTGGGGTCGTTTACGAACACCCTGCTGAAACCGTGTTTGCGGGCCGTATCGATCAGTTTTGAACCCGGGTCCGTGATGCAGACGAAATGTTCTCCCGCGGAATCGGTTTTCTCCGCGAGTTCGCCGTAAAAGTATTTCATCAGGGAAACGGTCTCGACTGTGGAACCTGATTTCGAGGAAACCACGAACAGGGTTCTCAGAAGGTCAAGGTTATTTCGGGTCCTGAGAATGAAATCGGGATCCGTTGTATCGAGAAGAGTCAGGCGCAGAAAACCGTCTTTGGGAGTGAATATGTTCCTGAACACTTCCGAGGAAAGACTTGATCCTCCCATGCCCAGAACCACTACATCGGTAAACCTTTTTTTCCTTACCGATTCCGAGAAGCTCTCAATCTCGTCCGTAACCCGGAGCATTTCTTCGGGGAGATGAACCCAGCCGAGGCGGTTTGTGATTTCCGAAGGATCCTCCGCCCATAGCAGGTAATCATGATTGAAGAATCTTTCGGCAAATCGGCCTCTCTCAAGCCTAAGGAGTTCAGAGTCGATTACGCTTTGATAATTGCCGACGTGCTCGAAGTAGTTTCGCGACTCGAAACCGGCTTTGTTCTCAGTGGACACGGCACTAGTTACCAAGCAGTTCGAGGCATTCCTTGAGGATGGTTTCCGCGTTAAAACCGAAGTTGTTCATCACATCCTGATACGGCGCCGATTCTCCGAAGCAGTCTATTCCGTAGGCTCTGGCTGTAGTGCCCGAACCCGTGTATTTTTCCCATCCAAATGTCGCTCCGGTCTCGACGCTGATTCTTACGCGCACAGAAGGCGGCAGAACTCTGTCTCTATACTCTTGGGACTGCGTTTCGAAAAGACTCCAGCACGGAAGGCTTACCACTCTCGGGTTTATTCCCGTCTCACGCAGTTTTTCATACACTTCAAGGCAGACGTGGACTTCAGAACCCGTTGATATCAGTATGATGTCGGGTGTGCCGTCTGAGTCCGCTATCACGTAGCCGCCAGCGAGCGCTCCTTCGGCCGCGGCGTAGCGGTCCCTGTCTATTACCGGGACGTTCTGTCTTGTGAGAACGAACGCCGCGGGGCGGTCCGAGAGTCCCATCACGTGTTTCCACAGAACCGCAAGCTCGTTTGCGTCGCAGGGTCGGATGACATCGATGTTGGGTGTCACTCTCAGGGCCGCGAGGTGTTCTATGGGTTGATGCGTGGGACCGTCTTCGCCTACCCCTATGCTGTCATGGGTGAAAATGTAGATGACGGGCAGTTTCATCAGGGCCGCAAGCCTTATAGAAGGCTTCATGTAATCGGCAAAGACGAAATAGGTCGAGGCGTAGGCTCTGAGTCCGCTAAGACACATGCCGCTTGCTATCGCCGCCATTGAATGTTCCCTGACTCCGAAATGAAAGTTCCTTCCTCCACGGTCCTCCGCGGAAAAGCTGGTTGCACACTTAAGATAGGTTTTAGTCGAGGAACCCACATCCGCGGCGCCACCCATGAACCAAGGGACCTTCTTCCCGATGGCGTTAATTACGCTTGAGTTCGCGGAGCGCGTCGCGACCGGGTCGGACGGATAGGGAAAAGACGGGATGTCGCTGTCCCATCCCTCGGGCAGCTCTCCTTTCTCAAGCATCTCCAACTCGTGAGCGAGTTCGGGGTATTCGTTTGAATACTTTCTGAAGCTCTCCGCCCAAAGCGCTTCGGTCTCGCTTCCCTTAGCGATAGCCTCCTCCCTGTAAGAGAGGATTTCTGGGGGAACGTGAAAATCACCCGGGGCACTCCATCCGTAAAACTCCTTTGTAAGCCTGACTTCCTCATCTCCAAGCGGCGCCCCGTGGGCCTCGCACGTGTTCTGCTTGTTCGGGCTTCCATAAGCTATCTGGCTTTTTAGTATGACAATTGAGGGCTTCTCGCTTTCGGACCGCGCACGCGCGATCGCTCCCTCTATTTCTTCGAGATTGTTTGCATCTTCGACTTTTTCCACATGCCAGTTGTAGGAGCCGAACCGCATTTCCGTGTCCTCGGAATACGCAAGCGAGGTGCTGCCTTCGATGGTTATGCTGTTGCTGTCGTATATCCAGATCAGGTTTCCAAGCCCCAGATGCCCAGCTATTGATGCGGCCTCTCCCGAAATTCCCTCCATCATGTCCCCGTCGCTGCAGATCGAGTACACGAGGTGGTCTACGATGTTGTGGCCGGGGCGGTTAAAGTGCTCCGAGAGCCATTTGCCCGCTATGGCCATTCCTACGGAATTCGATACTCCCTGACCCAGAGGTCCGGTCGTGGTCTCGACTCCGGCGGTGATTCCAAGCTCCGGGTGACCGGGGCAGAGGCTGTGAAGGCTTCTGAATTTCTTCATGTCCTCAATCGAGATGTCGTATCCGTTTGTGTAGAGGGTGGCGTAGAGAAGCATGGAAGCGTGGCCTGCGGAAAGTACGAAGCGGTCGCGGTTGGACCAGTTAGGATTCTGGGGGTTATGCCGCAGGAATTTGTCGAAAAGCACGAAAGCCGCCGGAGCCAGGGCCATCGGGGTTCCCGGGTGGCCGGACTTCGCTTTCTGGACCGCGTCCATGGCGAGTGTTCTTATGCAGTTGATTACAAGGCTTTCCAATTCTTCATCCTCGGGGAGAAATCCGCGCGGGAGCATTCAAAATCCGACGCTCCGCGCGTCTGATTCATGTAAAAACACGACTGGGGTTTCGCTTGCGCGGGCCGCTTTTGAATTTACTTATCATAAACAATAGTGATAATATATCAACACATACTCCTAGGTGGTTTTCGGCGGTCTCCATACGGCGTGAAAACCGCTTCTTTCCCGACGAAATGAGAAAGGCGGCTTTGGTTACAGGCGGGGCGGTGAGAATAGGAAAGGAAATCTCCCTTAACCTCGCACGAAAGGGCTATGATATCGCCCTTCATTACAATTCCTCCGAAAAAGAAGCCCTCGCGACAAGGCAGCTGATTCTTGAGGGCGGTGTTAACTGCGAGCTTTTCAGGTGCGATCTCTCATCTGCTGAAGACGCTAAGGAGCTTGTCCCAGAGGTCATGAAAAGTTTTGAAGGGCTCTGCGTTCTGGTTAACAACGCCTCGATTTTCGAGAACGTCGGGTTCCGTGACGTGACCCCAGAGTTTCTTGAGACGGACATGGCCGTAAACTTCAAGGCGCCCTTTTTTCTCTCCCAGTCTTTTTCGGCCGAGACAGGCGAAGGGCTTATCGTTAACTTTCTTGACACGAGGGTCAAGAAAATCCCCGTTGAGCATTTCTGCTACAACCTGAGCAAAAAGAGCCTTTATCACTTAACGAAGATGCTCGCAAGGGAACTCGCTCCCGATTTTCGTGTAAACGCCATTTGTCCGGGAGCCATTCTCGCGCCTCCGGGACAGGGGGAAGATTATCTTCGCAAAATGGCTCGTGGCGCTCCGATGAAGCGGGCGGGTTCGATTGAGGATATAATTAACGCGTTTAACTATCTTCTGGAAAATGACTACGTTACCGGAGAGTGTCTCTTCGTTGACGGGGGCAAGAGCCTTACCTATTGAGATGATAATAAAAATCGAAAACCTGAGGCTTCGCACGATAATAGGGATTTATGACTGGGAGAAGGAAACCCTCCAGGACTTGGTTATAAACGTCACTATCGATTTTGACGGGGGAAAAGCTGCAGCAAGTGACGACATAGAAGATACCATTGACTACAAGGCCATAAACAAAAAGATCATAAGCTTTGTGGAGACAAACGATTTTAACCTGCTCGAGAGAGTCGCCGGTGGCATATGCGATATAGTTTTTGAGGACCCGGCGGTGAGGTGGGCGTCGGTGAAGGTGGAGAAACCCGGAGCGCTTCGCTTCGCCGATTCCGTTTCAGTCACCGAAGCGAGGGAGAGGTAAACAGCCGGAAGCGACTTGCCTGAATTGCGACCTGCCTTCCACGCAGAGAGTTTTGCAGGATCCCGAGTTGTTTTTGCAGAGTCACCCGACGGACAAGCTTCTGGTCTTGGATGAAGTTCATCTTCTCGCGCAACCTTTCAGTTATAATTTCCGGGTTCTAAACCATTAATATTAAGGTAACTGGGTTGAATACAGTTATTGTCGGAATTGGTTCAAACATAGACGCAGAGAGGAACGTAAGCGTCGCTAAACGAATGCTCGGGGAAAAACTCAACGTTCTCAGAGAATCGGAATTCGTGAGAACTAGGCCCATAGGACCCCGGCAGCAGCAGGATTTTCTAAATGGTTCACTGCTGGTAAAAACCCGTCTTGGTCGCAAGCAACTTAAAACCCTGCTTAAGGGAGTGGAGATTGCTCTTGGAAGGGATGCTGGGGAAGACCCCTACGGCCCGAGAAAAATGGATCTGGATATCCTTGTGTGGAACGGAGAGGTTGTCGATTCTGATGTTTACGAGCGGGAATTTCTTCGTCGCTCCGTGATCGAACTTTGTCCCGAACTTGAAAAAACGTTGAAGGGGGAGCGGGGTCCTGTCTGAAGAAAGCGAAATCCTGGAAGGCGTCACGCTTAAAAAGTTCCTCTCAAAAGACGATATAAAAAACGCTGTTTCGAGACTTGCAAGGCAAGTCTCAGGAGACTACGAGGGAAAAAATCCCGTTGCGGTCTGCGTTCTCAAGGGAGCGCGCCCCTTTTTTGAGGATCTTTTGGCGCAGGTGACCGTTCCGGTCGAAAAGCAGTTTCTCAGGGCCTCAAGCTACAGAAAGGCGACACGACCGGGGCACCTTGAGCTTTTAGCGGACATTGAATGCGACGTGGAGGGCCGGGACGTTATAATAGTAGAAGATATAGTTGACACCTCAAGGACGGCGGAATTTGTCCTGCGCCACGTAGAATCGAAAAACCCGGGTTCGCTTCGGATATGCACACTTGTGGACAAAAGGGGAAAAGACACAAATGCTCCGGAACCTGATTATGTGGGTTTTAGGGTAAATGAGGGATTTCTCGTGGGCTACGGAATGGACTACATGGAAAAAGGAAGAACCCTTGAGGATATATACCTGCTTCAAGAGTGACTTTTGCGTTTAATCCCAAACGGGCTGCGGAGACGGATATGGCGAAAACAGAAGGCGTAAGATGGGATCTCGGAGACTTTTACGAAGGAATTTCCGATCCCCGTGTGGAAAGAGACTTTAAGAGGATATCGGCGCGGGCCGACAAGTTTGAAAAAAAGTACAGGGGCAAGATAAAATCCCCATCGCTTACCGCGGGGAAGCTCCTAGGAGCCGTAAAGGAGCTTGAGCGCCTGTCGGAGGGAGTAGGGAAAATACTTTCCTTTGCCTACCTTCTTTTCGCTGCCGACACCCGGAACCCCGAAACCGGCGCCTTCCGCTCGTCAATGCAGCAGAAGGCGACTGAAGTTCAGAGAAAGCTTATTTTCTTTTACGTAGAGTGGGTTTCTGTTCCGAAGAAAAGGGCGAAAAAACTCGTGGGTCACCCGAAACTTTTGGGGTACAAGCATTTTCTTGAGCAGGAAAGACAGTACAGAGACCACACTCTCTCGGAGCCCGAGGAGAAGATACTTCAGGAGAAATCGAACACGGGGCAGAAGGCGTTTTCAAGGCTTTTTGACGAGGTGGTGAACAATATCCAGTTCCGGGTGAGACTTTCGGGAAAGGTCGAAAAGCTGAATCAGTCCCGTACTCTCTCTCTTCTCTACGATCCGGACAGAAAGAAAAGAAGGGCTGCTTGGTCCGGGCTCACCAGAGGGCTTAAGGAAAACTCCCACGTGCTTACCTACATATTCAACACGCTTGTAAACGATCACTCGATAAACGACAGGCTTAGAAGCTACGAGGATCCCATGTCGGCGCGTCACCTCAGCAATGAGATATCCCACGGGGCCGTGAACACGCTTCTTGAATCGTGCGAGCAGAACTTCGAATTCGTAAGTCGCTACTACAGCCTTAAAAGGGAACTTCTCGGATACCGCAGGTTCTACGACTACGACCGCTACGCTCCGCTGGGCTCAGAGAGGGAGCAGGTGCCGTGGGAAAAAGCCAAGGAAATTGTACTTTCTTCGTTCGGAGAGTTTTCTTCCGAGATGAAAAAGACCGCGTCTTTGTTTTTCGAGAAAAGCTGGATAGACGCCGAGCTTCGGGACGGAAAAAGAGGAGGCGCCTTCAGTCACGGAACGGTCCCCAGCGTGCATCCCTACGTCTTTACGAACTACACCGGAAAACCCAGAGACGTAATGATTCTGGCCCATGAGCTTGGTCACGGAGTGCATCAGTATCTCTCAAGACGCCAAGGCTATCTCCAGGCCCACACTCCTCTTACCACGGCCGAGACCGCGAGCGTTTTTGCGGAGATGCTGGTATTTCACGAACTGAAGGAGGCCGAGACGGAGAAGGAAGGCAGGCTGGTATTGGTGGCAGAGAAGCTCGAGGACATAATGGCCACGGTTTTCAGACAAGCGGTGCTTACAAGATTCGAGCAGAAACTGCACCGCGAAAGAAGAGACACGGGGGAGCTTGCGACCCCGAGGATAAACGAACTTTGGATCGAGGCCAACCGGCAGATGTTCGGAGATTCCGTCACTCTCACCGAAAACTATTCTTACTGGTGGCTTTACATCCCCCATTTCATACATTCTCCCTTTTACTGCTACGCCTACTCCTTTGGCGAACTGCTTACCCTCGCTCTCTACGGGATGTTCCTGGAGAAGGGGAAATCTTTCGTTCCCGATTACATGGGGCTTCTCCGCTCCGGGGGAAGCGCCTCGCCTGCGGAACTCCTCCAGGGAGTCGGGGTAGATATAAATGACCCTGATTTCTGGCAGTCCGGGCTTAACGTAATAGGCGCGATGGTGGACGAGGTTGAGGAACTCGCCGGGCAGTCCAGCTTGGATTGAGGCCTCTACCCTGAACTAGAGGAACCTTTTTCGTACTCGCTTACGATCTTGCTTACGACCGAGTAGTGAACGGAGACCGCGTCTGCGACCTCCCTTAACGTGTAGTCCCCGGTCAGATAGGTTTTCGCTATGGCTTCGTCCCTTGAATGCCCGCTTCGCTCAAGACCGGTTAAGACGCTTGATACGGGTTTTGTGACCTGGTACCTGGGAATATCCTTTGAGCGGGAGCCCTTCTTGGTTTTTTCCTGCACAAGCTCTATGAATTCGTCATCACCGAGATATATCTGCTTTCGGATCTCCGATACCACGTTGCGAGAATGGCTCTCCCCCAAAAATTCATCAAAGCTATCTGTGTCCGAGGAGAAACCTTCTGAAAACCATTCAAGGTCGATATATTCAGGAGCCTCGTCCTTTCCGTAGAGATACCTGCAGGTGCTCCATTTAAACTGGTTCGGATGTTTTACGAAACCGGCTCTAAGCGGCAGGAGAAAAATGTGGGCCATAAGCGGCAGAAGATACTCTTCCTTCTGAACAACTATGGATTTATATCTTCCCCGGAAAACATGACCGTCTGTGTCGTGCAGCCTGTTTGAGCGTTGCGTGTAAACGCCGTTTAACTGCCTTATGGCTTTTGAGAGGTTAGGCTTCGAAGTTTCAATGACCAGATGATATCCGTCGGACATGAGGCAGTAGCCGAAGCAGCGGCACCCGAACCTTCCACATATCCCCTCGAGAATTTCTATCCATGCGTTGCCATCGGCCGAGTTCTGAAAGACACTCTGCCCCCTGTTCCCTACGGAGGAGATGTAGTAGACTGCCCCCGCGTATTCCGGTCTTAAGGGTCTTGCCATGAGAGGGATTATAACAAAGACGAGAAATTATTTCAAGACCTGACCCTTAAAAAGATCGTTCCCTCAAGGCGCAAGCGCTTCCATGGCAAAGGCCGTCTGCTCCCTTGAGGCGTTATAGGGAAACATTAAGATAGGAAGATCGGAGTTATCGGCGAACGTCCCGAGTCTTTCCCTTGCCTCATCAGGGGACCCGCTCACGGAGACAAGGTCAATCAGTTCGTCGCTTATGCTTTTTACCGCTTCCGCCCTGTTGTCCCGCCAGAGTTTTTTTGCCCTGTCCGCTTCCTCCCCGAATCCGTAGCTGCTCACGAGCTTGTGGTAATAATCTCCCATGGAGCATACGTAGAGGGCCACGAACTCCCTTACTATTTCTCTTGACTCCCTTCGGTCATCGGAGACCATCGCCGGCAAAAACGGGGCCAGGGTTATTTCTCTGCCGCCGGAAGTGAACATTTCTTTTCTTTCGTTTATGAGACTCACGGGGCATAGGTAGGGGATCCAGCCGTCAGCGATTTGGGAGGTAAGTTCGATGTTTTTGGGTCCCATGGACGCTATGTATATGGGAATCTCGCTTCGAAGTGGCTCGAAAAGAAGCCTGAAGTTTCTGAGCCTGAATATCTCCCCGTCATAGTCGGCTCTTTTTCCCGCGAGGATTGTCCTTATTATTTCGACGCATTCAAGCGTCCGCCGGATAGGTCTCTCGAATTTAGTGCCGTGCCAGTATTCGTTGAGGTAAACACTGCTTATTCCCAAACCGAGGATCAGTCTTCCCCCGCAATACTCATCCATAGTTGCGGCGCTCTGGGCGATAAGCGCCGGGCTTCTGCTGTAAATTGAGATGATTCCCGTGGCCAGCTTGATTTTCTCAGTGACCGAGGCCATGTGGGATATAAGGGAGAACGCGTCGCGCCCCCACATCTCGGGAACCCAGATTGAGTGGTATCCCAGATCCTCGGCCAGTTTCGAAAAATAGGTAAGATCATCTTTTTTTACGTCCGCCCAGTAGGGCACGACGATTCCTGTCGAAGACAATTGCTTCCTCCTTCCACATGGGTTTGCTCGGGTTCATTTTACTTGAGTTTTAAGACCGTGAGAAGGCGCAGACTCTGTTTTCAACCCACGGGTTCTGTCCTCTTCGAGTTGTCTTTAACGTTCACCTGATTGTTGGTTAAACTTTTACGGAGAAACATCTACGAATCTGTCTTTGAAGAAAAACAATCCTTTATTACGGGAGTTAGCAAAATGCCCAAGTTACCCCCAAGAATGCAGACCAGGCTTTACAAGGAGCACCTCTTCCCGGAAGAAACGAGGGAAATAAGGCAAAAGGTGAGGGCTTTTGCGGAGAAAGAGGTTTTTCCACTGGCCCGCGATATAGGAGAGAAAAAAGAGAGAAACAGGAACTTTCCCCGCAGGCTTTTCAGGAAAATGGCCGCAGAGGGGTTTTTCCGGATTCCGTATTCGAAAAAGGACGGGGGACTGGGTCTTTCCTACCCCGCGTGCGCAGCCGCGGTCATGGCCGAGGAACTTGCCTACATAAGCGCCAGCGTTGCGGGAACGATAAACGCCCATTTTCTGCTCTCGGGAAAGACCCTCGCCATGGGCTCTTCCCACATAAAGGAAAGATATCTCGCTCCGGCCCTCGACGGAACCTCCGTGGGGTCGTTTGCGATGACGGAACCCCAGTCGGGTTCTGACGTAAGGACCGAGTCTCTTGTCACAAAAGCCAGAAAGAAGGGCAAAAAATACATTATAAACGGCCGCAAACGCTACATAACCAATGCGGGGGTGGCGGATTTTGTGACCCTGCTTGCAAGCGTGGGAGGAGACAAGTCCATCATGATAGTGGTCGATCTTGATTCTCCAGGTTGTTCCGTAAGCGATCCGGAGAAAAAACTCGGGAACAGGGGGGAGCTTA
>JAJEGO010000070.1 GCA_022819805.1 Candidatus Dadabacteria bacterium
TTCTGAGAGTGAAAATATCGGCTATGTTCCGAAGAATCCCCTTGTTTATCAGCTGTGCAACCTTTTTTTGCCCAAGACCCTCTATGTCAAAGGCGTTTCTTGAGGCAAAAAGGCTTATCCTTCCCCTGATCTGCGCGGGACAGAAGATATTGGGGCACAGGTGAAAGGAGCCTTCCCTCTTAACCGGGGTTTTGCAGCGGGGGCAGGTCTTCGGCATGGAGAAACGTCTTTTTCTCCTCTCCCGCGAGGGAACCACCTCCACCACTTCCGGGATCACGTCCCCCGCTCTCTGCACCACTACCGTGTCTCCGACCCTGATGTCTTTTTCCCTCAGGGTGTCCTCGGTGTGAAGAGACGCCCTTTTTATCTCGATGCCGGATATCCTGACGGGTTCAAGCTCGGCTACGGGGGTCAGATGCCCGGTTCTTCCGACCTGGACGGTTATATCCCTTACTTTCGTGGTTATCTGCTTCGGAGAGAACTTTATGGCCACGCTCCAGCGGGGGTATTTCGCCGTCGTCCCGAGGATTTCCTGAAGCCCTCTGTCTCTTACCTTCACCACCGCCCCGTCGATCTCGTAATCTAGGGATTCCCTCTTTCCCTCAAGCTCCTCCCCGTACTTAATAGCCTCGTCAATGCCCAGGCAGTTGCGGGGTTCTTCGATGCTGAATCCCCACTTGCGCAAGGCATCGTATATTGCGAGTTCGTCTCCTAAATCCGCTCCTTCGCATCCCCCCACTCCCCAGGCGTAGAAGTGCAGGGGACGGCGGGCCGTGACTGAGGAATCAAGCTGGCGAAGCGAACCCGAGGCGGCGTTTCTCGGGTTTTTAAACAGCATCCTGAGGGGTTTTGGTTTTTTCTCTTCTTTCAGGAGAGTTTGATTCTCTTTTTCAAGTTCTTCATTAAGTTTTTGAAGCTCCTCGTTTAGTTTTCCGAACAGGCTTCTCGGGAATATTACTTCCCCCCTTATCTCAACCAGACTGGGCTTCCGGCCCCGCCCCGAGAGAACCAGGGGCACGGACCTTATGGTCTTTATGTTTGGCGTTACTTCCTCTCCAGTTTTCCCGTCGCCTCTTGTGGCGCCGTGGAGGAATTCTCCGTCGACGTAAGTGAGCGACGCCGAAACCCCGTCGAATTTAGGCTGAAGGACGTATTCGATTTCCTCTTCGGTTTTTAAAAACCTCTTTATCCGTCCGTCAAACTCCCTGGTTTCCTGCTCGTCCACGGCGTTATCGATGCTCATCATGGGAATTTTGTGAACGAAGGGGACAAACTGCTCGGAGACCCCTCCGGCGACCCTCTGTGAGGGGGAATCCGGGGCGGCCAGATCGTAGTCCCGCTCAAGCTCCACTAGCCTTCTCATGAGCTTGTCGTAATCGGCGTCTGGGATTTCGGGGTTGCTCTCTGAGTAGTAGAGGTGGTCGTGGCGGCTTATCTCTTCTCTCAGGCGTGATACCTCCGCCCGGGCCTGCTTTTTAGTGAGTCTGGGCATTATGAGTCGTGGCTCGCCAGCCATTTAAGGAGTTCGGAAAGGCTGTAGGTGTTCACTACGTCTGTTTTCTTCACCCATCCGCGCCTTGCCGTGCCCACCCCGAAGATTATTCTCTCAAGGTGCGGGATTCTGTGGGCGTCGGTTGACACTATGATCTTCACTCCCGCCTCAACGGCCTTTCTGGCGAGGGTGTCCTTTAGGTCAAGTCTCTTGTAGGAAGAGTTTATCTCGAGGGCCTTGCCGTGGTTCTTCGCGGTTTCGATAACGGCGTCTATATCGACCTTGTAGGGATCCCTCTGCCCTATGAGCCTCCCGGTCGGGTGTCCCAGGGCGTCAACGTTCGGGTTCTCAAGGGCGCCACATATTCTTTTTGTCATTTTGTCCTCTTCCATCAAGAAGGAGCCGTGAACCGAGGCGACGACGAAATCAAGTTCCCTCAGTATCTCGTCCGGATAGTCAAGGGAGCCGTCAGGCAGTATGTCTACCTCAGAACCCATAAGCAGCCTTATCCCTACGCCCTCGGCGTTTATTTCGTCGACCTCCTCTTTTTTCTGAAGCAGTCTCTTTATGCTGAGCCCGTTTGCGATTCTTGAAGAGGGCGAGTGGTCGGTTATGGCTACGTATTCGTAGCCGAGCGATGCCGTCTTCTCCGCCATCTGGCGGATTGTCGCCGCTCCGTCGCTCCAGGTCGAGTGGACGTGCAGGTCTCCCCTTATGTCCTCCGTCTCGACTAAGGCGGGAAGTTCCCCGCCGCGCGCCGCTTCGATTTCCCCACGGTCTTCGCGCAGCTCTGGGGGAATGTACTGAAGTCCCAGGGATTCGTAGATCTCTTCCTCGGAGGAGAAGTACCCCTCACCGTTGCGGATACCCACGGGGCTAACCTCAAGGTTCTTAGACGCCGCGATTTCCCTTATTCTTGAGTTATAGGCACGCGAGCCCGTCAGGTTCTGAAGCGCGGAGGCGTAAAAGCGGGGCTCCACTACCAGGAGATCGGTCCTCACTCCTGCCTGCGTAAGAACCCGCGCGCCGTTTTCGGTCTTTCGGAGAACCTCCTTTACGAATCCAAGGTCTGCGAACCGCTCCAGAACTTCCGCCCCGTTCTCCGCGGAAGCGATTATGTCTATGTTTGCGACGGTCTCCCTCATCCTTCGAAGCGAACCGGCAAGCTCGGCCCGCAGGACGCCTGGGATTTCCTCTATCTCTTCTTTTATTGCCGTGGCAAGAGGGTGGGCTTCTGTGAGCCTCATTCTCTTTTTCCCGCCCTCGAAAACCTCTACCGAGCGCGATATCTGCTCGATTTTCTTTTTTCCTATACCGTCTACCTCGAGAATTTCCGGACTGGCGATGGTTTCCTTAAGGCTTTCGATGTCCGTTACCCCAAAGCGCTTTACCAATATGCGGAGAAACTTCGGTCCGACTCCTCTTATGTCGAGAAGCTCGGCGAGTTCGTCTGGAACCTGTTTTTTTATCTCCTCGTAGTAGGCGATCTTTCCGGTGAGGCGGTGCTCGATTATTTTCTGGGAAAGGTCCTTTCCGACCCCCGGTATCGTTGAGAGTTCCCGCTCCCCGTCGAATTCCTCAAGGGAGTCAGGCATTGAGGAGATATTGCGCGAGGCCTTTCTGTAGGCGTTTATCTTGAAGCCGTTTTCATCCAGGATCTCAAGAGAATCGGCTATCCTTGAGAATATTTTCGCGATCTCATTGTTTACGCTCTGCATAAGTACGTAGCGTTTCAGGAGACTTTCTGGCCCTGCAGGGAGTACTTTTTTATTCCCAGAACTATTCCGTCCACTATCCTTTCTATGTAGGCTTTGCTTTTCAGTCTTTTTTCCTCCCTGGGATTTGTTATGAAAGAGGCTTCAATCAGCAGGCTCGGCACGTCCGCGCCGATCAGCACGACAAAAGGAGCTTTTTTCACTCCCTTGTTGTTTACGTACTTGTATTTCACGGAGACGTTCTGGATTATGGATTTCTGCACGTAACCGGCGACCTCCTGGGACTCCTCTTTCTTGGCGCTGAGTATGTATTGCTTGAGCGTGCTTCCAAGCTCATTCAGTCCCTTGGTCGTGGTGGCGTTCTCCCTGGCCGCGAGCTGCAGGGATGTCTGGTCGTCCGTGAAGCCCAGTATGTAGGTCTCTATCCCGTGGGCCTTTTTCCTTCTTGCCCCGTTGCAGTGTATGGATATGAAGATGTCGGCTTTTCTTTTTCTCGCTATGGCTGTGCGTTCCTCAAGGGGAATGAACCTGTCGGTGCTTCTTGTAAGGTAGACGTTTTCTATGCCGAAGCTCTTTCCCTCTTCTATAAGCCTCTCCCTCAGTCTCTTGGCTATCTTGAGGTTTACGTCCTTTTCCCTGAGGCCGCTTGGACCTACGGCACCCGGATCATGTCCTCCGTGGCCCGGGTCGATCACTATGGTTTTTACCTTGAGCCCGAGGGCCTGCTTGAGGCTCGCTATCTCTCCTTCGGGAATCCTGGACTCAAGCGAAGGTCCCTTCTTGTCGTATGAAGGAGCGTCCTTCGCGAATATCTTCTCCGGTTGGGCTCCTTTCCCCTTTATATCCATCACGAGCCGGAATGAGGGGTTCTGTTCCGATTTTCCGAGGGAGAAGACCTTGTGGCCCTCAAGGTCCTTTATGTACAGCACTATGCGCGACACTCCCGGGCGGTTACTCGCGAAACTTATCTTCTCCAGAAGTCCCTTCGTTATGGGTTCGACCTTGATAGAGTTGTCAAGGATGGTTTCCTCAAGATCCACGTACAGGCGGGGAGGGGTTTTGAGTTCGGGGTCGGGACGAAGCATTCTGGATGTATACTTGACGTCCTTGTCGGTCTCTATCACGACACGCGTGTAGTCGTCCGTTGACCAGTGCCTTATCTTTTTTATTACGGCGTAGCCTTTGGGGTTCGGTGTGGGGATGATTTCTTCGGGCGGCTCGGGCTCTGCTTTCCTGGGCGTGGGGGCTCCTGTGACTATAGCCAGTTTTTTCTTGGCGATCTCGTAGGTGTCTGAATCCTCCATTCCGTAGACGATTCTCTGGTACGCCGCGGCGGCTTCCTTTTTCTCGCCCCTGCGCTCGTGGATTCTGCCCACACGCAGCCACGAGTCATCGGTCAGGCTGTCGTCAGGATATACCTTCACGAACTCCCGCGAGTACTGAAGCGCTTTTTCTGTGTCCTCGGGAGATTTGAACCTGAGGGATTTTTTCTCGTAGACCCTGGCCGCCACGAAGAGGCAGAGCGGGGAATTCTTCCAGTCGGGGTTCTGGGAGTATATTCTGTAGAAAGTGCTTCCAACAAGATCCCAGGTCTCGGGTCTCTTGGCTTTTTCTGAATTTGATTCAAGCTGGCGGTAAAGCTTGAAGTTCTCTTCGTATATGGCCTCGTTCTTTTCCCTCGCCGTAGCGGAAGAAAAGACAAGCAGGCATATACACGCTATTAGGAAAGGAGAGAATTTTATAGGGCTTTTCACCTTAAGCACAAACTATATTGTGTAGTTACGCTATTGTAAATTTATTTTCGGAAGATTTGTGTGTTATGTTCTTACAACGTTAATTCTACCATGTTTGGCGTGTTCTATGAAGGTCAAAGTGCTTGGATGTGCTACTTCAACCGGCGTTCCTATAGCGGGCTGCCAATGTGATGTGTGCACATCGGAAAATATCAGAAACAAACGTACGAGAAGTTCCGTGGTTGTTGAGGTGGCCGGGAAGAAAATCCTTGTCGACACTTCAACCGATCTCAGGACCCAGGCCCTGCGGGAAGGAATAACCAAGATTGATCTTGTTCTCTACACACACTCCCACGCGGACCACACGCACGGAATAGATGATCTAAAGGCGTTTAACTTCATAAATGCAATGGATATAGACTGTTACGCGAACCCGGTTACCCTAGGCGACATAAAGCGGAATTTCGCCTACATATTCGATTCCTTCCCCGCGGCGGGGGGAAAACCCAGGCTTAATTTCAAGGAGATAAACGGGGAGATAAAGTTCGAGGGAGTAAGGATAGAGCCGATCGACATCTATCACCACGACTGGCAGATACTAGGCTACAGGATAGGGTCTTTCGCCTATCTCACGGACTGCAGCGCCATCCCGGAGCACTCCTACGAGAAGCTCAAGGGGCTTGATCTTCTGATACTCGGGGCGCTCAGGTACAAACCCCACAGGGCGCATTTCAACATAGAGCAGGCGGTAGAGGAAATAGAAAAACTGGGACCCAAAAGGGCCCTTCTCACTCACATGGGACACGAGCTTGAGTATGATAAGCTTCTGGCGGAGCTTCCCGATCACATAGAGCCCGCGTATGACGGAGCTGAAATAGAGCTAAGGGACCCATGATATTATCCCCGCCTGGGTGGCGGGCAAGGAAAGAAAAATGCAGGATCTGGTTACAAAACTTGTCGAGAAAAACTCCTCAAAGATAGTTCTCTGCGTCCTTGACGGACTGGGCGGGCTTCCAGTCGATGGGAAAACGGAACTCGAAGCGGCCCGGACTCCGAATCTTGACCGTATTTCTTCCGGCGCGTCCCTTGGGCTCCACGTCCCCGTTGAGAGGGGGATAACTCCCGGGAGCGGCGCCGCGCATCTTGCGCTTTTCGGCTATGACCCCGTTAGAAACGAGATAGGAAGGGGAGTGCTTGAAGCCTTGGGTCTTGGAATTGATCTCGGTCCGTCGGACATGGCGGTTAGGGGCAACTTCGCCACGGTGAAATACGAAGGTGACACCCCGGTCGTTGCGGACAGGAGAGCCGGCAGGATCAGCACGGAGGAGAACAAGAGGGTTATCTCCAGGATTTCGTCAGCCGTCAGTGAGATATGCGGGGTGAAAATAAAATTTTATCCGGGTCTTGAGCACCGCTTCGTCGTGGTTTTGTCATTTCTGGCGCAGCTCTCTGAATCAGACGCGCTTGTCTGCGACACGGACCCGCAGGCAGAAGGCAAAGCTCCTGTCAGACCTCGCGGGGAGAACAAGAGTTCCCAGAAGACGGCCGAAATCGCGGG
>JAJEGO010000045.1 GCA_022819805.1 Candidatus Dadabacteria bacterium
TGAGTTTCTTGCGAAGTGATTCGTTGGCTTTCAGGAGAGCTCTGGCAAGTCCGTGGCTCATGGCTCCTGCCTGGCCTGTAAGGCCTCCTCCTTTCACCCTTACCATCACGTCGTATTCCATGGAAGTATCGGTGACGCTCAGAGGTTCACGAGCCTTTATCTGCCACACTTCTCTGGGAAAATAATCCTCCACGGATTTTTTGTTCACGGTAATCAAACCGCTGCCTCTTTTAAGCCAGACTCTGGCGATTGACGTTTTTCTTCTCCCGGTGCCGTTGTAAATAGTGGTTTCAGGCATAATGGATCAGACCTCCAGAACCTCGGGATTTTGGGCCGCGTGCGGGTGCTTGTCTCCGACGTAAATTTTCATCCGCTGTATAAGTTTCTTCTGCCACCTGTTTTTGGGAAGCATTCCCCAGACGGCCTTGCGGATTATCTCACCCGGCTCTTTTTCGGCCAGTTCTTCCGCAGTCATGGATTTAAGTCCCCCGGGATAGTGAGAATGCCTGTAATAGGTTTTCTGCTCCCACTTCCTTCCAGAGAACGTAGCCTTGTCGGCATTGACTACAACGACGAAATCCCCGATATCCGAATGGGGAGCGAACTGGGGCTTGCCCTTGCCCCTGAGAATCGAGACCACCCTGCTCGCGAGTCTTCCTACGGGTTTCCCGCGCGCGTCAATCAGGTACCACTTCTTCTCAAAATCGTCGTTTCTGGCCATATATGACTTCATAATATTCTCTCTCGGATAAATTAGGGGTCAGAATTCTACTGAATGTAACTTTAAAGTCAAAGGACTTTAGGCGGGCCCGCGAAAAGCTAGAAGTCGTAAATAGCGATAACAAATATTTTCGAGAGAATGAAGTCGAAAAGTATTATCAGAAAAAGCGAGACCACAACTGTTTTAGTGGTGGCGTTTCCAACTCCGCGCGTTCCACCCTTGGCCTTCATTCCCACATAGCAGCCGGTAATCGCCACTATGATTCCGAAAAACAGCGTCTTGGAAATACCGGTCATCAGATCTTCAAGAGAGACCCAGCCCCTTATGCTTTCGATGAAAAGGGTGGGTTTCACGTTAAGCTCCATCTGCGAGATAATCATCGCTCCCCCTATGCCGGCGAGGTTCGATATGACCGCGAGCAGCGGGAAAGATATTATGCACGCCATAAGCCTCGGAGAAACGAGTTTTCTGATCGGATCGGCTCCAAGGGTCTTTATGGCATCTATCTGCTCGGTCACCTTCATTGAGCTTATCTCGGCCGTTATGCCGGAACCGACTCTTCCACCCACGAGAAGAGAGGTTATTATCGGACCGAGTTCCCTCACAAATGAGAGCGTAACCACGGGACCCACAAGCCCCTTCGCCCCGAACCAGGCGAATCCCCACGCCATCTGCACTACCATCACCATTCCGATTGCCATGGCGGAAACCACGACTATCGATATGGAACGAAAACCTATCTCGTGTATCTGGGTCGTCAGAAGACCGTAATCATAAGGAGGGGTGACGGTGGCTACGATTGAATTCCACAGGAAAAAGCAGACTTCTCCCACTCCGAAAATGAAATTAAGAAAACTGTCGGCCACTTCGGATACAAATCTGCTCATTTGGCCCACAACTCCTCAAAACCTGAGAGGAAATCGGTGAACTTCCCGAGATTTGCCTGAAAGCCGGCCGGGTCCGTGGAATAGCTGAAGTCATAATCGCACCTTGAAGACTTGTGCACGACCGTGGCGAGAGAGAGGTCCTCGCCGTCAAGCGATACCTCGTACTCCGTGTAAAGTCCTCCGGCGCCACCGATCTCAATATCCTTTCGCAGTTTCATTTGCTTCTTTCCCAGACCGACCACTAAAGAATCTGACAGCGTCTCAAGATCGTAATCCCGGTCCCCGCAGACGGAACTGACCGTGAATATTATATCGTTGGCTGAGTTGTAAAAAGCTATGTCTCCGCCTTCTACGGGTACCCGCTTCCAGTCCTGCGAAAGAGGGGCAACACGGTAGCTGTTTCGCTCCGTCGTGTAAACCCAGTCCTTCATCTTTCCGGGTTTTCTATCATCCCCCGAGGCATAGTTCATCAGAAACTTCGTGGCGGAGCACGAACTCATAATCAGAATCAGCGAAAGCCCAATGAAAAAAGAGATCTTTTCCCTCATAAGATAAAAACTCCATCGCCTACAAGTGACGCGTAAATGCTTAAAGTACTTGAATACATACCAAAAACCAAGCATCATAGGACCTAAAAACAAACCGAGGTGTGATATTGAGTTCCGTAACTATGTACACAAGTGCTTACTGCACATACTGCAGAAGGGCAAAAAGGCTTCTCGAGAGAAAACAAGTGGATTATGAAGAGGTAAGGCTGGATGAGGACGCGGAGAAAAGAAAGGAGCTTGTCGAGAGACTGAACTGGAGAACCGTGCCCATGATCTTTGTAAACGAGCAATTCATAGGGGGTTACGACGATCTTTCGGCCCTTGAGCGCTCGGGAGAACTTGACCGCATGCTTGGCCAGAGCAATTCCTGATTGCATTTTCCGCCGACCGGCGGCTTTGACACCCAGCAGTCCCTCATATACGCTTATATCTAGATTCAGGCCAAGGGAATCGGGTGAGAGTCCCGAGCTGTTCCCGCAGCCGTAAAAAGGTTTTTTCCGTGCCCATGCGGAGCGTTTCTGCGCTTCGGGTCACTGGCTTTATTAAGTAAGGCCGGGAAGGCCGCATCTGGAAAAATCGCTCTGTTTTAACAACGGGCGGCCCTTTAAGTCGGAAGACCTGCCTGCGTCAATCTAGCAGCTTGCCTCGGGAGTTAGGCGTATGGCCCTTAAAAACACATCTTTTGTTTTCCGCGCATCCAAGCGGTTTTTCTTTTCCGCCTTACATGTTCATTCAGGCAATTACTCTTCCAGGGAAAGCTGTATACCAATATCTGGAGGAGTTAAGAATGAACAATTTTAAGATATTTTTCGCCTTTATTGCAGCATTGCTTCTGTTCCCGCCCACGGGGTTTTCAGAACAAGAAGAGACAGAAAGAATCATAGTAACGGGGACAAAAACCTGGATTGACGCCGAGCGTCTGGGGGCTTCCGTTACCGTCATCGACAGAGAGGAAATCGAAAGAAGCGGGGAAAAGGACATCACGGCCATACTTTCGAGAGTCTCTGGATTCAACGTAGTAAGTTCGGGAAGCCGGGGAGGACTTGCTTCTATTTTCGCAAGGGGCGGCCAGTCGGATTACAACCTCGTTATGATCAACGGCGTCCAGATAAACCAGGCCGGAGGGGGATTTGACATCTCCTCTCTTACTACTGAGAACATAGAGAGAATAGAGATAATAAAAGGCGCCCACTCATCCCTCTACGGTTCCGACGCGGCGTCTTCAGTCATAAATATAATAACAAAGCGCGGAAGCGGGGAAATGAGAAAAGAGGCTTCCGTGGCACTGGGATTCCGCGCCGAAGACGCGATGATCCTTGAGCATTCCGCAAGCGTATCGGGCAGCTTGGAGCAGCTGGGTTATTTTCTTTCTCACCAGAGAATCATTGATGAGGGCATCTTAGAAGTAAACAACGATTACAAAAACAATAACTTCACGGCGAACCTGAGCCTGGAAGCAAACGACGATTTAAGTCTCTCCTTTTTCTCCATATACAGAGATTCGAAGTTTGAATTCCCGACCGGAGGTGCGGGAGACAGGTTTGAGCCGCTTGACCCGGACCAGGGGACCGAGAAAAAATCGCTTGTATCGGGGTTTGATATCGTGTTCTCCGCAACCGAGTGGTGGGAAAATACTTTTAAGGTCGGTTACACGAGACTGGAAACAGAGAATTATGACGGGCCCGCCGAACCCGAGGGATCATTCGGGCCATCTAATTCTGAAAACCTCGATAAGAGGATATCGCTTGAGTACGGATCCAGCTTTTTCGTAGACTTCGATCAGGCCTCAAGCGTAATCTCGACGGGTTTTGAATACGAGAAAGAAAGTTTCAAGACGGACTCACTAGATAAATCAAGAAAAAACTACGCCTTCTACGCTCAGAACAACTTCGCTCTGCTAAAGAGGTTCTTCGTAACAACCGGCGTAAGATACGACGACAACGAGTCGTTCGGGAGCGAATGGAGTCCGAGTGTCTTCGCCAAGTGGAAGATAAGGGAATCAGGAACCGAGATAAGGGGAGGGGTGAGCAAGGGAATCAAGGAAGCGACTTTTTTTGAAAACTTCAGCGCGGCTTTCGGAACAATACCGAACCCGGATCTAAAGCCCGAAGAAACCCTGACCGCAGAAATAGGCGTTAAACAGCCACTGTTTGATAACGCGGTCGAACTTGATTTGAGTTTTTTCCAAAACAAGTTCGAAAACATTATCGCTTACAGTTTCACCCCGTTTGAGAATGGAACCAACTACGAAAACATAAGCCGCACGAAATCAGAGGGAGCCGAAGCCGCAATAAGTCTTTACCCGAGCAATAGCTTGACTCTGAGCGCAGCCTACACGTACCTTAAGACCGACGTGACCGATGACGGCGGTCTCGGGTCCCCGTCCTTCTCCGAGGGAGAAAAGCTCATACGGATCCCTGAGCATTCGTTTTCATTTAACGCGGCATATTCAAGAAACGCCTTTGGTTTTAATCTCTCGGGAAACTACGTCGGCAGCAGGGATGATGTGAACTGGAGCGAGTTTCCCTCCACCAGGGTTAAAAACGATTCTTTTTTCATCGTTGACGCAGCGGCTTCCTACGAAATCAGCCTGAAAAGCTTTGTTGACAAAATCAGACTGTTCTCAAGAGTAAACAATCTGTTCAATAAGGATTACGAAAATGTTTTCGGTTTTTCATCCCCGGGGTTCAGCATGATTTCAGGAGTTTCAGTGGTTCGGTAGTGAAGCAGGTTCGAGGAGCTGTCTCGGCAGATGAGAATCAAAGGCCTGTTTCAACAGGCCCGGGTGGTTGCTTGAGTCGGTCCGGTCAAAAAACCGGATGACATCTCATCCGTAGGCAGTTCCCTGAATTGTCCTTTCCCGATTCCCTTTAAGACTTGAATACGGGAATCACCTCTTTGCCGAAAAGCTCAATCGAGCGCGCTACGACTTCGACGGGAGCTTGGGGAAACACCATCCTGCACAATATGTTGCGGATTCCGGTTTTCTCCACGTATTTTTCTACTTCCTGAGTGCAGTGCTCAGGGGTACCGATCATGAAACGATCTTCTGCCATGTATTCAAAGAAAGGGTCATCAGGGTCAGTTATGGTTTTCCCCCTTATCACTATTTTGACCCCAAGGCTGAGGTAGAATCTGTACATGTTTATTATGTACTCCGTTCCGCCGGCAAGGGCTTCTTCTGTGCTCTCGCCCACGTAAGTTTCCCGAAGCAGTATGTGCTCCACTCCAGACGGATCGCGACCGGCTTTTTCGGCCTCGTCATTATACCACCCGAGCGTATCCATGATCATGGGAACTGTCCTGCCGGGACCTATAAGAAGCGGGTATCCGAGCCGCCCGGCTCTTCTAATGGCAGGTTCTTCAAAAGCCCCTATATGTATGGGTATGGGTCTCTGAACGGGTTTGGGAGTAACATCTATGTTTGAAAAGCTGAACCTTTTGCCTTCATAGGAAAAAGGTCCGTCTTCCCAGCATTTTTCGATTATCTCTATGCCCTCTTCAATTCTCGAAGGTCTTTGCTTCATCGTAAGGCCGAATCCTTCAAACTCTTCTTTTCTGTATCCTATCGCAACTCCGAGATCGAACCTTCCGTTTGAAATCAGATCGACCGTTGCGGCGTCTTCGGCAATCCTCACGGGATTATGAAGCGTGAGTATCAGGGCTCCGGTGCCTATCCTCACCCTTTCGGTCACAGCGGCCATCGCAGCCGCCATCGTAAGGGGCGAAGAGCAGTAACCGTCATCAAGAAAGTGATGCTCAGAAAGCCAGACGGAATCAAAATTCACCGCTTCGGCAAGTTTTACGTGCTCAAGAGAATTTCTGTAAAGATCAAGATGGCTGTAATCAAGATCCTTGTGGGTTTGCATGCTGAAGAGTCCAACTCCGAATTTCATTTCATACCTCCGGGATTATTCACTGGGTGATTTGCCTTTAAACAGCAAATTAACCATAATTTTAACCGTGATCACTATCTACTTCCAAAACTATCCACGAGGTGCCACACTATGGGAAAAGAAATAAAATTCGGACTTTCGGCCCCGATGCCGGGAGCTGACGTTGACGGACTCGTAAATTTTTCGGTAAAGGCCGACCAGCTTGGATTCGACACTATATGGTACCCCGACCATCTGCTTTTCGTGGCGCCGGGAGCCATCGCTCCCGAGGCATGGACCGTGGCTGCGGCAGCAGCGATGAGAACGGAAAACATAGCTTTGGGAACAGTTTCCGATCCTCACAGGATGCATCCCGCAGTTTTCGCCCAGAGGCTTGCAACTGTTGACCAACTTTCAAAGGGCAGAGTAGTGCTCTCCCTCGGAGTAGGCGAATCGATGAATCTTGACGCTTTCGGAATCGAATGGGGAAAACCCCTTTCGAAACTCAGGGAATCCATGGAAGTCATGGAACTTCTTTGGGAAACCGACGAACCCGTGGACTTTGACGGGCAGTTCTACAATCTTGAGAGCGCGTTTCTGCAGATAAAACCCTACGAAAGAAACAAAATACCGTTTTACATGGCCACCCACATCCCGAAAGGACTTCAGCTGACAGGAGAAAAAGGCGACGGCTGGCTGCCGATAGATCTGAATCCCGATCTCTACTCCCACTATCTGGGAGAGATAAAAGCCGCAGCAGATAACGTGGGGAGGTCACTCGATGACGGGTTCGACCCAGCCTTGTGGGTATTCACTTCTCTTGGAGAAAGTGTTGACGCCGCCTACGAAACGCTGGAGCCCTTCAAGTATGTACTGGTTATGCAGGACCAGCTGTTAAAGGCCGGATACGACGTTGAGATACCTGAAGAATATCACGGACTTAACTACTTCAACATAGTACCGACGGACGAAGAGGGAAGGCAGAGGTTCAGGCAGCTCGGACAGCTTTTCCCGAGAGAAGCCATACTTGATTTCACAATTACGGGGTCGAAAAAAGACTGCATAGAGAAAATCGAGAAGTTCATAGACGCGGGGGTAAGGAATTTCGTCTTGTTCTACAGGTTCAGCCCTGATCCGGATCTGGCCCTTGAGACCTATTCGAAGGAAATAATTCCTTACTTCAAATAAGATTTGCGGCAGCTTAAGCAGTTCTTTGCAAGCAGTTTCCATACGGTTGTTAGGACTGACTTTTCGTTCTGCATCATTCTGAAATCACTTTAGAATTCCTTGACAATTATCAACATCCTTTGTTGAATATAAGAATGATACTTAGAACTACCGGAGTAAAAATTCCGGAAGGAAGATGCTTTTGAAGAAAGTAACCGCCGTTATATTTTGCGCGATAATCCTCCTAGCCTGGGGGTCTGTGTCATGGATGGTTCTTCCATGGCATCAGATGGTGGCCAATCAATTTACCAACGAGTCTGAAGTCGCCGAAGCCATAAAGGCAAATGCTCCGAAAGCCGGAGTTTACTGGCTGCCGTTTTCGCATAAGGACCACAAGGCGGGAGAGACAGCAGCGTTTGTAAACGCCCTTCCCGAGGGCTACGGCCCCGACATGATAAAGCAGCTTGTCACTCAGTTCATCGGCGACCTTGTGAGCGTCCTGATCGTTATCTGTCTTTTGTCCCAGACAGCAGGCCTTGGTTACTGGGGGCGAGTGGGGTTCGTCACCCTAGTTGGAGTGGCCATAGGTTTTATAGGCCATTTTGTTTACTGGAACTGGTTTGGGTTCCCGACTCCATATCTGATTGTCACCGTCGCCGACAGCGTGGTAGCCTGGCTCCTCGCGGGACTCGCGATGGCAAAATTGGTAGCAAAAGACACCAAGAAATTAACCAGCTCCGGCGGAATATACGGTCAGGCTCGCAAATCATCCGCGCTCAGGCATTCTCTTTACACGTAGATTCCCCGATCCTCAACGTTCGCCGGAGGCGGAAGGATCCGAGAACCTGACTTTGCTGAAATAAAGAAAATTGAGACGGTCGGGTTCAAGCCCCCTTACGTACGGTTTGATCATGTTCTGCTGAACCGAGTTCAGGTAAGGAACTATCGCGACTCCCGTTTCCATAAGAATCCTTTGAGCACTGTCGTAAAGACCTGTTCTTTGCTTGCGATCCAGAATCCCGGCGGCCTTTTCCACCAGACGGTCGTACTCCGGGTCACACCAGCCTGTACGGTTGTTCCCGCTTCCGCACTCAAAGAGGTTCATAAAATTGTGGGGATCGGGGAAATCCGCCTGCCATCCGGCCCTGAATACGGGCGGAGGATCCGTTCTGAGCGTGCTCAGGTAGACGGTCCATTCCTGGTTCACGAGCTTGACTTCAATGCCAAGGTGCTCTTTCCACATGCCTTGGAACGCCTCGGCGACAATTCTGTTGTTCCCGGTATCGGGGTAGAGAAAGGTTGGCTGCGGGAAATTCTCTCCGTTCGGATATCCGGCCATCTCAAGAAATTTCCTCGCCTTCTCCGCATCAAACGAAAGACCGATCCGGGGGTTATGGGCAAGCATGTCGATCGGTATCCACGAGGTGATGGGAACCCCGGCTCCTTGGAGAAGTCCAGCGAGGCTTTTTCTGTCTATCGAGCTTGCGAAAGCCTTTCTGACCAGAGGATTGTCAAACGGGGCTTTTTTAGTGTTAAACCCTATGTAGTTGTTTCTGAAAACCACGCTCTGTCTAAAATCCGGAAGTTTCCTGACCCTTGGAACTTCGAGCAGTGGAATTCCCTTGCTGTCAAGAAAATCGAGTTCCCCACTTTCATAAAGCGCGAGAGTGGATACGGGATTTTCGTTCATTATCATCCTCACTTTCTTCGCGCTTTTCGGTTTCTCCCCCCAGTAGCCTTCATATGCCTCAATAAGAACTTCCTTATGGTGCTTCCATTTTTTCAATCTGTACGGTCCAAGGGTCACTATGTTTGCGGCCTCAGTCCACTTGGTTCCGTATTTTTCGACAATATCCTTTCTCATCGGAAAAGTGGACATGAAAGTGACCAGGTTCAGAAAATAGGCTTTCGGTCTTTCCAGAGTAACGATGAGAGTATAGTCATCCGGGGCTCTTACCCCGACTTTGCCGAAATCTTTTATCTCCCCGGAATTGAACTTCCTGGCGTTTTGTATGTCAAAAAGGAAATAAGCGTAGCTCCCGGCGGTTTCGGGCTGAAGAATCCTTTTCCATGAATAAAGAAAATCCTTGGCCTTAAGCGGTTTTCCGTCCGTCCAGGAAACTCCTTCCCTTATTTTGAAAATGTATGTTCTTCCGTCCTCGCTTATCCGCCAGCTTTGGGCAAGAGCGGGTACGGGTTCGTATTTTTCATCAAATGCCGCAAGACCGTCCATTATGTTTTCTATGATGGTAAAAGAAGTGACGTCGGTGGCAAGTGACCAGTCAAGGGTGGGAGGTTCGGTCCCGATATTTATGTTAAGCGTGTCTTTACGGGAAATATCCACAGCGTCGGGGGCCCTGTTTCCGGAACCGCAGGAAAGAAAAAGCAGGGTGCAGGAAATCAGAAGAAAGTTTTTTAATATCTTCATAACAATCGTATTCGAGCGGAAAAAACCAAGTTCAACATCTGACTTAACTATCGCCCGATAACTTCGAATTTGCCGTCCCTTACCCTCGCCACAATCGGTTCGTAAACTGCGTCCCCGTTGCGGTCAAAATAGAACTCGCCCAAAGGCGTATTCAGTCTGATGTCAGCCATCGCGTCACGAATCGCCCCCGGATCGGTTGAAGGAGCATTGGATATAGCTTCAGCCAGTATATAGACCGATACGTACGACAGTGTGGCAAAAGAACCGGGTTCGTTGCCGTATTTTTCCTGGTAATTCCTGAGAAACTTCCTATTTTCCGGCGTGTCGGTGGCGGCAACCCAGCTCGTAGAGGTAATTGAACCCTCGGCGGAACCGGGTTCAGTGGTATTTGCCAGCCTCACGACATTTATTGCAAGGTGAGTGACGATAAAAGGAATATCCGCTATGCCGAGTTGGCGCGCCTGGACCATAACCCCGACCTGCGCGGGAGGCAAAGCAGAAACGAAGATGGCATCGGGATCCGCGTCCTTTATCTTGGTTAACTGGTCGGTCAGGTCGGGGAGTTGGCCGTCAGCGGACAGGTCAAAAACCTGCTCGCTCACAATCGAGACGTCTTCATACTTATCGAACTCCCGTTTCAGCAGTTCAAGATTGCTCTGCGAAAAAGTATCTATACGGTTCGCTATCGCAGCCACCTTTCTGTAACCAAGTTCCTCCCTGACAACCCTGATACCCTTTGGCACCAAACGCTCGACCGTAAGAGGGCAGCGGAAAAGAAAATCGCTTTGGGCACTGAGACCACTTGCGGCAGAGGTGGGGCTGAGAACCAAAACTCCGTTCCGACTAAGGGTAGGAATAATTCCTTTAACCTCGCTTGAAGTATAGGGACCCAGTATGGCCACTACTTCGTCCCGTTCGATAAGTTTTCTGTACGCTCTCTTCGCTCCATCCGGAGTACTTTCGGAATCCTCAAGGATGAACCTGATTTTCCTGCCGTCGGGCAGTAACGATGCGTTAACTTCTTCAAGAGCCAGATCCAGAGCATTTTCTAGATCAAAGTCCGCAAGTGAACCGGTAAGGGGGATGATGACGCCGACGGGGATCCCCTCGGTTTCATCTTGAGCGCAGGAAAAAAAGCTGAAAGCCACGGCCACGGCAATAAACATGAGAGCAGCTATTTTTTTCACATCAAGCTCTCCTTTCTTTCCGATCAGAGTTATCAGGAAGGAAATCCAATTGAAAAAGGGGCGCCTTCCGATTTCCCCTTCTTTCACCTGAACACCCGAAGGCGGATTTATTGAACCGGCTCAAACCGATCATTGTTGATCGAAAACTTCAAACCTGCCGTTTTCTACTATTCCTACGATGGGTTCGTAAACCGCGTCGCCAACAGCATCGAAATAGAAATCACCTAAAACCGTATTCTCCACTCTGATGTTGGCCATTGCGTCACGTATAGCCTCCGGATCGGTTGAAGAAGCATCGGCAACGGCTTCTGCCAATATATGGGTAGCCACATAGGATAGCGCACCGAAAGCGTCTGGCTCACTGTGGTATTTCCCCCGGTAATTCCTAAGAAACCTGCGGTTCTCAGGTGTGTCAATATCCGAGATCCAAGTCGTAAAAGTAATCGCACCTTCAGCGGCGCCGGGGTGAACCGCGTTCGCTTCGCTTATGTCATCTGAGGTAAACAAAGTGACCAGAAAAGGAATATCCATTCCGAGCTGCCGCGCCTGTACCATAACTCCTCTGCGGCCCGGAGCCAGAGCCGATATGAAAAGAGCCTCGGGAGCAGGAACGGCATTCATGATGTCATTTAACTGCGTGGTCAGGTCGGGAAGGTCACCGGTTCGCCGGGAGTAAACCTGCTCGCTCACGATCCTGACACCATGCTTTTCAAGCTCCTCTTTCACCTTCTCGTGGTTACTTAAGGAAAAACCGTCGGACTCATTCACTATCGTTGCCACGTTTTCGTAACCAAGGCGCTCTCTAGTAACCCTGATACCGGCCCGCACAAGCGGGTCAACGGTAAGAGATGCGCGGAAGGCAAACTCGCTTCTGGCGCTGAGACCGAGCGCCGCGGAGGTGGGACTGAAAGACACAACCCCATTTTGCTGCGCGATTGGAATAATCCTCTCGGTAGCACTTGAGGTAAAGGGGCCGAGCACGGCGACCACTCCATCCTGTTCGATAAGTTTTGTGTATGCTCTCTCGGCGCCATCCGGGGTACCCTCGGAATCTTCAACAATGAACCTGATTTTCCTTCCGTCAAGCAGCGACGATCCGTTAATCTCCTCAAGTGCAAGCTCCATGCCGTTTTTCATCTGCAGGCCGTTTGAGGAAAGCGAACCGGTGAGAGGAACAACGACACCGACGGAGATTTCTTCTGTTTCGTTCTGGCTACAGGAGAAAGAACCGAGAAGCAGCAGCACAACGGCTACGGCGACAAACATAAATGCAGTTACTTTTTTTATGTTAAAGTCCTCCGACAACCACCCATCCTTAAGAAAGAATACCCATTCAAACACTCAGGATCAAAGTCATACCGACAGGTCCGAATAACGGGATTACTCGAGGGTTACAAACCTGCCGTCGCGGACTATCCTTACCACGGGGGTGTAGACCCCATCCCCGTTCTCGTCAAAATAGAAATCGCCGAAAATAGTGCCGTCCAGAGCGGATTCCGGACCGATCATCTGCAGGGCCGCCCTGATATCCTCCGGGCTGGCTGTTGAAGCGCGCGCAATGGCGACGGCTAGTATTTGGGTGGTAGCGTAGGCGCGCGCCGAGTACGCGTCGGGGTCCTCTTCGTATTTCGCCTTGTATTTCCCGACGAAATCCACGCTCCGGGGTGTAATGTCGTCTGCCCAGTTCGTAAACGTAATAACACCTTCGGTCGACCCCTCACGCCTCTTCTCGGCCTCCGCCACGTCCGTCTCCGTGAGCGCGATTACGATCAGGGGAACTGTTATGCCCATCTCGCGGGCCCTGACTATTACCTCCTTGCGCCCCGGTGAAAGCGCCGAAACGAACACCACATTCGCACCCGAGTTCTCTATGGCGCGCAGTTGCTCCGTGAGATCGGGAGGGGGGTCGTTCTTTGCGCGGATGAAACTCTGCTCGCTCACTATCTCAACGTCCGAGTGCTCATTTTTCATGAGTTCCTCAAGCACCTTGTTGTTGCCGCTCATGGAGAAAGGGTCGTCTGTGTTGAATATGGTCGCCGCTTTGGAATAATCCAGAGCGCCTTTGGTTTTCCTTATTCCTTCGGGCACCATTTTGTCCACGGTAAGGGAAGTACGGAATATGAAATCGCCGGGAGCGGTGATCCCGCTCGGACTCGCGGAGGATGTCGGACTTATGGCCACTACATTGTTATCGTTTGCGAGCGGGGCGGTTCTTTTCGTCGAGTCGGAACTCCACGGACCGATTATCGCACTTACGGCGTCCCTGTCGATAAGCTTCCCGAAAGCCTCCTCCGCGCCGTCCGGGGTGCCTTTGGTATCTTCAAAGATCGGGTGAAGATTCATCCCGCCGAGAAGCGCCGACGCGTTGATCTCCTCCACGGCGAGCTCGACGCCTTTTTTCATGTTCCCCCCAAGCCACCCCGATGCTCCCGTAAGGGGAAAGGCGACACCGACTGCAATCTCCTCGGTACCGTCCTCATCGCAGGAAACAACAGTGAAAGCCACGGCCGCAACAAACACGGCAAAAGACAGAAAAACTGCTATCTTTTTCATGCTGAAATAACCTCCTCCCAGATCATTGCTCGCTATCGGAGAGAGTAACGAGAACAGAGTCCTTCTCAACCGTGTCTCCCTCCTTGACTCTTATTTCCTTTATGGTGCCCGAAGCGGAGGCCTTAAGTTCGCTTTCCATCTTCATGGCTTCGACCACTAAAACGCTGTCCCCCACCTCGACACTGTCTCCCTGCTTCTTGAGGATCTTCACTACCCTGCTGTGCATCGGCGCCGCTATGTTAAGACTTCCCGTGCCTTCTGCCTGGGAAGCGTCCCTTCCGGAAACAGCCTCTATCTCGTAGAGATCGCCCTCATGGAAAACCTGTATTTTCTTTCCTTCCCTGAATATCCCTACGGTAATGCTTTTGTTATCGACCAGGATCGAATACGTATTTTCGTCTATACGCAGAAATTCTATCTCTTTCTGCTCGCCGTCGATGCCGAAGAGACTAAGTCCTTCCTTCTCTTCGAAGTCTACCTTGTAGGTTTTGTTTCCCAGTTTGAAAGTGTACGTCATAAAAGCGGATTCCCGGATACGCCCATTCTTCTGGCAAAATGCTTCCAGCCTGAAGAAACAGCCTTTGTTCCCTGCGTGATTTGATTTGAGCCGCCGTTCATGGCGACAGCCGCAGCCATGAGTATGAGTTCAGGATCGGATTCCTCGGGCACCAGGGTCTCCGGATGTCTCTCTATAAAACCTGTGTCAATCTGCGCCTTGCGGAACTCGGAGTCTTTCGTCATTCTGATCAGAAAACCGAGATTGGTTCTTACCCCAAGAACCACGTATTCCCTGAGAGCGGAAAGCATCCTGTCTATCGCATCTTCCCGGGAATTTCCCCAGACGACAAGTTTTGAGAGCATCGGGTCGTAGAAAGACGTTATCTCGCAACCGCTGTAAACGGATGAATCGTCCCTCACCCCCGGACCGCTGGGAGCTCGCACGTACTGAAGGACTCCCGGTGAAGGAAGAAAATTAGTGGCGGGATCCTCCGCGTAAACCCTGCACTCAAGAGCGTGGCCCTGCATTTTTATGGAAGACTGCTTGAATGGAAGTTTTTCTCCCGAAGCTATCCTTATCATCCACTTCACGATATCGATTCCCGTGATCATTTCCGTGACCGGATGCTCAACCTGCACCCTGGTGTTCATCTCCAGAAAATAGAAATTCTCTTCCTGATCCATTATGAACTCGACGGTGCCGGCCCCGAAATAGTCAACTGCCTTTGCTATGCGAAGGGCGACTTCGCACATGTTTTTCCTGGTCTTGGCACTTATAAATCCCGAGGGGGCTTCCTCTATCACCTTCTGGTGGCGTCTCTGTATTGAGCATTCCCTCTCGAACAGGTGCAGCAGGTTCCCGTGTTTGTCCCCAAGAACCTGGACTTCTACATGCCTCGGTTGCTGAACGAACTTTTCTATGAATACAGAATCGTCCCCGAAAGAGGAAAACGCCTCGCTTCTGGCCATCCGGAGGGACGATTCGAATTCTTCCTTGGAATTAACGAGCCTCATTCCCTTTCCGCCTCCGCCAGCAGAAGCCTTTATCATCACTGGGTAACCGATTCTCTTCGCCACCCTCGAGGCCTCAACGTCGGACACAGCTCCTTCGGATCCAGGAACAAGCGGCACCTTAGCGTCTCTGGCTATTTTTCTTGCGGTTACCTTATCCCCCATAAGTCTTATGGCTTCCGCGGAAGGCCCTATGAAAACCACGCCCTCCTTCTCGCACAGCTCGGCGAAGGAATCGTTCTCGGAGAGAAATCCGAACCCGGGGTGTATAGCTTCGGCTCCCGACTCCTTGGCAGCCGCAATCACCTTTTCTCCGACCAGGTAGCTTTCCGAGGGTTTCGACGATCCTATATGGTAGGCCTCGTCCGCGAGCATCACGTGAAGAGCGTCTCTGTCGGCGTCTGAGTAAACAGCCACGGTAGCGATCCCAAGTTCCCGGCAGGCCCTGATGATTCTTACCGCTATCTCTCCCCTGTTTGCTATCAGTATCTTCTTGAACATCTTTTCAACCGGCCCACTCAGAGGGGAATGTTCCCGTGCTTTTTCGGCGGAAGCGTCTGTCTTTTTCCGCTCAGCATCTCAAGTGCCGCTATCACTCTGTGTCTCGTGTCTTCGGGTTTTATGACCTCGTCTATGTAACCCAAGCTTGCAGCGCGATAGGGATTTGCAAAATTCTTTTTGTACTCCTCAATGAGCCTGATTCTCTCGGTGTCGGGATCGTCCGCGGCGGCTATTTCTCCGCGGGAAATTATATTCACGGCCCCGTCGGGTCCCATGACTGCTATTTCCGCCGTGGGATAGGCAAGGTTAACATCTCCCCTTATGTGTTTTGAGGACATGACGTCGTAAGCCCCCCCGTAGGCCTTTCTGGTTATCACCGTAATTCTCGGAACTGTAGCCTCGCAATATGCGTAAAGCAGTTTTGCGCCGTGCCTTATGATTCCTCCCCATTCCTGCGAGGTTCCCGGAAGGAAACCCGGCACGTCGACAAAAGTAAGAAGGGGGATATTGAAAGCGTCGCAGAATCTTACGAACCTAGCCGCCTTAACCGAAGCGTCTATGTCAAGACACCCCGCAAGCACCTTGGGCTGGTTTCCCACCACACCGACCGTCTGCCCGTTCATCCTCGCAAACCCTATCACTATGTTTTTCGCATAGTGCTCCTGTATCTCCAAGAAATACGAATTATCAACTATGGGCCTTATCACATCCAGTATATCGTAAGGTTTGTTGGGGTTGTCAGGAATAAGTTCGCGAAGACTCGTCTCCTTTCTGTCCACGGGATCATCGCATGGAACCACCGGCGGATCCTCCATGTTGTTTGAGGGAAGAAACCCCAGGAGCTCCTTTATTATCTTTATCGAGTCACTGTCATCCTCAGAGGCAAAATGCGCGACGCCGCTCACGGAGTTATGGACCATGGCGCCGCCAAGCTCTTCCGAAGAGACCTCTTCATGGGTAACGGTCTTGATCACGTCGGGTCCCGTCACGAACATATAGCTTGTGCTCTTTGACATGATGGTGAAGTCGTTCATTACCGGGGAGTAAACGGCTCCTCCGGCACACGGACCCATGATTGCGGATATCTGCGGTATGACTCCAGAGGAAATCACGTTTCGAAGAAATATCTCTCCGTAAGCCCCGAGGCTTTTGACCCCTTCCTGGATTCTCGCTCCGCCGGAATCGTTAAGCCCTATGATCGGCGCCCCGGTCGAGAGCGCCAGATCCATTATCTTGCATATCTTTTTTCCCTGCTCAAGACCCAGAGAACCACCGAAAACCGTGAAGTCCTGGGCATAGACAAACACTTGGCGTCCCTCAATCTTCCCGTAGCCCGTAACGACGCCGTCGCCCAGGATTCTCTTTTTCTCCATTCCGAAATCCGTGCAGTCGTGCAGGACGAACTTGTCGAGTTCGACAAAGGTGTCTTTATCTAGAAGTTCGGCTATTCGTTCGCGGGCCGTGTGCTTGCCCGAATCATGCTGTCTTTTGATTCTGGCTTCGCCGCCGCCTAAGCTCGCCTCTTTTTCCTTATCTTCGAGAATTCTGACTTTTTCTTTCATTGGATGCGCTCCAGACCCACTCCTTCCGGCTAAAAACGAATCAGTGAATCATAACACGCAGAACCGCCGTTTCAAGACTCCGCGGCGTGAAGAGCCTCGAACAAAGCGTGCACCTGAGTGCGCAGATTCTCAATATCCGAGGAGTTTTCTATCAGGAAATCGGCCTGAGAAGCCTTTTCCGCTTCGGACACCTGGGAGTCCATACGGCGGCGTATTTCCTCGGGCGAGAGGGCATCGCGGGCCGCCACCCTTAGCTCCCTCAGCTCACCGGGACACGTAACTACCACCAAGCCGTCGAGCAGATCATTAATGCCGCCGCTTTTGCGATCTATAAGCGACGCTTCGACAAACACCATCGGCTCTGAGGTTCGGGCGGATATTTTCTCCTTTACCCGCTCAAGGATTCTCGGGTGTGTTATGCCGTTTAGTCTTTTGCGGTCCCCCTCGTCTGCAAACACTATTTCAGCGAGGGCACCGCGGTCAAGCGTCCCGTCTGCGCTGAGAACCTCCCGGCCGAAGCAGGCAACGATTTCCTCAAGCGCCGGCTCCCCGGGCCGCACAACTTCCCTTGCTACCTCGTCAGCGTCAACTATGAACGCTCCGAGCTCGCGCAGGACCTGCGCCACCGTAGACTTGCCCGAACCTATGTTTCCTGTAAGCCCGTATATTTTCATCTTCAGGCATTGCGGGATCTTGTATAGTCAATTGCCCTGGCGAGGCGTAGCGCCACGGCATCTTTGCCCAGTATCTCGACAACGTCAAAGATTCCTGGACTCTTCGTCGAACCGGTAAGCGCGACCCTCGCAGGCTGAGCTATCTTCCCAAGTCCAAGACCCGTGCGCTCCATTACGCGTTCAAAACCCCCGTGAATATTGTCATGAGAAAAATCCTCGATACCAGAGAGCTCCTCCGCCAGAAGCTCGAAAATCTCGCCGTTTTGCTCCACCAGAAATTTCTGCGCCGCCTTTTCGTCGTATTCAAAATCGTCGGTGAAAAAGTAAAGAGACTGATCCACGATTCCGTTCAGAGTCTCCGAGCGCTCGCGCATCTGCGCAACTATTCTGCGAAGCCGCTCAGGGGACGGCTCGGGAAGTCCTCTCTGCACAATAATGGGAACCACCCCTTCCGATATCTGCTCCTCGGACAGATCCCTCAAGTATCTTCCGTTAAGCCAGAGGAATTTCTGGGAATCAAATACCGAGGGAGATTTCCCGATGCCTTTCAAGCTGAATTTCTCAACAAGTTCCTCTGTTGTGAAAATCTCCTGGTCCCCGAAAGACCATCCCAGTCTCACCAGATAGTTAAGCACCGCCTCGGGAAGATATCCACGCAGTCGGTACTCCGTAACGGATTCCGCGCCGTGGCGTTTTGAGAGTTTTTTTCCGTCAGCGCCGAGTATCATCGGAACATGGGCAAGCTTCGGCTTCCCAAGACCCAGTGCCTCAGCTATCAGTATCTGCCTCGGGGCGTTTATTATGTGATCGTCTCCCCTTATGACGTGAGATATCTCCATCCGCGCGTCATCGACGGCCGCGGCGAAATTATAGGTCGGAAACCCGTCGGCTTTCAGTATCACGAAGTCTTCTATTTCCGAGGAGTCAAAAACTATCCCGCCGCGGACCAGATCCTCAACGTGGATTTTTTCTCCAGGGGACACAGAAAGCCTTACGGCGTAAGGTTTCCCGGGGGCCGCCCCGAGCTGGGACCACTCCCTCCTGTATCTGAAGACCTCTCCTCTCTCTTTAGCTTCCTCTCTCCTACGCCCGAGTTCCTCGGCGGTAACGTAGCACCTGTACGCCTTTTCCTCGTCAATGAGCCTCTCGGCAAGCTGACTGTAAGCGTCAAGCCGCTCGGACTGCCGAACAACCTCTCCTTGCCACTTAAGCCCCAGCCACTCAAGCGATTCAATGATCTGCCGTTCGAATTTCTCCTCGGAACGCGCGCGATCGGTATCCTCAATCCTGAGCAGAAAATCTCCGCCAAGACTTGCGGAAAAAAGCCAGTTGAAAATGGCGGTGCGTGCCGCCCCCACATGAAGAGCACCCGTTGGGCTGGGAGCGAATCTTGTTACGATCTTCACGAGGACTATTTTACACGCCGAAGCGGCAAAAAAAGAAATGCCGCGCGAAGGGATGGGGGATTCTCCCCGGTTGATCATATATAATAACGGCCATGAGGATATGTTCACTTCTTCCAAGTTCAACCGAAATAATATTCGCCCTCGGGCTTGAAGAGCACCTAGTCGGAGTAACCCACGAATGCGATTACCCGCCCGAGGCGCGCCGCAAACCCGTGGTCGTAAACAGCATTCTCGATGAAAAGGAAAAGCTCTCAAGCGCGCGCATAGACGAAATCGTAAGCCGCAGCCGTGCGGAGGGAAAAAGCGTCTACCTGATCGATTCGGAGCGCCTGAGCGAGATGGAACCGGATCTCATCATAACCCAGGGGCTTTGCGACGTCTGCGCCGTATCAGAGGACGAGGTGACAGAGGTCTGCGAGGTTCTCGGAAACAGTCCCCAAATACTGTCCTTGGAACCCGGCACCATAGGGGAGATAATGGATTCAGTACTGCTTCTGGGAGAAGTCACCGGAACCGGGGAGAAGGCTTCGCAGCTCGTAGAGAACCTTCGCAAAAGAATCGAAGCCGTCGAGAAAAAGCTTTCAGGCGAAAGATACCGCCCGGGGGTTTTCTGCCTTGAGTGGCTTGACCCTCCTTACGCCGCCGGGCACTGGGTGCCGGAGATGGTAAAGATAGCGGGAGGAGGACCTCTTGTCTCAAGGGAGGGGGAACCTTCGTTTAAGACAACCTGGGATGAGATAGTGGAGTCGTCCCCTGACTACCTGATCATAATGCCCTGCGGGTTTGATGTAGAAAAAACACTTGACGGGATAGAGGAGGTGACAAGCGGGACAAGGCAATGGCACGCGCTCCGCGCGGTAAAAAAAGGTCACTGCTACATAGTGGACGCCAATTCCTATTTCAGCAGACCGTCACCCAGGGTGGTTGACGGTATCGAACTGCTTGCGGGAGTAATTCACTCTGATATATTCACGCAACGACCGAAGGGGAACTCGGTTCTAAACGTGAAAAATCATTTCTATCTGCAGACTTTTCTAGGCTAAGATCATTGCGGAGCCTGGAAGGGATCCGCGTCGCCAGAAGCAGCACCCGAATCCGAGGGAGCCGCTGCACCAGCTTCCTGCGGTGCCGCCTGAGCGGACTGGAAAGGATCCGCATCGCCTTGGGGCTCCTGAGGTTCAGGCGGAGCGGGCGGTTCGGCAGCCTGCTGCCCCCCTCCTCCTTCGTTTAACATAATGAATCTCCCTATGATAAGAATCACGATAGCTAACAGCACTAACTCATTGCCTTGTATAGTCATGAAATCTATTTATCCTCCTGATACTCTTTATACTACTATGCAGAACCACGAACCTAAAAGTCCGCAAAAACCTGAATCCTATATTTAATGATACTGATTGACCGAACGATATGTCAAGGATATTTTCAACGCCTCAAACAGCATACGACACGCTTGAGCAGGATACGGAACTGCAAATAGCGCTCTCGCAAATCCTCTACGGCTGCGTTCCACACGCAACGGACGAGGTATGCCTGATGATTTTCAAGGAAAACCCGGAAAAAATCGCCGCGATTGCCGACACCCGGAAGATATCAACGCGGTTTTTCACAGTGGAGAAGGAGGAGTTCCCGTCGGTCGCCATAGAGATAAGGATAACAACGGGCAGGGATCTCAGGCTTAAATACGAGTACTTTTTCCTCACCGAGTCCTCGGAGGAAACCTTCTTTCTCTCTACCTTGGCAAAACTAGGGGAGTACTGCCTTATTTTTCTCTGCGACGAGACTCACCATGCGGTCACGGTGCAAATGACCGAAGCCGAAACAGAACCGCTTAATGAGGCTGTCTCCTCAATCAGCGGCGGTTTGACAAAATCAGGGCTTTAAACTATCATTGCGCTAACCGCTTCGGAGAGAGATTCTGCATTGAAGTACGTAAAAATCATAGGGACCGGCTCCTCGGTTCCCGAGGCCATACTTTCCAACTCAGACCTGGAAAAAATGGTCGATACTTCTGACGAGTGGATCACTTCCAGAACCGGAATTAAGGAACGCAGAATCGCGGATGAAAACACCGCAGCTTCGGATGTCGCCTATGGGGCCGCCGAAAAAGCCCTCAAAGCTGCCGGCGTAAGCCCGCAGGAACTCGACGTAATCATAGTCGGAACCATAACCCCGGATTTCATCTTCCCGTCAACCGGCTGCGTCCTCCAGAGTCGTCTCGGAGCGAAAAAAGCCTACGCCTTCGATCTCATGGCCGGCTGTTCCGGATTTCTCTACACTCTCCACGTTGCCGAGGGAATAATAAAGTCGGGCGGCGCGGAAAAAATCCTCGCGATAGGCGTGGATGTTCTCTCGAAAGTCACCGACTTCGAGGACCGCTCAACCTGCATACTTTTCGGTGACGGGGCGGGCGCCGCGGTTCTCACCGCCTCTGAAGAACCGGGAATTCTCTCATCCATCCTCAATTCGGACGGAAATCACTGGGATCTTCTCTATGTCCCGGCGGGAGGGTCGAGAACGCCGATTGACGAAGAAGTACTTAAGAGCAGGGAGCAGTACATAAAGATGGAGGGAAACGATGTTTTCAAAGTCGCAGTCAAGAGCATGGAGTCGGCAACCGCAGATGCTATCGCCAAGGCAAATGTCTCTCCAGAGGACATCGACCTCTTCGTCCCGCACCAGGCAAACCACAGGATTCTGGAAGCCGTGAGGAAAAGACTCAATTTCCCAGAGGAAAAAGTGTTCGCAAACCTCGACAAATACGGAAACACTTCCGGGGCCTCCATTCCGCTCGCCCTTGACGAAGCCGTTCGCCAAGGAAAGGTAAAAGAAGGAAATCTGGTGCTGTTCGCGGCTTTCGGAGCCGGTTTCACCTGGGGCGCCTCAGTGGTAAAACTCTGAGGACCTTTCCCAGCCCCGCGACAGGCTTGCCAAATACGCACCTTCTTTTCTTAACGGAAGAACACAGAACATGACTCTTTCCTCAATTCCAGAGCTTGCAAACATTGTCCTGCCCGCGTTTCTCGTAATCGCCGCGGGCTTTCTTTTCAGCAGAACAAAAAAAATAGACATCTCCTCAATCAACGATCTCGTGGTCTACGTGACCACGCCGTGCCTCATAATCTCGTCCCTCTCCGATTTTACGATGGACCCGTCCGTGACGGCAAAGCTGTTTCTCTCGATATCGGCGGTCATTTTCGTCACTATCATAATCGGCGGGGCGCTCGCGAAGGCGCTTAGACTTGACTCAAGGGTGTATGTGCCTCCCGTGGTTTTCGCGAACACGGGAAACCTAGGACTTCCTCTTTGTCTTTTCGCGTTCGGACAGTATGGGTTCAACATCGCAATACTCTGTGTCGTTTCGACCATGCTGCTTCACTATACGGTGGGAATTCTGATTCTCGGGTCCGGAAAGAATCATCTGCGCGAGATATTCAGGCTTCCCCTGATATACGCCACCGTAGCCGGAATAATCATAAACTCGGTCGGCTTTCAGATCCCGGTAGTTATCGAAAGGCCCGTAGCCCTTCTCGGGGATATCACCATACCCGCAATGCTCTTCTCGCTCGGATACAAACTCTCCGAGATGAAGATCTCCAGGCTTTGGCTTTCCTTTTTCTTCGGCTCCGCGAGGATATTTCTCGGCGTAATCCTCGGAGCGCTGTTCGTGAACCTGTTCGGTCTGAAGGGAGTGGAGGCGAAAGTGGTTATCTTGGAGTGCGCAATGCCTCCGGCGGTTTTTAACTTCGTGCTCGCGGAGAAATACGGCAGGGACTCCGAGACGGTCGCGTCAATAATAGTGGCCGGAACGGCGGTTTCCCTTCTGGTTCTTCCGTTCGTTATTTCGTATCTGGTAAACCAGTGAGGATCAGCGGGTTATGTCTCTTAAGGTAAGGCCCTCGTCCCTCAGGTAGGGCATGAGGCCTTTTTTGGTGATCGTTCTTAACGCCCGGGCGGAGATTCTTACCCTCACGTGCCTGTCTAGCTCGGGAACGTATATTCTTTTCCAGTGCAGGTTCGGATTCTGGCGTCTTTTAACGTGGTTGTTCGCGTGGGAGACGTTGTTTCCGAAAAGGGGTTTTTTTCCTGTTATAGCGCAACGGCGGGCCATCGTGATCTCCTCTGACTACTTGGTCTCCTTAAAGACGACGTGCTTTCTTATCACCGGGTCGTACTTTTTCAATTCAAGACGGTCCGGAGTATTCATCTTGTTTTTCTTCGTATAGTAGATGTAAGGACTCTCGGTGCTCTTCATCTTGACAAGTACTCTGTTTAACGACTTTCCCATTGCAACCCCCGAAAAAGTGAATGGTTATTATCCACGAAAAAAAACTGTTTTCAAGAAAAAATTTTAAATTTCTTTAGGGGTCAGTGATCGCAGCAGTATTTCCTGCAAAGCCTGAAATTGCGCACGTGTCCGGAAATCATGATAAAAGCGCCGATAAAAGTAAAGACGTATTCCTGGTAGCCCGTAGCCATAAATGCTCCTGCCAGAAGGAAGCCCAGTCCCAGGATTCCCAGCATTATCACGTTGAAATCCCTGTGGCGTCTGCAGCCGAGAAATATGGCTATCACGCTTGCGGGAATGACCAGAAAGAGCAGCAACTCATGGAAAAACTCTTCAAATATAAATGTCGAACCCAAGACCGGAAACAGTATGAGCGCCACCGGCGTCAGAAGACAATGGACGACGCAGATACCCGCAAGGGATATCGAGGTGTAATCGGTGAGCCTCTGAATTCTTAGCGGGTTCATCGTATTGTTAAGCTGCCTCCGCGCACTTCACGCACTGGCCGAAAAGCTGTATGAAATGATCCTTCACGCGAAATCCCTGTTTTTCGACCGAAGAGTAATCAAAATTCTCCACTGGACACTCTGGAAAATCGAAAACCCCCTTGCAGTCAACGCACACCATGTGGTGAACGTGCCTCCCTTGGCAAAACGTATAGCCGTAACCGCCGCCGGGGAAATGAAGGCGCTTCACGATGCCCAGATCCTCAAACATCTCAAGCGTTCTGTAGATGGTGGCAAGCCCAGTGGCACCGAGCATATCCTTTACCTCTTGGTGTATTTCGCTGACTGAAAGCGATTTTCCGCTCGTGTGCAGAACATGAACAACTGCAAGGCGCTGCGCGGTGGACTTAAGTCCCTTTTCCCGCAGAACCTCCTTGGCATATGATTCTTGTGAAGACTCAAAATCTTTTGGCATGGCAATACCTAAATGAGAATAATTTTCAATTGACCTTATTCTAATCGGTTATCGCAAACCGTCAAGAGAAAGAGTCAGCGTGATTTTCAGGCGTTGCGGGGCTGTTTTTGCAGGCATTGGTGTGTTATAGTGCTGACCATTCGGGTTTCCGTTTCCAGAAACACGATTTCAAACCGATACGCAAGGAGGCAGCGATTATTCATGAAAATCCTAACAGCGGTGTTTTTAACCATTTCTCTTGCACTTACAGCTCTTCTCCTGTCCCCGGGGTGCGGCGGCGGAAATGACGAGCAAGCCGACATCGGCTGTGAAGACGCCTTCTGCATAGGGACGCTTTTTCGAACAAGCGATTCTCCTTCCCCCCTAATAAAGGCCGCGGAATTCGCAAGGGACGACATTAATAAAGCGGGCGGAAACGTAAAGCTTATCGCCGGAGACGGCGCCACGCCTCTTGCCTCAGCCATGGAACTTCTGGAAATGGGCGTCAAGGCGATAATCGGACCCGGAACCTCGGCAGGCTCCGTTGAAATTTTTGACTTTCTGGTTGAAAACAGCTTGGTTGCGGTTTCACCTTCCGCCACCTCGGTCACCCTTACCGAAGACAACCAGGAACTTATCCGGGCGGGGAAAACCCCTTTTTTCTTCAGAACGACCGCCACAGATAATTTCCAGGCAAAAATCCTTGCACACCAAGCGCAAGGGGAGGTGCTAATAGTCCATCGGGACGACAACTATGGAGAAAAGCTCACGGAACTTATAAACGAAAACCTGCGTTCACAGAACCGAACCGAAGCGGAGGTCGTAAAGTATGAGCCATACAATTACGATGACACGGATGCGGATGAAAAAGCCCTGTCAGCAATTGCCGATGTCGAGGCGGTAAGTGGAATCGGCAACGTAGACTCCATAGTTGTGATCGCTTTTAGGGAGGGAGGAAGAATAATAAAAGGCATGCTGGACTCGCAAGTTGTTCCCTCTGAAGCTCAGTATTACGTCTCCGACGGACTTGCGATTGCGAATCTATATGAATACGTGGACGAAACTGATCCCGGAGTAGTTGCCGGTTTCAAGGCGGTAAGTCCAACCGGGTTGCCGAACCCCCCGGAAAGAAAACCCGAATTTGAAGCCCGCTTCGACAGGAATGAGTTTCCCTCTCTTCGATTCGCAACCCACATGTACGACGCGGTGGTTGTAGTGGCGCTTGCTTCCTTAAGCGCCGGAAGCACGGACCCTTCCGAATACGTTTCGGAGATAGCGAATGTCACAAGAAAAGGAAATCAGTGCATAAGTTACGCCGAATGCGCCGCAGCCCTTACTGATGAGACCTCTGCCAACGACGACATTGATTACGAAGGGCTCTCAGGACCAATCAAGTTTGATGAAAATGGAGACATAGAAGAAGGATTCTACTTAGTCTACACCTACGACTTGGAGGGCAAGCGCGACAAGCGGATTTTCAGCATTCCGGAGTTAGAAGACGTAACACCCGGCCGGATGCCTTAAAAACCGCTTGGCTGTCGAAGCGGTTTCGAATAACGGATCATTTAGCTATAATGCCGCCGTCAATCGACAGCATCGAGCCCGTGTTGAACATGACCTTTTCATCGCAGAGGAACAGAACCGCTTCGGCTATCTCGTACGGATCGGCAAGCCGCCCCATGGGGTGAAGTGATTCCATGAACTCCTGGGCCGCATCGGCGTCCTCGGCTCTCTCAAGGTAAGAATCGAACATCGGCGTCCAAACCCCGCCGGGACAGACAGCGTTTACTCTAAGCCCCTTGTCCGCGTACTCAAGGGCCATACTTCTTGTGAGCTGAACAAGAGCCCCTTTGGATGCCGAGTATGTCGAAAGTCCCGCAAACCCCTTTAACCCGAGAACAGAAGAATTGTTCACAATAAACCCCCTGCCCGCGGAAATCATGTGAGGAATGGCGTATTTGCACATCATGAACGCGCCCTTCACGTTTATATCGAACATCTGCTGGAATCTGTCGGTTTCGACTTCGTGAGAGGGACCGGAAAAAATGATGCCCGCGTTGTTAAAAAGGATATCAATCCTTCCGTGCTCGGAAAGTGCGGTCTCCACGGTGGCCGCGCAGTCACTCTGAACAGAGACATCGCAGACCTTGTACTCTATAGAAAGCCCCTCTTCCTTCCCGCATACCTCTTTTAGCTTCTCTTCCCTTCTGCCGGCAACAAGAACTCTGGCTCCGTTTCGGGCCAGCAAAAGCGCAGTTGCCTCCCCGATTCCGGTTCCCCCTCCTGTAATAATCGCAGACCGTCCTTTAAATCTCATAGAAAACTCCGCAAGAACATCCTTCGTAGCAGATCGGAAACTTACTGGAAAACCGCAAGCAGCATTCCCGCCGCCACCGCCGAACCCACGACCCCGGCCACATTCGGACCCATGGCGTGCATGAGAAGCACGTTCTGGGGATCTTCCTTGGCCCCCATATCCTGCGAGACGCGAGCGGCCATCGGAACCGCCGAAACTCCGGCTGAACCGATTAGAGGGTTGATCTTGGTTTCTGAGAAAACATTCATAAGCTTGGCCATCAGCACCCCGGAGGCCGTGCCTATGCAGAAAGCCACGATCCCCAGAAGAAGTATGCCGAGGGTCTCAAGGGAAAGAAATTCGGTGGCCAGAAGCTGTGACCCGACTCCGAGGCCGAGAAATATCGTAACGATGTTGATAAGCGCGTTTCTCGTCGTATCCGAGAGCCGGTCGACCACTCCGCACTCCCTCATCAGGTTGCCGAAAGCGAAAAAACCTATTAGAGGCGCCGCAGACGGAAGAAAAAGAAGACAGAGAGTAAGAGCAATCAACGGAAACATTATTCTTTCTCTTTTCGCCACCGGACGAAGCTGGCTCATCCTTATTTTTCTCTCTTCGGAGGAAGTAAGAGCTTTCATTATCGGGGGCTGGATTATCGGTACAAGGGCCATGTAGGAATACGCGGCTACCGAGACCGCGCCGAGCAACCTCGGGGAGAGCTGCGAAGAAATGTAAATAGAGGTTGGTCCATCCGCTGACCCTATTATTCCTATCGACGCTGCATCTTTTAGGGAAAAATCGATTCCGGGAACGAACTGGGTAAGCACGAGCGCGCCGATCAATGTCGAGAAAATGCCGAACTGCGCCGCGCCTCCCAGAAGAACCGTCTTGGGATTGGCCAGAAGCGGGCCGAAATCGGTAAGCGCCCCCACTCCCATGAATATCAGAAGGGGGAAAATACCGGTATTTATACCGACGTCGTACACGTAGTAAAGTACCCCGCCGGGGTCGTTTATCCCCGCAAGCGGAATGTTGGCCAATATGCACCCGAAAGCTATCGTAACCAGAAGAAGAGGTTCGAATTTCTTCGCAATCCCCAGGTAGAGAAGAAGGAATCCTACCAGGATCATCAGGAACATCCCGAACCCGTTAACCCAGGAAGACGCGTTGCCCGCAATAAACCCGTAGATGCCGGTACTGGTAGCCACGTTTTTCAAAAGCTGGGAAAAAGATGCGAGCTCATCGGTTTGCTCCGCGGCAGCCGCCACGTCGCTTACCGTCTCCCCGAGACAGTCGGGTGCCCCGGCAAACATTCCCAGGGAAAACGCAAGAACCGCGAAAATGAGTACAAATTTTTTCATGCGCTCAAGAGGGAAGAATGGTGAGGATAAGCTGACCCGTCTCTACTACCTGTCCCTGTTCAACCTCGATCGACACCACTTCCCCGTCGCACGGAGAGGCGACCGGAGTTTCCATCTTCATGGCTTCAAGCATAATCAGCGTCTGATTTTCCTTCACTTTGTCCCCCGTTCCGACCAGTACCTTGTATATGTTGCCGGGCACGCTCGCCGTAACGGCCACAACATCAGGAGAATCTTCATCCATCGCAGAGGATGGTTTCGGGGCTGGAGCTTCGGTTACCGAAGCGACTTCCGAAGTTCCTTCCTTTACAGTGACGTTATAGCTTTTCCCGTCAACAGTAATTACGAAGTTCTCCCCAGTGCCGGACACTTTCGAAGCGACGCTTGTACCAAGACCGCGTCTTTCGGGAACTTTTTCTTCAGGAATGTCTTTTCTTACGTTGACGCTGAAATTCCCCTTGAGAAAATCAAGGCCCTTGTTCCCGCCCTGAGTCTGAAGCGCCCCGACTATGAATATGTTTTCTTCTGTGGTCTCAAGACCTTCTTTTTCTAGAATCTCGGTCGCCTTGGGAATTCCGGGCTCAAGTATGTCAAGCGGATCACCTTCAAAGCGGGGCTTGCCCATCTGCTCTTCCGCTATGGCCACGACTTCGGGGTCGGGTTCGACCGGCGTACGTCCGAAGTAACCGAGAACCATGTTTCCGTAGCCGTCGGTAATTTTCTTCCAAGGCCCCTGAGTGACGTTCGCGTAGGCCTGCTGGAAATAGAACTGGGAAACCGGGGTAACCGATGTTCCGAATCCCCCCTTGGCAACGCATTCGCTCATCGCCTCGATCACTTGGGGATAGAGATCAAGAGTGCCCGTGTCTCTCATCATCATGGTGTTCGCGGTAAGCGCTCCGCCGGGCATCGGAGAAAGAAGAACCTCCGAGGAGACTCGAAGGGCTTCGGGCGGGAAATAGTAGCCCGACATGCATTCCTTGAACACGGCGTTAGCCTCGATAACCTTGTTCACGTCCACATCCAAGGTGTATTCCGTTCCCTTAAGGGCGTTCCACATTGATATCAGGTCGGGCTGCGACGTCCCCCCGGAAACCGGGGCTCTTGCGACGCAGATTCCGTCGCATCCGCCGTTTATGCCGGCCATGTACTGGTTGACTCCCTGAGCAGCCGTCTCGTGGGTGTGCACCCAGAGAATAACGTTTTCTCCGACGAGCTTTCTCGCGGCTTTCAGGGTCTCGTAAATTTTCTTGGGGTTCGAGGTTCCCGAAGCGTCCTTGAAACATATGGAATCGTAAGGAAGTCCCGAATCGAGTATTTTCCTCAGCCTGTCTATATAGAAATCCACGTCGTGGGCCCCTTCGCAGCCCGGGGGAAGCTCCATGAGCGTTACCACGGCTTGGTGATGCAGGCCCGCGTTTTTTATGCACTGACCCGAGTACTCGAGGTTTCTGACGTCGTTTAAGGCGTCGAAGTTTCTTATGTGCGTTATGCCGTGCTTCTTAAACATCCTGGCGTGGAGATCTATCATGTCCTTGGGCTGCTGGGACAGCGCAACCACGTTGATCCCCCTTGCAAGCGTCTGCAGGTTGGCGTCCGGCCCCGACGCCTCGCGGAAGCGGTCCATCATGTCAAAAGCAGACTCTCCGCAGTAAAGAAACAGGCTCTGGAACCTGGCTCCCCCTCCTGCCTCGAAGTGGGTTATTCCGGCTTCCCTAGCGGCTTCAACCGCAGGGATAAAGTCTTCCGTAAGCACTCTCGCGCCGAAAACGGACTGAAATCCGTCGCGAAAAGATGTATCCTGAAACAATATTTTCTTCATGACAAAACCTTGGGGTTTTCAAGATCAATTGTCGCCGGCATGTTTCGCCCTGTAGGCCGCAACTGCCGCTGCTATGACCGGAACAACGCCCCTCCGGGATCTTGGGGACGCCCCGGCATCTGAAGACACTTGAGCGTCGCTGTCTTTAAACAGCTTCGCAGACAGCATCACGCTCAGCATCAAGACAAGCAGGAAAACATATACTATGGACATACCAATGACCATAAGTTTTACGCCTTCAAGGATCATAGTGGACGAAGAATCTCAAAAACCGTTTTGAATTTGATGGGTATCAATTATTTACAACAACTTGTTTATTGTCAATTTGAACCCGGGCTTCGCGCGGATACCATAGATTCCAAGCGGCCTGCTTTTCTCTTGACCTTCAAATCCTTACGTGTTATTCTGACCCCCCACTATGAAAAGGACTTATCAACCGCACGTAAAAAAGAGGCTGAGAACGCACGGCTTCCGCGCGAGACTCAGCACTAGGGGAGGCAGGAGCATACTGAGGAGAAGAACTGCAAAGGGAAGGCATGTTCTCACGGTTGGGAGATGGAAGAAATAGCGTTTGAGTCCGACAACTCGTTTCCCGCAAAATTCAAGATAAAGACACCCCGCGACTTTCGCAACATACTCGCAAAAGGCACTAAAACCCACTCGAAAAACTTCATACTCTACACAAAACCCAATTCCTTGGGTTTCCCCCGTCTGGGAGTATCCGTAGGCAAAAAAGCATCGGCAAGTTCCGTCAGGAGAAACAGAATGAAAAGGGTGCTTAGGGAGGTTTTCAGGCAAAACAAGCCTTCTTTTTCCTCAAACGATATTGTGTTCGTGATAAAAAACGACGTTTCGGACAAAAAGTTCTCGGAGCTTTACTCGGAGATAAAAAAACTCGCAGGCCGCATCAAATGAAAGAAAATTTCGCAGTCAGGTTCTTTGTTTTTCTGGTAAGGATATACCAGAGAATTATCTCTCCTCTGCTTCCCCAGACCTGCAGGTTCCACCCAAGCTGCTCCGCATATTCAATTGAGGCCTTAAGAGAACACGGAGCCCTCAGGGGAACCTGGATGACCCTTAGGAGGATATCGCGATGCCATCCGCTAAGCGCGGGAGGATATGACCCCGTAAGGAAAAAAAAGCGGTAAGCGGGCAAACTCAGGAACAAAAAACGGTCTATTACTATTCAAACTTATCGTGTATCATTGCTCCCATGAATTTTTACTCTTTAATTTCCTTCTACATGCTAAAACTACACACGGAAAACGGGAGCGGCTTTACAAGTGCCTCGCGGAAATCACGATAGCGCTCCACATCCTCGATAAAGCCCGAAGAAACAGCACATGAACAGCGATCTCAAGAGAAACTACATTTTATTTCTGGTATTGTCGGTACTCGTAATCGTCGGTTACTCGGCGTTTTTCGCAGAAGCCCCGAAGGAAAAACAGACCGTAAAAACAGACCGACCCGCCTCGGCGCCCGCCACCGCGGGGAATCTTTCTGGAGAAACGGGTTCTATTCAGGAGCGCCCTACGGAATTTGAACCTGTAAAATCTTCCTATGCTTCCAAGATCATAAAAGTAAAATCCGATCTCTACACAGCCGAGATAGACACCTTGGGTGGAAAAGTGGTCGGCTGGAATCTTGCGGAATACAAAAAGACGCTCGAGACAGATTCAGTCCCGGTGGGAGTGATAAATGAAGGGAAAAGGTCGTTTAACACCATACTGAGAGTCAAGAACGAAAAAATGCCGGAGCTGATTCCGTTTTCCTACAAGGGAAGCACTGATTTGGTCGTAGGTGCCGAGGGGCTTGACGTTAACCTGTTCTGGAGAAAGCCCGGCGGGCTCACGGTGCGTAAAACCATCTCTTTTTATCCGGGCAAATACTTCATCAGGGAAAATCTCGAGATCCTTAACGGAACGAAGAGGCAGATAAACCAGAAAGTCTACGTCGGCTGGGAGAATACGGTATATGAAAGCGGTTCAAACAGCCTCTACGAATTTGTCTCTATGGTAGCGGGCGAGGTCAAGCGAACCAAGAAACCCTTGAAGGAAACCAAGACGTTTAACGGAGAGATAAACTGGTTCGGTTTTGGCGACAAATATTTTTTCAGCGGGTTTCTACCCGAAATAGGAGGAGATCAGGGACTGTACCTGCAGCCTCTTGACGAAAAAGGCCTTGCCGGGGCAAGTTTTTCCTACCCGGAGCAAAGAACGGCCGCGGGAAAAAGCTATAAGGTCGGATGGAAATCGTATTTCGGTCCGAAAAACGAGCCGGACCTCAAGGAGGCCGGTTACAACCTCGAGAAATCCATTGACTACGGCTATGCGGGAGTACTTACCAAGATCGCCGTCGTAGCCCTTAAGTTCGTCAACAACTTTTTCAGTAACTACGGAATCTCCATAATAGTGCTTACGCTCTTTCTCAGGGTGATATTCTTCCCTCTTACCGTGAAAAGCATGAAATCAATGAAAGCCGTGCAGAACAAGATGAAGAAGCTGAAGCCTGAGATCGACGCTCTGAAAGAAAAATACAAGGATGACAAGTCGACCCAGCAGGCAGAGATGATGAAGCTTTACACAAGCAACAACATAAACCCTCTCAGCAGCCTCGGGGGATGTCTGCCCCTGCTTATACAGCTTCCCGTTTTCATAGCTCTTTATTTTGCGCTTCTGTATTCAATAGATCTAAGACACAGCTCGTTTCTCTGGGTAAATGACCTTTCCCAGCCCGAACACCTGTTTGACGTGCTGGGAATTCCATTTCGGATATTGCCCATATTGATGGGTGTCTCGTGGTTTCTCTCGCAGAAACTCACCCCCATGACTACTCCGGGAAGCGAAACGATGGAACTGCAGATGAAACTCATGCAGTTTATGCCTATAATTTTTACCGTAATGTTCTGGGGCCTGCCCTCCGGTCTGATACTTTACTGGACCGTGAGCAACGTTCTTTCCATCGGTCAGCAGCTTTACATCAATCGACAGGTTCCGGAAGAAGGAGGATAACGATGGCCAACGTAATAGAAAAGGAAGGAAAAACCATTTCCGAAGCCGTAGTAAACGCCTGTGAAGAGCTCGGAGTCTCAAAAGACGAAGTAGAAATCGAAGTTATCAGGGAAGACTCCAAAGGGGTTCTGGGAATAGGAAGCAAAAACGCCATAGTCAGGGTGGAGATAAAAACGGGCGGACTGAGCGAAAAGGCGTTTCGGGCGAAAAAAACTCTTGAAGCCGTTCTGGGCTTTTTGTTTTCAACTCCGCAGAGCGTAAAAGCCGAGGAGACCGAGAACAGGATAATACTTGAAGTATGGCCCGTTAAGGACAAGAAATTCCTCATAGGGAAAAACGGGGAAGTGATAAAGTCCCTCGAGTACATAGTCGGGAAAATAGCTTCGAAAAACAGCAATGAAGGGAAAAACAAGCGGGTAGCCATAAACATCGGTGGACACGATGGCAAGAAAAAAGAAACGGACGTGCCGAAAAAAGTCGCAGAGACGGTACAGAAGGTAAAACAGAGCGGAAACTCCCACTCGATCGAACGGCTCTCGTCCTATGAGAGGAAAATGGCCTACATAGAACTAAAGAAGCAGGAAGACATAACATACGAAACTGTTCCCAGCAAAGGCAATTCGAAAAAAATCGTCGTTAGCCCTCAGGCCTGAGTTCAAGAGTCCCGAAGCGTCCTGAAAAAATCCTCGAGAATGCGTGCGCACCGCTCACCGCAGACTCCACCCAGGAATTCCACGCGGTGATTTAGTTCCTCTCCCACGCCAATTCCGAAGTTGCTTACGAGCGCCCCACCCTTGGGATCGGGAGCGCCGAACACCACTCTGTCTATTCTTGCGTTGACTATGGCTCCCATGCACATGGCGCATGGCTCAAGGGTGACGTAAATAGAAGTGCCGGAAAGTCTCCAGTTTCCGATAACTCCGCACGCGCGGCGTATAGCGAGAATTTCGGCGTGGGCGGTAGCGTCCGAGGCTGATTCCCTCAGGTTATGGGCGGCCGAAATCACGGTTCCGCCCCCATCAACTATGACCGCCCCGACCGGAACCTCACCTTCCGAAGCGGCCCGCTCGGCCTCCTTGATAGCCAAGGCCATAATGCTTTCATCGGACTGCTCTGCCACGGATAAAAGGAAAACCTACTTTCTGGCGCTGAACTTGAGGCCCGTCTCGTTTCTGTCCCAGGTGTTGTCGGTGATTTCCTTTATTTCGGCGACCTTGACCTTCTGGGTCGCGGTTACCGGGAATCCATCCTCGTAAACCTCTATGAACCTGGGCACCATGGCCACTATAACCCTTTCGGCCATCCACTTGGAGAACTCGATCGGATCGAATTCCTCGCCCGCCTTGAGCGTAACGCAGAGCTTGATCTCGTCATCCGAAACGTTCGGAAGCCTTATACCGACTGCAATGGCTTCCTGAATCGCGGGATACTGCATCGCCTCGTCCCCGACGGCTACCGGATCCACATTTTCACCTGAAACCCTGATGCGGCTGAACCTTCCGACAAAATAGTATCTCCCGTCAATACCTCTGGCGAAGAGATCGTCCGAATTGAAGAAGCCGTCATCGTCAAACGCCTCTCTGGTTCTTCTCTCATCCTTGAAATATTCATTCAGGGTCGTATGCGGAACAAGAGGCTTTACGAAAAGAAGCCCCTTGGCCTCGTCGGGAGGAGTAATATCGTCGGTAGAGTCCCAGAAGGGCCTTACCACGTTATCGATGTCTTCGGGATCTCTGAGCTCAACGTAATATCCCTCCATGGGGAAACCGGATGAACCCGGGCGGTGATCCTCGGGGTCTTTCCAGAGAACCATGCCCATCTCGGTCGAACCGTATCCGTCTATTACCCTGACTCCGAACCTCTCCTGGAACTCCTTCAGGTTCCTCGGAGCCGGGGAGCCCAGCATTATCCTTATGTTGTGCTTCTGGTCCCACTCGCTCTCAGGCGCGGCCCAAAGGTACTCGGCTACCGCTCCCAGCATGTTAACGCATGTTGCGCCGCACCCGGCCGCCCATTTCCAGAAATTGGAAGCTGAGAACCTCGGGAAAAACACGGCAGTCCCACCGGACGCCATGGCGCTGAAAAGGCACATCACCTGAGCGTTCGCGTGGCCAAGGGAAAGTATGCTCATGAGCACGTCATCGCTCCTCACTCCCTGCTGCTGCAGATAAGAGCGGACCGTCATGATCACTCCCCCGTGATCCCTAGCAACCCCCTTTGGCATCCCGGTAGTTCCAGACGTGAACATACACCTCTCCATGTCGGCAGTGGTAACGTCCACCCCGGGATTGGTATCGTCATATTTGTCGAACTCCGAGAAAGGAAGGGTTTTTATGCCTCCGATTTTTTCGGGAGGGCTGTCAACCGTTACGAAAATTGCCTCAAGATGCTCAAGGCTGTCACCGATTTCTTCTATAAAAGGAATGCTGCCCTCGTCAATAATAAGGGCTCTCATGTCCGAGTAGTTTATTACGTAGGCCAGCCTCTCGCCTTTTTCGTCCTTGTTTACCGGAACCTGCACCCCGCCGCACTTGTGTATCGCGATAATCGATATCACGTGCTCGGAGCAGTTGAGCATGTACATGCCGACCTTGTCCCCTTTATTTATTCCGAACCCTTGGGCAAGACCGTTTGCCACCCTGTTGGCCCACGCATTGGTTTCCGCGTAAGTGTAGCTCTCGACAATGTTTCCGTCCCGGTCTCCGACCTTGAACATCGCCTTTTCCGGAAACGCTTCGGCACCTTTTTCAAGATTTGTAGTTATAGGTTCCCACTGCGAAGTATCCTCAAATCTGCCGAAAGGAAGCTCTCCACTTCCCAGATACGTAGCTTCGCGCGGTTTGAATAATAATTGCATTTACTGTAACCTCCTGAACAGTCTTATAGGATTTGGAAATGAAAAAAACACCCGGACTATTATAGGTTAATCGGTGTCTCATTGCAAACCCTGTTTTTTCCGGTTCCTGAAAAAGCCCTTGGCCTTCCGTATAAGGCCTGAATTCCGCTTCTGAGCATATGGAAATCTTTAATCTCCTGATTTTTATCGCAAGTTTGTTTGTTCTCTGGAAAGGGGCCGACTTTCTCGTTAAGGGTGCATCGGGACTTGCGAAATTCACCGGCATGGGTGCTTTTTTCGCGGGATTCATCGTGGTGGCACTCGGAACCTCCTTGCCCGAATTCGTGGTCTGCCTAGTGGCCGTCATAGAGGGTTCAAGCAACATAGCGGTCGGAAACATAGTCGGGAGCAATATCGCCAACATCGGGCTTATTTTCGGCCTGACAGCCCTTATAAGTCCCGTAGTCATAGCCAAAGAGGCATGGGAGGAGCAGAGGCTTCCGCTCATTTTCTTAGTGATTATGACCCTTGCCGCTTATGGTCTTAGCCGCATAGGATTCTCCATCGGAAGAGGCGAAGGTATGCTGCTGTTTTTGCTGCTCATCGTCTTTTTGTCCGTCCCCTACAAAAAATCAATGGAAGAAAAAGACGAGAGTTCTTCTGTGCCACAAGGCGAGGGCGGATGGAAACTTCTTTTTTATGTGGTCTTGGGTTCCGTGCTTCTGGCGGGAAGCGCGCATTTTCTTGTTAACAGCGCAATAAAGATAGCCACGCAGCTTGGAGTAAGCGAACTGTTCATAGGGCTAACGGCTGTTGCCATCGGGACTTCACTCCCGGAACTCGGCACTTCTCTCGTGGCGGCATGGAGAAAGGAACAAAACATAGTCGTCGGCAATATAATAGGCAGCAATTTCTTTAACCTCGGGTTTCTGGGCCTCGTGGCGGTTATCCGGCCCGTAAATGTAAACCGGGACATGTTCGGAAACACATCCGAATTCACGTTCCTCCTCCTGCTTGCCGTTATTTTCGCGTTATTAATCGGAAAAACTTGGATTGCTCAAAACAGGATCGGAAAGAAGAAAGGCGCTCTTCTGCTTATCGTTTACGCGGCGTTTCTGTACTTTATCTCGGGCTCACTTTCTTGACCTGAGCTTGAGCCCGCTTTCGTGCCTGTCCCAAGTGGAATCGGATATGTTCTTAAGCTCTGAAACCGCGATCTTCTGAGTAGAGGTAAGCGGGAACTCCTCGTAGATTTCGATGAACCTTGGAACCATGGCCACCATCACCTTCTCGGCCATCCATTCGCAGAACTCCACGGGATCAAAATCCGCCCCTTCCTTGAGTATCAGGTTAAGCTTGATCTCATCATCCGATATGTCGGGCAGTCTCAGTCCTACGGCCACGGCTTCCCGCACGGAGGGATGTTCCTCCGAGACATCGGCCACGGCTACCGGGTCCACGTTCTCTCCCGACACGCGTATCCTGCTGTAGCGGCCCATGAAGTAGTATCTCCCGTCGGTCCCAACGGCAAACAGGTCATCCGAATTGAAAAAGCCCTGGTCGTCGAAGGCGTTTTTTGTTCTCCTCTCATCCTTGAAATATTCATCGAGGGTCGTGTGCGGAACCAGAGGCTTTATGAAAAGAAGCCCCTTTTCCTCCTCTGCGGGAGCAGGATTCTTATCCACATCCCAGGGTCTGTCTATGATCTCGTCTGTATTCAGAGGATCCCTTATTTCAAGATGGTATCCCTCGACGGGAAATCCGCAGGAACCGGGTTTCTCGTCCTCAGGATCTTTCCAGAGCGGCATTCCCATCTCAGTGGATCCGTAGCCTTCCACTATCTTCGTGTTAAACCTTTCCTCAAACTCGCGAAGCTTTTTCGGCGCGGGCCCTGAAAGCATCATCCTTATCCCATGCTTTGAATCCCACTCCGACAGCGGAGAAGCCCATATGTACTCGGGCACCGCCCCCAGCATGTTAGCCCCGGTCGCGCCGCAGCCAGCCGCCCACTTCCAGAAATTGGAAGCCGAAAACCTAGGGAAGAAAACGGCAGATCCACCAACGGCTACCGAAACGAAAAGGCACATAACCTGGGCGTTTGCGTGTCCCAGGGAAAGAACCGTCATCAAAACATCCTCGCTTCTCAGTCCCTGCTGCTGTATGAAGGAGCGGACAGTCATTATGACTCCTCCGTGGTCGCGGATAACCCCCTTGGGCATCCCCGTGGTGCCGGAGGTGAACATGCATCTTTCCTTGTCGGCGATTGTCACGTCAACTCCGGGGTTCTCCGATGAATACTGATCAAAAGTGGAGAAAGGAAGTGCTTTTATGCCCCCTATGTCCGCCGGAGCATCTTCTGAGACGAGGAAAACCGCCTCAAGGTTCTCAAGTTTGTCCGCTATTTCGCTTATGTAAGGAAGGCTCTGGTTATCAACCGCGAGCACCCGCATCTCCGAGTAGTTTATTACGTAAGCCAGCCTATCGCCTTTTTCATCCTTGTTTATCGGGACCTGGACGGCACCTGACTTGTGCGCTGCAATGATCGATATGACGTATTCGGAGCAGTTGAGCATGTACATGCCGACCTTGTCCCCCTTTTTTATGCCGAATTCCTCGACGAGGCCGTTTGCAACCCTGTTTGCCCAGGCGTTGGTTTCCCCGTAGCTGTAGCTTTCAGCTACGTTACCGTCTGAATCCCCAAGGCTGAACATCGTTTTTTCGGGATATGATTCCGCACCCGCCTCAAGGTATCTGGTTATCGGAAGCCACTTGTCGGTATCGTCTAAGGGACCGTTTGGGAGAGTCCCCTTTCCTATGTATTTTTCATCTCTAGGACGCAAAGGCAGTTTCATTTTTTTCCTCACCATCGTTTATTCTAAGCGTCCTATTTTACCTGAAAAACAGTTGACTGGGGCATGGTGTCCCCATACTGGTGTTCTGCTGGACTGTTGCGGGCCTGCTCCAAGCTGACAAAAAACTTCTCCTCACATTTTGTGCAATTTGAAAGTGCTGATTTCAGATTGTACAAAAGGCCCTAGTGCCACACACTAACTCCTCAATTAAAATAGCCTGGGCCGGCCAGCATGACCGGGTTCAGGAAAAAGGCTTGTCATGTTTTCTTTTCAGTACGGAGACTGGTTTTTTTGTCTTCCTTGAACAGTTCCTTTAGTTCCTGCGTAGGATCAAACACTTCTTCAGGAAACCCGGTTTTATCGTGGTAAACAGCCATTTGACTATCCAGAGCTTGGGCATCATGCTCCTGAAACGCCTGAATTATCCCCGCAGCATCGGCTGGTGGTAACCCCAGATGCTCAAGCAACTGGGTTGAAAGAGCAAGGCTTGAAAGCAGAGTTTCGCGAATCACGGAGGTCACTCCCAATTCTCGGAGCTTTATTTCGTGAAAACGATTCCTAGCACGCGCCATAATTTTAAGGTTTGGAAAGGCATTAGATACCTGGCTGACTATTTTCAGAGACGATTCGACATCGTCGATGGCCACGACGATCGCGGGAGCCCGGTCAATATGAGCGGACAACAGAACCCGCAGGCTTGATGCGTTGCCATAGTATGTTTCACTTGCAAACTGACGAACGAAGTCAACCCTCTTGGGATCGAGTTCAATCACCGTGAACGGAATTTCAAGTATGGTCAGTATTCGGGCTACGGTCTGTCCGAACGGACCAAAACCTACGATGATAACGGAGTTTTGCGATCCATGGGTTTCCTCTACCGGCGCGGGCGCACTGTCTTTGTCGGCACCGAACCGGGAACCGAGCGCAACGAGAAAAGGTGTTGCAGCCATCGACAACGTTACCACCAAAACGGCAATATCGACGACGAATTGATCTACTAGCTGCGCCGAAACGCCCACGGTAAACAGAATAAATGCAAACTCCCCGCCTTGGGAAAGCACAAGCCCCGTCCGTACCGCTTCATCGTGCTCAAGACCCTGCAGTCTGGCAAGCGGGTATATAATGAGCGACTTTACGACCATGAGAACCGCGGTCAGCCCGACTATCAAAAGCGGTTTGCTGATCAGCAAGCCCAGGTTGGCCGACATGCCGACCGCAATGAAGAAAAGACCCACAAGCAGCCCCTTAAAGGGCATCACGTCCGCTTCAAGCTGGTGGCGATACTCAGAATCGGCAACCATCACACCCGCTATGAAAGCCCCAAGCCCCATTGAAAAACCAATGCTGTGCATCGCCAAGGCGGCACCTGTCACGAACGTAAGCGCAGCGGCCGTGAAAAGTTCATGAATTCCCGTGGAGGCAACAAAACGCAGGGCGGGGCGAAGCGTAAACCGAGCAACCACGAATCCAGCCACAACAGCGACAAGAAGCAGTAAATTCAACGACACCGAGTCCCCGGGCTCAGAAGACAAGATGCCTATCAAGGCTATTGCCGGAATAACGGCGACATCCTGCATGAGCAGCGTGCCGAAAGCCGCACGTCCATGGGGCCTGTTGAACTCCCTGTGCTCCCCGAGCCACTGCACGACAAATGCCGTGCTTGAAAGAGCAAGCGAAAATCCGATCAACATTGACGCGGGCGAACTCATCCCCAGCAACATCAAGCAAAGCACCGCAATGACGACCGAAGTGATGAGTATCTGGGTTATGCCAAGCCCGAAGAGGAATCTTCGCATGGTCCAGAGACGATGCGGACGAAGTTCAAGCCCGATGAGAAACAGCAACAAAACGATTCCGAATTCAGCAAAGTGCAGAACCTCTGTTGCATTGCCTACAAGCCCGAACACGCTCGGACCGATCAGCAACCCAACCAGCAGGTAACCAATCACGCTGCTCAATCCGAACTTACGGCAAACGGGGACAACGACAATCGTCGCCAGCAGAAAAATGAAAGCTTCAACCAGAAGACCCATCTGACCTCCTTCGAAACAGATTCGAATTCTTCTCCCTCAAAACCTCTCTTTGTTTAACTAACTCAGACATTGCTTAACAGACGTAACTCCTTCGGGACCTTGGGCTCACACTAAAATGTGGGCAAGTAAAAACAGACCGTAAAACCGCTCTTTCGGTTAAGAACCGCATTGCGGGAAAAACTGGTTAAAGCGCGGTCCTGTGCTCTAAATATGTTAATAAGTCAAAAGGGTTTCTCAAACAGGAAAAAAGAAACAATTGCCCTTCAGCAGGTCACAAAACGGGATGAAAGATTCAGAATTTGCTGATTTTCCAAGATACCGAGTTATAGGGAGAAAACGGGAAAGCCTTATCGGCTTTACCCATAGTGGTCGATAAAGTTTCTGAGAATATCCTTCCCGCACTCTGTAAGGATGGACTCGGGGTGGAACTGAACGCCCTCCACAGGAAGTTCTTTGTGCCTTATCCCCATGATTTCACCTTCCTCGGTCCGGGCGGAAATCTCGAAGTCGGAGGGAAGGGACGCTTCTTCCACCAAAAGCGAATGGTATCTCGTAGCTTCGAAGGGATTTGGAAGATCCTTATAGATGGTTTTTCCGTCGTGGATGATCGGGGAGGTTTTTCCGTGCAAAAGCCTCTCTGCCCGGACTATGTTCGCCCCGTAAGCGTAGCCGACAGCCTGGTGACCCAGGCAAACGCCGAGAATGGGTTTTTTACCGACGTACCTTTTTATTATGTCAACCGAAAGCCCCGCCTCCTTAGGCGTGCAGGGCCCCGGAGAGATTACAATCATGTCGGGGTCAAGATCATCAACGAAATCAAAATCAAGACAGTCGTTTCTTCTCACCTCTATTTGCTGGCCAAGCTCCCCGAGGTAATGAACCAAGTTATAGGTAAAGGAATCATAATTATCGATCATTAAAATCTTCTTTTTCCCTTCGGTCATTAGAGTCCGTCCTCGGCAAGCTCAACAGATTTCACCAAGGCTTTTACCTTGTTAACCGTCTCCTGATACTCGGTTTCGGGGTTCGAATCGGCCACTATGCCAGCCCCCGCCTGTATGTAGATTTTACCGTCTTTTATAACGAATGTTCTTATGGTTATGCAGCTGTCCATGTTGCCCGAGAAGCTGAAGTAGCAAACGCAGCCTCCGTAGGCCCCTCTCATGCCCGGCTCGGTCTCCTCGATTATCTCCATTGCCCTTACCTTTGGCGCCCCGGAAAGGGTGCCTGCTGGGAAAGTTGCCTTTATGACGTCAAATGCGTCGGCCCCGTCGGCAAGCAGTGCGGTAACGTTTGAAACTATATGCATCACATGGGAATATCTCTCCACGATCATGAATTCGTCAACCCTGACCGAACCCATGTCGGAAACCCTTCCGAGATCGTTTCTTGCGAGGTCAACTAGCATTATGTGCTCCGCCCTTTCTTTGGGATCCTCGATAAGTTCGGCCGCGAGGCCCTCGTCCTCGGAAACGGTCTTCCCTCTGGGACGCGTTCCGGCTATCGGGCGGCTTGCGATTCTTTTTCCCTCAACTCTCACCATTACCTCGGGAGAGGACCCGGTGAGTATCTCGTCTCCCATCCTCAGGAAAAACATGTACGGGGAAGGGTTTAATATTCTGAGAGCCCTGTAGAGATCAAAAGGATCGACTCTGAGATCCGTTTTCCATCTCTGGGATATGACTGCCTGTATTATGTCTCCTGATTTTATGTATTCCTTGGTCCTCAGGACCGCCTCTTTGAACTCCGGGGGTTCGAAATTGGACTCAAGCTTGAATTCCTCCTCGGAAACATCCAGAGAAGTACCGTTCGTAAAGGACTCGTCGAGTGAATTTTTAAGCTTGTTTTTAAGTTCAGCTATCTTAGCCAAGGACTTTTCGTATTCCTCTTTTGCATTTTCTACGTCGGGCACATAGGCATTTGAAATGATCTTTATCTTGCTTGTTACGTTATCGAAGGCCAAAACGGTATCCATGACCATGTAGATGGAGTCCCAGAGCTTGAGTTCGTCGGGCGAGGTGTCGGGAATATCCTCTATAAACCTGACCATGTCGTAACCGAAATAGCCGACCGCTCCCCCGTGGAATCTCGGAAGCTCCTCCGAGGAAACCGGCCTGTAGCATGAAAGCAGGTCCCTTAGCGCCAGAATCGGGTCGCCCGTGAACGTTTCGGCTTCTCCTCCCGAGCGAATTATCTCGACATTCCGACCCTTGGAGCGAAACACCACCGAGGGTTCGGTGCCCAGAAAACTGTAGCGCGCCCACTTGTCTCCACCCTCGACGCTTTCAAAAAGAAAAGAATAATCCGAGGAGTCTATCTTCCTGAAAACCGAAACCGGGGTGTCGTAATCGGCCAGAACCTCCTCCCACACGGGCACAAGATTCCCGTGTTCGAGGTGTTCGAGGAACTGCTCGTAGGAGGGAGAAATCATGGAAGGAAATGATAAGACCCGAAAAACTAAAGTCAAGAAAGGCGCCTTTTATAAATCCCCGGGGACATTATAATTAATGGCTTAAAAATAACGGAGCAAGTTAGATTGATTCTCGATAAAGCGATATTCAGAGAGTACGACATAAGGGGCATAGCGGGAGAGAGCATCACCGAGGAGGTGGTCGAGAGGATAGGAAAAGCCTACGGAACCATGATAGCCGAGGGAGGCGGAGTGGAAGTTTCCGTTGGATACGACTGCAGGAAATCCTCACCGGCATTTCGCGACGCCCTCTGCGAGGGAATAACCTCAACCGGCGTGGGTGTCGTAGATATAGGAATGGTCACTACTCCCATGGTTTATTTCTCCACCTTCACTTCAGGTGTTGATGGAGGGGTGATGGTGACCGCCAGCCACAATCCCTCCCAGTACAACGGGCTTAAAATGTGCGTCGGTCAGAACTCCCTTTTCGGCGAAGGGATACAGGAAATAAGAAAATCTGTCGAAAAAGGAAAATTCAAAACTGGGAAAGGGAAAAAAAGACAAGCAGATATAGTTGATCGGTACCTGGAATTTTTTGAGCAGAACCTCCATATAGAACCGGGTATAAGGGTCGCGGCCGACGGCGGCAACGGAACCGCTGGAGTGACTTGTCCGGAGATCCTCAGAAGATTCGGCTGCGAAGTTCACGAGCTTTACATGGACCCCGACGGGGATTTTCCGAACCACCACCCGGATCCCACAGTCGAGGAGAACCTCTCTGACATAAAGAGAAAGGTGGTGGAAGACGGTCTTGACGTGGGCTTGGCATTTGACGGGGACGCGGACAGATTAGGTATCGTCGATGAACGCGGAAACTCCATAAGCGGCGACATGCTTCTTCTTGTTTATTCGCTTGATCTTCTCGAAACAAACCCTGGAGCCACCATAATAGGGGACGTTAAATGTTCGGGGACCCTTTTCTCCAAGATCCGGGAAGCCGGCGGAAATCCCATCATGTGGAGAACGGGCCATTCGGTTATCAAGGACAAGATGAAGAAGGAGGGCGCCGAGCTCGGAGGAGAGATGAGCGGTCACATCTTCTTTAAAAACAGGTTTTTCGGATACGACGACGCTCTTTACGCGGGGCTTCGGTTTCTTGAAATCCTCTCGAAAACGGGAAAAAGAGCCTCGGAACTGCTGGTCGGGTTGCCGAAGACATTTGCTACTCCGGAGATAAGAGTAGATTGTCCTGATGAAATCAAGTTTCAGGTAACAGAAACGGTAAAGAAAAAGCTCGGGGAGGAAAACGAGGTGATTGACATAGATGGAGTCAGGGTTGAGTATCCGGACGGTTGGGGACTTCTCCGGGCATCTAACACACAGCCAGCCCTCGTGCTTCGCTTTGAAGCTCAGACGGAACCTAGGCTAGCGGAGATAAGGGAAACCGTGGAGAAAACGCTTAGGGAAACGATCAGTGAGATCGGCTGATCAGGAGCACTCCCTTGCCGGGATAAACTTGTAGGAACTGATATCCGTCCCGTCTGGCGCCTTCTTTATCACTCCGACCGTAATGGCCATCTCCTCGCCGAATTCAAGAGAGTCGGGATCTTCAGTTTCAACCTGCGCCATGACTCTTACGCCTTCTGGAAAATCGACAAGAGCGAGAACATAGGGCACCTTGAATTCCGGCATGCTCCTTCTCACGACCGTAAAGGAATGCAGAACACCTGTGGGGCTTAGAAGTTTCTCCTCCACGTCGTCTGTAAAACTCACAGGGTCTGCTAGGTACCTAGGAAAGGTCCAGTTATCGGATTCCTTGCAGTAACCCGCGATCAACCTCACTCTGCCCTCATCATCCGTTGTAAACAAATCCTGTCTGAAAATATCTTCGCTCATGACTCTCTCTCCTTAAACGATCGTTTAGCGTGAAGGGAAATTATATACAACTAAAAACAGTTTTCAATTCCCGCAAAACCCCGCGGCGGAGAAGCCCTTGTTTGGGTTTGTAAAAAAACAGGTGAATTTGTAGAATCCTTACGTGCCGGAAAAAATCCCAAGAGCGCTTACCGTAGCCGGATCCGATTCAAGCGGAGGGGCGGGAATCCAGGCCGACCTCAAGACTTTTACCGCCCTGGGAGTATACGGAGTTTCCGTGATCACCTCCGTTACCGCCCAGAACACCTTGGAGGTAAGCGCAATCCATGACCTTCCCGAACAGCTCGTGGGGCTGCAGTTTGACGCCGTGATGAGTGATATAGGCTGCGACGCCGCTAAGCTCGGAATGCTTTCCAACGAAAAAATCATCGAGACAGTAGCTGAAAAAATAGATCAGTACGCAATCGAAAAACTGGTCGTTGATCCCGTGATGCGTTCAAAAGACGGAACCGCCCTTTTAAGGAACTCAACGGAACTTCTAAAAAAAGAGATTCTCCCTAGGGCCCTCATAGTGACTCCGAACATACCCGAGGCGGAAATACTAAGCTCTGTAAACATAAGCAACATAAGCGACATGAAGACCGCAGCTGAGAAGATTCACTCGCTTGGAGCAAGGAGCGTTCTTGTAAAAGGGGGACATCTAGCGAAAGACCATCCCGCGGTGGATATTTTTTTCGACGGGGAAACGTTTGAAGAACTGGTCAGCGAGAGGATCGAAACGAAGAACACCCACGGAACCGGCTGCACTTTTTCGGCCGCCGTGTGCGCTTTTCTTGCAAAGGGAATGTCTCTTTCAGTTTCCCTTGAGAATTCGAAAGCCTTTATCACGGAGGCGATAAAGAATTCCCTGGAGATAGGGAAGGGCCACGGACCCCTTAATCCCTTTGGGAGATCCTGAAGGATATGAAACCGCCGATTTCAAGCAATGCTGTTTTTTGCGAGATGGTTTCGACAAAGTTTTTATTTGCAAAGGGGCTGTAACCGGCACTGGATGAACAATTTCAGCAGGGAAATCAAGTTTTTTTGACTTATTGTATATAATTTCCCTATCGAAAGTGTCCGTCCGGAACGCGGAATGCTCCGAAGGACGCAGTGCAGCGAGCCGTAACGCCGGACTTTTTGCGAGGATCAGAACACATGCCTGAAAACAGAACCGACCGAACACATTCCGAACCCGAGGCACACCGGGTTCGGCTGGCAATTCCAGTGGTGGTGTTCACTGTGCTGGTTATCGCGATTCTGACATTGGCAGGCATTGGCGCGCGTTACTGGACCCGCGGGGATTTCAACGTTATTCATGCCCTGTTGATTCTGTTCCTTTCGATTAATCTGGTGATCTGCTATTGGGAAGTGTGCCTGTTCCTCAAACGTGACTATATAGAGCTGCGCACCGAATATTGGCGCAAGCGCTGGCGGGAAACGGGCCGAAAACCAGCTATCGAATTCCTTACTACAAAGATTCCGCTGACGAAGGTGTTGTCGCCGACGGTATGGGCGGATGTCTGGGCGACGTATTCCCAGTTCGACGGTTCCTACGCAGACCGGCGCTCATACGGCTACAATGTGGATATTGCCAACGGCTTCGTAACCCCGATCCCGACTTTGATCCTCTACGCCGCCTTCACCTTCGATATTTTGCCTGCCCTCGTCGCGGGTATCGTCGGAGTGATGCTGTTCTGGCAATGGGCGTATACGACCTCAGTTTATTGCAGTATCTTCTCGGCCAATCGGCAAACCCGGATCAGCCGAGGGGATATGTACATTTACGTCTGGGGGACAAATTCTCCATGGGTGCTTTTCGCTCTGCTGGGACTTTACGTCTCCATTCGTCTGATCCTAAACGGCGACTACAGCGTTCTGGGTTATTGATAACGGTTCCCAGAGTTCAGCGCTGACCGGGCCGACTGCCCGCCGGGGCGTTGTAAGGACTTCTTCGGCAAACACTATCTAGAAAGTCCGGTCCAATGTAGATTAACCCGCCGGAGTCGATTATACTAACAGTTTTCCAACCAGCCATCTTTCGAAAAGAAAAGGGAACTGAACATGTCTAAAATCATGGATGGCAGAAAGGTCTCTCAAGACATTAAAAAATGGATCATCCGAAGGACCGAGGAGCTTAAAGACCGCACGGGCGTAGTGCCCGGTCTTGCTTCCATTCTGGTCGGCAACGATCCCGCGTCCGAAATATACGTGAGGAACAAGAGAAGAGCATGCGGAAGATGCGGAATGCTTTCAGAAGAATACAATCTTCCGGAGGAAACCTCAGAAGAGGAGCTTCTTTCGCTGATCGAGCGCCTCAACCTGGATAAAAAGATTCACGGCATACTGGTACAGCTTCCCCTTCCGTCCCATATGAACCCGGCAAGAGTGATAAGAAAGATATCCCCCGACAAAGATGCCGACGGATTCCATCCCGAGAACACCGGAAAACTGTTCCAGGAAAACCCTAGCGCCATCTCCTGCACCCCGTACGGAATAGAGAAAATTCTCGATTACTACGGCATAGAGATATTAGGCAAGCACGTAGTGGTCGTGGGAAAAAGCAACATAGTTGGAAAACCCGCGGCGGCCTTGATGCTCAACAGGGACGCCACCGTCACCATAGCCCATATCGAAACTCAAAATCTGCAGGCCGTAACCACCATGGCGGACATACTGATAGTCGCAATAGGGGATCCGCAGTTCATAAAAAAAGAGATGATAAAGGACGGGGCCGTAGTAGTTGACGTCGGAATCAACAGGAATGAGAAGGGAAAGATCGTCGGCGATGTTGACTTTGAGGACGTAAAGGAAAAGGCCTCCTACATAACCCCCGTTCCCGGCGGGGTGGGTCCGATGACCGTAACCATGCTCCTTTGGAACACGCTTGAGGCGGCGGAGATATTCGCAGGGGGCATGTAGCCCCAAACCGGGGTCAGCGAAGCGCCTCCGGGCCGTCGGTTTTCGAAATCCCCTGCGAATCCCCTAGCCCGGAACAGATGTCTTTTACCGCCATTTTCTTCGCGGGATGCCAAGCGGCCGGCTCTATCTCGAGCAGGGGTTCCAGGACAAACCTCCTTTCGTGCGCCCTTGGGTGCGGAATCACCAAGGAATCCGTGCTTATTACCAGATCCCCGTAGAAGATTATGTCGAGGTCGATCACCCTGGGTCCCCACTTCTTCGTTTTTTTTCTCCCGATCTCCCTCTCGATTGCCTTGAGGTGATCGAGAAGCTCAAAAGGGGAAAGTTCCGTTTCCACCTTGACCACGGCGTTTGTGAATCTCGGCTGGTCCTGCGGCCCCACGGGGTCCGACTCGTAAAGAGAGGACAGAGTCACCACATGCGCACATTTTTCGATACTTCTCAGGGCACGGACGAAGTTCTCGCGCACGGGGCCGATGTTGGCGCCGATACCTATGAAAACAACACTTGGCGAAGTTTCGGAGTCATTCAATGGAATACTCACCACGGTTAATATATAATGAGGCACCGATTGAAGTCTGAAGTGCACAATTAACTCAGATAATCTTCTTTCAGTGGGAGTTTAGCACAGGGATGGACAAGGGACAATGCTCTTCGCAGCGAGGGCGTAGCCCGAGCGGAGAAGAGCATTGTCCCCAAACCGC
>JAJEGO010000021.1 GCA_022819805.1 Candidatus Dadabacteria bacterium
ATAGCAGTATATCGGCGCATTTCTCATGGGTCTTGTGGGAGTATACGACACGTCCAAAGCACTCACGTAACTGACCTTCGAGAATAGCCTGAGAGTCAGGCACATCGTTAGTTTGGGAATGAGGTTCCAAAGATTTCCCTCCATTTCTGCTTGGCCGACCATTCACGCTTAGGGCTGGCGGATTGATGTTTTATAGCCTCAAGGAGATATTATAGCATCTAGTGGCTTTCCACTGGAATAAACCTTTCCCATAGACATACTGACCGCTCCCAGGAGCTCTCCAGTAAGCTTGGTGTTTGTCCTGATTTTTCATGAATCTGAAGAAATCTCTGCACATCTGGTCATAGTAAAGGTAGGATTTATCTCTATGCCTCCAGCCAATGATGAATTGATATGCTAGTGTATCAATGAGCAACCCCCCAATTGGAACTTTCCACTTTCTTTTCCATGCACGCATCATTCGGCTAAGTGGTATTAGATTACCGTTACAAGCAGTGTTTCTTGTCCGAATGGCTTCAATCTCAGGCTTTGGATTTGTAGTTTTCCAAGAACCACCGCTATTAGAGTCGGGATATGTATAGCTTCCATCTCTTTTACGGAATGCAGGTACGACCTCGAATGTGATTCCGTCCTGAAAACTGGTAGCAACAACTTGGCCGTCACCACCAATTCTCGAGTGGGGGTATGTATTTCGTATCGAGTTGCGAACTTCTTGGAGCAACGCTGACTGACCGTTGCCGATGTGATTGTCATATTGATGGTAAAGGGGAGAAGGTAATTGGAATACCATGTCCAAATCGCTGAAACCTGCAATGGCCGTATTGCGACCGTAGGATCCCACGTAGAGACTGTGCGATGTTTCGGAGTTAGTATTCCAAAAATCCGAGTTGAGTCGACGCGTGATAGTCTTGTAGCGGCTCGATATTGTTCCGCCATCTCGGATCTGGATGTTTGAGCAAAATGTGTTAAACCACTCCGCTGATCCCATTTGGTCCCTCCGGTACCAATATCATACAACACAGGCGGGGTATTTTCTAGGAAACCGTTGTACTCAAGAAAGCATTAAAGGTAGATTTAACTGGCTTGGGTCCATTCAGTTTCACATAGTGTCACAAAATCGCTTCTCCCCTTGACATCTTCTTTTTTAGGAATATATTGGGAGTATGAAAACCTCAGACACAACATATAGAGATCTTGCTGTGGGTTTATATCCCAAGATGGAATACAAACCAATTGAACAGTGCCAACCCGGTGATCTTGTCCGATTAGGTTGGGGTGGCAACTCTTGGGCTTTCATCGCCAAGCACCAAGAAAACGAGTCTTGGTTGGCAGTGCTTTTGTCTGATCTCCCATCTCAGCCATCTATTGGACCCGCTCAACAACCACCATTTTATATAAACTTAGCAAGTGACATGAGAGAATGTGTTTTATGCTATGGGAAGAACTGGCGTATTGAGATCAATCAGAAAATCGAGAATGTAAAGTTGGGTACGAATTGCTCTTACGAGTATAGTGGCTCTCTTGTTGTGAAGGGTGAGCAGTGCCTTTTGCTTGCGAGTCCTTTCGATCCTAGAGGCTTTGGAAGTACCGCATGCATTGATCTAGCTTCGGGTGAGTTATCAGAGTGGCCAATGGGTTCAGTTGGGATCTTTTTAAATTGGTCTCTATCGTTGCATATGGGTGGTGACCTTTTCGAGCCATTACTTTCTTTTCCTGTTGAGAAGCAGGGGTGAAGATCCTACCTCTTATGGGAATGAAGTCTAGCCGAGCGCTTTTGCCTGATACTCACAGAAAACCACCGCAGTGAGAACCGTCGTCCAGAGTCCATTTTTATCTCCCACGGCGGTCTGCGTTATGTTTCTGCTTTTCACCTTGTGCCCGCTTATCTCCCATATGTCCTTCTGCTCATCGTAACTTTTATCGGGATCAAAGGGAGCGTTAAGCGTAGTGGCTAGCATGTAGGCAGCGAGATCCTCTGCGTATTCCCCTGCGAGGGTCTCTTTCTGTCCGTAGCTGTGATGCTCCGAAATATATCCGTAGAGTGTCTTGTCCTTCGGGATCGCGAGGCCGGTTGACGCGGCGATGAGCCTGCTGGGCTCGTTTGTGGAATTCTCACTCATTACCACAAACGCTATCTGTCCCGGGGAGAGCTTTGTGAGTCCCTGCTTTCTGCTTACGAGCTGGCAGCCTGGGGGGAATATGCTTGAGACCTTGACTAGGTTGAACTCCGCGATCCGCGCATTCCTCAAGGCAAGCTCAAAGCTTGAGAGTCTTTCTTTATGTTTGCCTACGCCCTTGGTAACAAAAGCTTTTGTCGGGGTCAATCCACCACTCCTTATAAACCTGCATTCAAGTTATATTTACGGGGTGAATTTGTCAAACGAGGGGTAACCAGGATGAAATTCGGAGCACATGTTTCAATAGCCGGCGGGATCGAGAACGCTCCGCTGAGAGCCAGAGAGCTTGGGTGCGAATGCTTTCAGATGTTTACCCGCTCCCCAAGGGGCGGCAGGCCTCCTGAGCTTGATGAACCCCTGCTTGAGGCCTTTTCTCGCAACTGCGTGGAGGTCTCTATAGGCGATTACTACGTTCATACCCCTTATTTCATAAACCTGGCTTCGGGGAAAGAGGATCTCAGGGGAAAAAGCGTGGATCTGGTAAGAGAGGAGCTCGAGAGGTCAAGCGCCTTGGGGGTGAAGTACATGATGACCCATATAGGAAGCGCCAAGGAAATGGAAAGAGAGGTTGCGATAAGCAACGTGGTCGATTCCCTCTCGAGGGTTCTTCGGGATTACAGCGGCGAAACGCGGCTTCTGCTTGAGAACACGGCGGGCCAGGGGCATACGATAGGGGTTAGCTTCGAGGAGATTTCCCTGATACTGGAACGCACGGCACATGAAGATCTGGGGGTCTGTATAGACACGGCCCACATGTTTGCCTCAGGATACGACATAAGGACCCGGGAGGGTGTGGAGGAGCTTGTGGAGTGCATCGACACCGTATTTGCTCCCGGGACGGTGAAGCTTGTCCACGCGAACGATTCCAAGGCCGGGTTCAATTCTAACAAGGACCGCCACGAGCATCCCGGGCAGGGGGAGATAGGAATCGACTGCTTCAGGGCCATGATCGAGAACCCGTTTTTCGATAATCTCGACATGATAGTGGAAATGCCTCCTCCCGAGGTGGCAAAGGACGTTGAGCTTCTTAAGAGACTAAGGGACGAAGGTTAGGGTGAAAGAGAAAAACCGGTCTCCCCGACTTTCCGACCGTCGACATAGATATTATTTTTCCCATCGATAGCTACCCTTGCGTTTGCGATCAGGTCATGGACCGCGAAGGGAAACAGCTTCCATTCACCCTGTTCCCTGATTTTCTCCTCCATCGCCGCTACGTCCTCTATACCAAATCCCTCAAGCGATATGTCGGCTGACTGGGCGATCACGGTTCCGAACCTTGTTTCAGGGTCGTTTTCAAGATAGACGGTGCATCTTATGGCTTTTTCCCCGTTTTCTAACGCCTGGACGCACGCGACCTTGCCTCTTACGAGATAGTCCCTGGTCGTGTCTCCGGGGTAGAGGTTTAGGATCCTGTTCGGGAATCTCTCGGTAAACAGGCGGCCGAGCCTTCTCCTGTAGCCCGCCAGTACCAGAAGATCGGGCTCAAAAAGCTCCTCGATATGGGAAATGACGGCCGAGTCGTAAAGCGCCCGTCCATCCTCGTCTGAAGGACGTTTTCCCAGGTCGGTGAAGAACTTCTCCGAGCTTATGGAGGAGGTGCTGATTCCGAGCGCTTCCGCCTTTGCTAAAACTGCAGCCTCGGGGCTGTTTGAAAAGACGTGTTCCACGGCTCCGTAGTTTCCCCCGCCGCTTTGTTCAAGTTCTCTCTGCCTTGAGTGTATTTTCTCGAAATTCGTCCCTCTGCCCGAGGCGAGCACGAGAATTTTCATCGGGCGGCGGGTATCTGAGTAAAGTGGCGTTATTTGCATTGATTCTCCTATCGTTTAATTTTTATGCGGTCTAACGCAAGGGTGACGCAGCATGGAGGAAACCAGAAACCTGATCACGAGAATCATTACGGCCGTGGTGGCCGTACCGATACTTCTCCTTATATTCTACTATGGGGGAGTCTATTATCTAGCCTTGATCTGTCTGATCGGGGCATTGTGCTCTCTTGAGTTCTTCGCGCTTGCGGGTCCCGATATACGGAAGACGAGAAAGATCTATATCACGGCCATTTCCCTGCTTCTGATCATAAGCGCGTTTTTCGACTTCATACTCATGAGCCTTTTCTTCACCTTCCTGGTATTTCTCTCAATAATACTTGAATTCCGCAAAAAGGACTTCAGCGACTGCCTTCAGGACCTGGGCATGACCCTTCTGCCGCTTATATATTTCGGCTGGATGCTGGCCCACGGGGTGCTGCTTAGAAACATATCGGGCGACACAAACACGGGCAGTTACGGTTTCCTGAACGGGGGCCCTGAGGACATCGGCTTTTTCCTTGTGGTGCTTGCCGTTTCCTGCACTTTTCTTAACGACGCCGGGGCGTATTCCTTCGGAAAAGCTTTCGGGAAAAAGAAGCTGGCCAGTCATATAAGCTCGGGCAAGACCGTCGTGGGACTCATCGGGGGATTCGTGGTTTCCGTAGTAAGCGCCTTCGTGGTGAACATGATATTCGGCAATCCTCTTCCCGCGTCCTGGGTGGTTATCTACGCCGTGATAATAGTTGTGGCCGCGGTTGCGGGAGATCTTTTCGAATCCACCATAAAAAGAGGGGCGGGAGTGAAGGATTCCGGCTCCTTGATTCCCGGACATGGTGGGGTGCTTGACAGGTTTGACAGCCTGATATTCGTTTTCCCCTGCACATACTACACTTCTCTTGTTTTCTACCGGCTCGCCGAGACGGGTGTCGCCGTATAAGGATGAAGATGGAAATATCCGTAGTGGACAGGGAGGAGTTTGTCGATGGTCCCGCCAGGGAGAACCTCATCCGCCTGGTTGAGAAAATACTCCTGTACCTTGATCTCTCCGCCCGAAGCGAGCTCTGCGTCTCGCTTGTGAGCGACAGGGACATGAGGGAGCTTAACAGGCAGTACAGACAGATTGACGCGACTACGGATGTCCTCTGCTTTCCACAGAAAAGCGAAGCGACCCCCGATCTTCTGGGCGACATAGTGATATCCTACGAAACTGCCGTCCGCCACTCCAGAAGACTCGAGATCACCGTTGAAGAGGAACTGCGTCTGCTTCTGGTTCACGCGGTCCTGCACCTGCTGGGGTTCGACCACAAGAAGAAAAAGGAAAGGGAGGCGATGCGGGAGAAGGAAAAAGAGGTGCTAAGCTACCTTTCCGGGGCGGAGTAGGGCGTCTGGGTCACCCGGGTTCCCCCATATCTTCCTTTATTTTCTCGATTTCCTTTACCGTGGGGAGATCTTTCAGGTTCCTGAGGCCGAATGTTTCGAGAAAAAGGTCGGTTGTCCTGTAGAGAAAGGGCTTTCCCGGAACGTCCTTTCTTCCGGATATCTCAATGAACCTTCTCTCAAGGAGCATGCTTACGCTGCTTGAGCAGTCCACCCCCCTTATCTTCTCGACCTCGATTTTCGTGACGGGCTGCTTGTAGGCCACTATCGCCAGCACTTCAAGCGCGGCCTTTGAGAGCCTGAACTTCTTTATTTCCTTGTTGAATTCGACTATGTATTCAGAGAACTCGGGGCGGGTTCTGAACTGGTAGCCCCCGGCGATGTTGCTCAGGATGAAACTTCTTCCCATGCCGTCCCACTGCTCCTCGAGTTCGCCAAGCGCGTCAGTTATTTCCTCTTTCTCAAAGTCTTTCAGGAATTCCGATATTTCCTGAATTGTTAGAGGGGTTTTAGATACGAATATCAAGCATTCTATTATGTTTGTGAGGGGATTTCTGTCGTTCATTTTACTGTCGGAGAATTATTTTTATGGGCTCTTCAAAACTCGGCTGAAAGACATCGAGAATGCCATCTTTCAGCAGTTCAAGTATCGAGATAAAGGTTACCACGAGTTTCATCCGGTTTTTATCCCCTTCGAAAAGATCCTCGAAGAACACCTCTTTTTCTCTTCTCACTATTTCAACTATCTGGTCTCTTCTCTCTTCAACCGAGTAGGTTTGAGAGCTTAGGAATATGTCCTCGGTTTCCGCTTTCTCCCTGTCGCTGTATATCCTGGAGAAGGTGTCTACCAGGGCCCAGAGGTCGAATTTTACAAATTCCGTCTCTTCCGTGGGCTCTCCGAACATCTCCTTGCGGTCATAACCCGCGAGGAAAACGTCTTTTCCCAGGATTTCCATCCCTCCAAGCTCATCCGCCGCGTCCCTGTACCTCTCATACTCAAGCAGCCGCCTTACAAGCTCCTCCCTCGGATCCTCTTCCTCTTCTTCGTCCTCGTCCTTTATCCTGGGAAGAAGCATCCGCGATTTTATGTACCCGAGTTCAGCCGCCATGGACATGTACTCTCCGACGACCTCCAGGTTTACCGTTTTCAGGAAATCCAGGTACTCAAGGTACTGCTCGGTTATCTCCGCTATGGGTATGTCGTAGATATCCACCTCGCTTTTCTTTATGAGGTGGAGCAGCAGGTCGAGGGGCCCGCTGAACATCTCGAGCCGTACGCTGTAGGCTGACTGCGGATCTTCCATTCTTTCTTTTCTCTCGGTAATCACGACGGATTTATCGACCGCACGACGATCTCAAGTTCGCTCGGGCTGAAATTGCACATCTCTATAAAGATAACCACAGGAACGCGTATGAAGTAACCCAGGAATTGCCCTCCGAAGAGGAAAAAGGCGAAAAGAATGAATATTCCGTAGGTTTCAAATTTTGCGTACCTGTAGGCGAGACTGTCGGGCAGCAGTCCGTAGAGCACCCGGGAGCCGTCAAGCGGCGGAACCGGGATCATGTTGAAAACGGCGAGCACTATCCCTATGTATATGAACCAGACGAGCATCCGCACGGCCACGTCGACCCCGCTTCCAAGAGGTATGACCGCGAAGTTCTCAAACACCGCCTTTAGGATCACGGCCGCCGCTATGGCCGTCAGGATGTTCGATACCGGGCCCGCAAGGGCGACCAGGAGCATGTCCTTTTTCGGGTTCCTGAAGTTCCTCGGGTCCACGGGAACGGGCTTTGCCCACCCGAAATGCACGATGAAAAGCAGCAGGGTTCCGAGGAGGTCAAGGTGCACGAGAGGGTTAAGCGACAGCCTTCCCTGTCTTTTCGCGGTGTCGTCCCCGAGCCTGTAGGCCACAAGGGCGTGGGCGTACTCGTGTATTGTGAGGGAAAAGAGGATTACGGGGATCAGTATTATGAAGAAACTGTAGTCCATATCTGCGGGTTCATGCCCTCGGGTGAGATTTTTCGTGTATGCGTTTCAGTCTTTCCTTCTCGACGTAGGTGTATATCTGGGTCGTTGATATGTCTGAGTGGCCGAGCATCGCCTGTATCGCCCGCAGGTCGGCTCCCCGTTCTAGCAGATGGGTGGCGAAGGAGTGGCGGAGCACGTGAGGGGTTATGTGGGAGTGGATGCCGGCTGAGAGCGCGTAGTTCTTTATGATGCGCCAGAAACGCTGGCGGCTCATCTTGGAGCCGGTCCTTGATGTGACGAAGAGGTACTCAGAGGCCCTGCCTCGGAGAAGCCTCGGTCTTGCGTCCGCAAGGTAGTCCCTTGTTTTCCTGATCGCGGCGTTGCCTATCGGAACTATTCTCTCCTTGCTCCCCTTGCCGAGGGTGATAATGTAGCCGTGGTCAAGGTTGATGCGGTTCAGTTCGAGGGCCACAAGCTCCGACACCCTTACCCCGGTAGCGTAGAGGACCTCCAGCATCGCGCGGTCCCGAAGCGCCTCGTCTGATTTGCCCTCTTCGGGTTCCGCGAGAAGCCTCTCGACTTCGTCAAGAGAGAGGGTGTGGGGGAGGGTTTTTGCGGGCTTGGGAGAGACAGTGTTTCTAAGCGGATCCTCGGTTATCACGTTTTCCGTGAGCAGGAACCTGAAGAACTGCTTAAGGGAGACTATGTTTCTCGCCACGCTTCTCGGGGAGAGCTTTTTTTTCCTCAGGTGATCGAAAAAGGCTGCTATGTCACCTTCGTTTACCGCTGCGGGGTCCGATACGCCCCTTTTCTCAAGAAAGGCCAGAAGGGACGATACGTCCCTTGAATAGGATTCAATGGTGTTTTTCGAAAGGCCCCTGTTCATCGTGAGGTATACAAGGAACGAATCGAGATGTTCATCCATTTAGTCTTATGTTCCAACCTGCCAGGAGCTTAGGTATTTTTTCTGTTCCGCGGTCAGGGTGTCTATCGTGACTCCCAGGGTCCTGAGCTTTATCCTGGATATCATGCGGTCTATTTTTTCAGGGACGTCGTGAACATCGTTTTCAAGCGACTGCGCGTTTTTCACTATGTGCTCGCAGCAAAGCGCCTGGTTGGCGAAGCTCATGTCCATTACGCTTGAAGGATGTCCTTCTGCGGCGGCGAGGTTTATGAGCCTCCCTCCGCCTAGAACGTTTATCCTTCTTCCGTTCTTAAGCGTGTATTCCTCAACGTACTCCCTTATGACTCTTTTTGAGGTCGTTATCTCGCCAAGGGCGTCAAGATCGAGTTCCACGTTGAAATGTCCGGAATTGGCCACGATCGCCCCGTCTTTCATCTTCTCAAAGTGCTTTTTCCTTATGACGTGTATGTTGCCCGTAACCGTGCAGAAGAAGTCTCCGAGCGGGGCCGCCTTCTCCATGGTCATTACCCTGAATCCGTCCATGGTGGCCTCGAGTCCCGCAAGCGGCTCGACCTCGGTCACGATAACGTTCGCCCCGAGTCCCCTGGCTCTCATGGAGAGCCCTTTTCCGCACCATCCGTATCCGGCGACCACGAAGGTCGTTCCGGACACGAGCCTGTTGGTGGCCCGTATAATCCCGTCAAGGGTGCTCTGGCCGGTACCGTAGCGGTTATCGAAAAGGTGCTTTGTGTCCGCGTTGTTAACGGCGATTATCGGGTACCTGAGGACCCCGTCATCCGCCATGCTCTTTAGCCTTATCACGCCGGTTGTCGTCTCCTCGGTTCCGCCGACCACGTCGTCCATCAGGTCTTCGCCGTCTTTGTGGAGTGTTGATACTAGGTCCGCCCCGTCATCCATTGTTACGTGAGGGCGGGCGGCCAGCACCGCGTTTATGTGCTTGTAATAGGTTTTGGTGTTCTCTCCCTTGATCGCGAAAACGGAGATCTTGTGGTTTTTTACGAGGTGTGCCGCGACGTCGTCCTGCGTGCTGAGCGGGTTTGAAGCGCAGAGGTAGGGCTTTGCTCCCCCGGCCTTAAGCGTGGTCATGAGGTTTCCCGTCTCCGTCGTGACGTGAAGACACGCGGCGACCCTTACTCCCTTAAGCGGCTTTTCCTTTTTGAATCTTTGCTCTATCTGCTTTAGAACGGGCATTTCCTGCGCGGCCCATTCGCTTCTGAGTTTTCCCTCGCGGGCAAGCTTTAAGTCTTTTACGTCGTAATCCATTTCTTCCTCCGTCGTTTCTTTGCGGTCCGCGGCTCCGCGCGCTCAGGCATTCTCAAGAGCTTTTTTAAGTTCCGCGGTTCTGTCTGTTCTCTCCCAGGAGAAAGTTTCCTCGTTTCTCCCGAAATGCCCGTAAGAGGCTGTCTTCCTGTAGATGGGTTTTCTTAGCCCGAGGCACGAAATTATCCCCTCGGGAGTAAGATCGAAAACTTCCCTTACGGCTTCTGATATCTTCTCTTCCGCCACGGCGGCCGTTCCGAACGTGTCGATCATCACCGAAACCGGTTCCGCGACTCCTATGGCGTAGGCAAGCTGCACTTCGCAGCGCGAGGCCAGGGAGGCCGCGACTATGTTTTTCGCCACGTACCTCGCCATGTAGGTAGCGCTTCTGTCGACTTTTGAGGGGTCTTTCCCCGAGAATGCCCCGCCGCCGTGTCTTGACCACCCGCCGTAGGTGTCGACTATGATTTTTCTCCCGGTAAGCCCGGTGTCTCCCATGGGGCCCCCGATTACGAAGTTCCCGGTGGGATTTATATGAATTTTCGTGTTTTTCGAAACAAGCGGTCCCATGCAGTGGTTTATTACTTCTTCCCTGATTCCCCCGATTAGGTCCTCGCGCGAGACGTCTTCAGAGTGCTGGGATGATATCACCACCGCGTCCACTCCGACCGGCACCCCGTCCTCATATATGAAGGTGACCTGGCTTTTTCCGTCCGGCCTTAAAAACGGCAGCGTGCCGTCTTTTCTTGCCTCGGAGAGACGTCTGACAAGCTTGTGGGCGTAGAGTATGGGGGAGGGCATGAGTTCTTCGGTCTCATCGCACGCGTAACCGAACATGAGCCCCTGGTCCCCGGCTCCTTTCTTGTCGACTCCGAGCGCTATGTCCGCGGACTGCTTGTCGATCGTGAGGAGGACCGAACAGGTATCCGCGTCAAATCCCATGGCGCTGTCCGTATAGCCGATCTCTCTTATCGTGTCTCTTGCCACCTGCCGTATGTCGACCTGGCTTTTTGTCGTTATCTCGGCGGAGATAACCACAAGGCCCGTAGTGATCAGCGTTTCGCATGCGACCCTGCTGCGGGGATCCTGCTCGATCATGGCATCGAGTATGGCGTCTGATATCTGATCCGCAATCTTGTCCGGATGGCCTTCCGTTACGGATTCCGAGGTGAATATGAAGTTTTTAGGGGGCATTAAGCGACCTCAAAAGTCCAAGTAATATAATTATTCTGCTTTTTCTGTCAACAACCCGTTGTTTTGTGCGGGAAGTAAATTAAATTGACCCGTTCTCGGAAATTTATCTTGATTGAACGCCTGCTTGCGGACTGTCTTATGTCGGGGTTTGCAGTACTTTCTCTCAACCATTTTTCTTTGCTTGAGTTTGACAATGCCGTTAAAAACAGCAGATAGTGCGCGCGAATCTGAACAAAAAGGACAGCGGGGATTCTTCGGATTACGGTCCACGAAAGTGCCCTGACAAGGTTGCTCCCGTATGATCAGGAAATATTCCGGCGGATGCCGCAAAAACGTTTTTTTCTGGGTACAGGCACTAGAAAAACCGTACCAGCAGGACTATGCTGAACAGTCCGCCGAGGATGAAGCTCAGGGTGCTTATGGTGCCGGCCACGGTGGCCAGGTCTGCGAAATAGAAGATCCTGCCATCAACCACGAACATGGCTTGATCGCGGTTGATATCGCCATCAACAAATTTTTTCAATCCTTCTTCGGCTCCATGCGCCTCTTTCACCGAGACCAGGGTAACCAGAAAGGTGGTGACCGCGGAAGTCAGTACCCCGACGCCAAACAGCGCCAGAATCACCAAGTTAAGCCAGTGGAAGACCAGGTTTTCTTCCCCGAAGGTAGATGACGCCATGAATCCGATAATGAGAGCGGCGCCACCTGCGTTGCCGAACAGCAGCATGCGAGTCGACTCCATAATCATCCTGTACATTACGTAACGTCGTCGCGCCACGACCTTGTACAATTCTCTTAACCACTCTTCGCCGACTTCTTCCGTGGAAAAATCATCTAGTTTCTTCAAGGCTCTCCTCTCTGTGTCTTGGAATCCTGACCGCGGAAGTTTACAAGTCTGACATAGCTGGACCCGCTGTTTGACCCAGGCTCGAATTCAATCAGCCAGTCGTCAATGGCGATTGGGCCGGAAAGCGCCTGCTTCATGAAGTTCTCCCGCGTAAGGTCGTCTCCCATGCGTTCGAGCAGGGATATTACGAAGCGACCAAGAATATAACCCTCAAGAGATACCGTCTCAAAGACGATAGGATCTCTGTTTTCGTGTAGTTCCGCATCTGCTCTGAGCGCGCGTCTGTAATTCTGAACGATTAAACGGCTGGTGTCCTCGGCGCTGGGAACCACCTCCGTAACCAGAACCCTTTCTTTTGGTTTGTTGATCATTTTCTCGAGTTCGTACGGCAGAGCAAAGGACAGGTTGGCCATGAAGATATTCCCATGTCCCAGATCACGGGCAAGGTTGATGATTTTGTAGTTGGTCTCGTTGGTTCCGACTAACAGTATGGAGTCGAGGTCGGCTTTCATCATTGGGAAAAAACTGGCGTAAACTGCGTGCGTGTTACGTGAAAAAGTTGTTTTCGCCAGGATGGGAATATCATGATTCTCTTTGAGCACCCTTTCGTAGTCCCTTAACACGGAACGTCCAAATACATCCTCCTGATAGATGATGCCAAAACGTCTCTTGCCCTCAACGCGGACTATGTGATCAACCAGCACTTCGATTTCCTGTATGTAGCTTGCCCTGAGATTGAGAACATTAGGAAATTTTTTCGAGTCATGCAGAAAGCTGGCCCCAGTGACATGCCCGACGAAAGGTATCCCAGCACTCAGCAACACGGGTGCTATCTGTCTTGCCGTCGGGGTTCCCACACCGCCGATAACGGCCAGAACATCGTTTTTCGAAACAAACCTCTTCGCGTTATCCATAGCTTTTTTCGGTTCATATCCGTCGTCATGAGAAGCCAGTTCCAGCATTCTGCCGTTTACTCCCCCGAGTCTGTTGCGCTCCGCAAACGCCGCCAGAATGCCCTGACGGTAGCGTATCCCAAGCAGTTTGTTGTGTCCCGAGAAACAGGCGCTCTGTCCGAAGACAATTTTTTCGGCGCTCACGCCGGGTGCCGCCATCGCCGAAGGCGGCGGGACAACCGCCATAAGACAGGCAAGCAGTAAGCCCGCGAGTATCCGTGCCGCTTCTGTCCGGTGAACAGTCATGTTCTTATTCCTTCTTCCCCTTGTTTTCATGTTCTTT
>JAJEGO010000023.1 GCA_022819805.1 Candidatus Dadabacteria bacterium
GGAGAGCACCTTGTAATTTTCCCCGCGCGGCAAGTCGTATCTGCTTGCGGCGGAAGAAGTTTCGCGTATATATTTTCGCTGCTTGAAATGAATATCCGGGATGTAAAAGAGAAGGCGCGAAGGGTAGTTCGATTTCTTAAAAAGACCTATCCCGACGCGAAGTGCCACCTTGTCTTTAAAAACGCGTCAGAACTTCTGATCGGGTCTATTCTCTCCGCCCAGTGCACGGATAAGCGAGTAAACATGGTGACCCAGGGACTTTTCCGGAAATACCCGAGTCTCGAGGCCTTTTCGCAGGCATCCGAAGAAGAGCTGCAGAACGATATAAGATCAACGGGTTTTTACAGAAATAAGGCAAAAGCGATAATAAACTGCTCAAGGCAGATAGTACAAACGCATGCGGGCGAGGTCCCGTCCGAAATGGAAGAGCTGGTCAGGCTTCCAGGAGTTGGAAGAAAGACGGCAAATGTTATAATCGGGAATCATTTCAGGAAACCCGGAATCATAGTTGATACCCATATAATGAGGTTAAGTCGTCGTTTGGGCCTTACGCGCAATTCTGACCCGGTAAAAATCGAATTCGATCTTAGGAGCTGCATTCCGGAAAAAGACTGGACATTTTTTTCAAACTCCCTCGGTGACCATGGAAGAACTATCTGCAAGGCGAGGAAGCCGCTTTGCTCAAAGTGCGGCATATCCGATATATGCCTGTATTTCGAACAGCTGTACGTGTCATGACGGTCGCAATGAGAAGATTTTTCGGGAAACGCTTCTGTAGGAGAGACAACTGATGGAACCTGGTGCTGACTATTCGGGATTTTTCCCTTTCGGATGGCTAAGAGGTTTTCGGGATGATAACTGGCAGATTTTCTGGAACAAGAAAACGGGAGATCTTTTCCTGAAAGCCACAAGGGAAAACACGCTTGTAAAAGTCGGGGAGGCGTCTGACTGGATGGAGGCAAAGAAAAAAGCGGATCTTCTGATGGAAAACCCCGGGAATTATATACAATCCTAACCAGAATGAGGGATAAGCATTAGTAATGACTAAAGAAGTCCGCACAGTAGAGTTTGTCGTCCTTCCGACAAGCAAGGCGAAGGCACGGAAGATGTTCCAGATAGCCGGAGCGTGCAGGTACGTCTGGAACCATTTCAGGGAGAAGAACCTTGCCGACTATCAGGCATTTGTAAACGGCAAGGGGGGACGACCGCGGACCAGTTATTTCAGCCTCGGGGTGGAGTTTACCAGGCTAAGGCATGAGACGAGCTGGCTCAGGGAGCTTCCCGCCAATCCTATTAAATATACTCTCAAGTATTTTGCGGATGCATTGAAAGAGGCGATGGTTGGCAAAAAGGGCTTCCCGAAGCCGAGAAGCAGAAAGAGAACCACCCCCGGTTTTACGCTTCCCAGCAAGGAGAATTTCGCAATAAAGAAACTTGACCGGAAGTACTCATTGCTCCGTGTTCCTCTGGTCGGCTGGGTAAAGATGACCCGCAAGGGTGGCAATCCTTACGAGGACGGAACACCCAAGCAGGTTGTGCTACGCCATGACGGGCACAGGTGGAGGGTGTTTGTCTTCTACGAAGTGGAAGTGGCGCGGAGACCGGATGATGGTGAGTTCCTCGGAGTTGACATGAATGTCCGGCAGGTCGCTACTTCTGACGGACATTTCTATTTCCTGCCTGACCTTGAGAAAAAGGAGAGAAGGAGGAAGCGTTACCAGCGAAGGATGGCAAGGCAGATAAAGGGGTCTAACAGGCGGAAGGACACAAAGAAGAAACTTGCGAAGGTAAGCAGAAAGATAGCCAATATCCGCAAGAACTGGGTTCACAAGACTACAAGGGAGGTTGCTGAGAGATGCGGAACGATAGTCGTAGAAGACCTTAAGGTGAAGAACATGACCGCCTCAGCACGGGGGACGGTGGAGAATCCTGGGAAGAACGTGAAGCAGAAGACTGGACTTAACAGGGAAATGCTGGACACTGCCTTCGGTGAACTCAGAAGAAACCTTGAATACAAGTGCGGGAGGCTTATAGAAGTGAATCCCGCATATACGAGTCAGACATGCTCCGAATGCGGGCATACAGATAGAGAGAACCGTAAATCTCAAGCACGGTTCCTATGTGTTGATTGCGGGTTTGTTTCCAATGCGGACACGAACGCTGCAATGAACATACGGCGTCTGGGAATGGCGCAACTGCACGGCGAGAAGCGTTCTGGCATTAAGCAGACTTCTAAGACCCGTGAAATTGATACGAGAACACCGTATGGTTAGTAATGTATATAATTCCCAAAACCCCGATTCAGTCACAATGCAATCTACCGACAATTGAATTTGCCGCTCCGAGGACAGGCGCCTATTGACTTGCCCGGCTGACCTTTATAATATCTGTGTTTTTTAAAAACCCCCGCGTCTAACAATGAAATACGTAGAACAGGAACTGATTTCCGTACCCGTAGGAAAAGGAAAAGTTAACGCTCTATACTACAGGGCGCTTAACAACGATTCCGACAAGAGAAAGACCATAATAATTCATGTTCACGGGTTCCTGGGGAACTTCCTTGACGGAAGCCAGAGGTTCTTGCCGCCGATGCTTGCCAAGGCCGGCTATTCGTCTATCTCGATAAATACCAGAATGGCCAATTTCGGGCTTTTCTTCGGTTTTGGTATAGTGGACGACACCATCCCGCAGATAGACGGTGTGGTGAAATATCTGGGGGAGATAGGTTATGAGAAGATCATAGTTTCGGGCTACAGTCTGGGGGGAGGTGTGGTTCTCAGATATCTTTCCCAGAAAAGCCGCCAACCGGACTCCGATGAGTCAGAACTGCTAAAAGGTGTAATCGCTCTTGCTACTCCGTATTCGATTCCTGATTCGATAAAGAGAAGATGGAACAAGTGGGAAAGTCAACCTTCTTACGATGAGGTTTATGAGGAAGCGAAGATGATACTTGGCGACGACCCTCATGATTCAGAACAGGACAGGACGATTCTTATCTTCAAGGCGAGGGGAAACTCCTACCGGCCGGAGCACACGGAGATATATACTTACAAAACATGGTGGTATCTCGCCGGCCCCGAGGCAGAGGCCGTAAAGAGCTATAAGCAGGTAAAAAACATCAAGTTGCCTATTCTTCTTATACAGGGCTGGGACGATGCGTTTGTGAAACCGGATGAAACTCACAACCTTGCACAGATAGCCATAGACAACGGGAACGATGATGTCTCCGCCTACTATCTGAACACCGGTCACAACCTCGAAGGGAAAGAAGAGGAAATGGGTGACATTATAGTAAGGTGGCTTGACAGAAGGTTCATCTGATTCTGCGATGGTAAACGAGCAAAAGAGTCTTCTTACCTACAAGACTGAAGATGGGTTTGAGGTTAATTCTCTTCTTGTTACCCCTGAGTTTGAGTCCGAAGAAGATCTTTACGAATCTCCCATAATCATAAATCTCTACGGAGTATTGGGACATTTTCTCACGAGAGGAACCCCGCTTAGGCTCCCTCCGCTTCTCAAGGAAAAAAACATAAGCACACTTTCTGTGAATACCCGCATGGCGTTTATGGGGCAGATAATGGGGGAGGGGATTTTCCCCGACACAATTCACGAAATGAAGGAATCGGTGAATATTCTCCGAAAGGAAGGCTTTCGCAACATTTTCATGCTGGGCTACAGCCTCGGGGCTAACATGGCCGTCTACTACGCATCTCAGACCGGCTCTTTCGGGATAAAAGGACTCATACTGGAAGGCTGTTCCTACTCTCTTCCCTATTCGCAGCAAAGAAGGCTCGAGAAAAACAGAAGCATTCCCTCTTATGAGGCTATTTCCCTGAAAGCCAAAGATGTGTTGGGTTCGAATCCCGAGAAGAAGAAAAACGATCAGGTGTTTATTGTCTACAGGGCATGGGGGGATTCCTTTAACCCGGTTGACGGCGAGATGTTTACATACAGGACCTGGTGGTTCATGAGAGGACCCCATGCCTACTACGCGAAAACCTGCGAGATTATAGAGGATGTGAAAGTCCCCGTTCTGTTTATCCACGGGGCAGAAGACGACATCGTCGATGTATGGGAGCCCAAGGAGCTTAAAACCATAATGAACCAGGCGGGCAACAAAGACGTGACGCTGCGCTATATACCCGGGGCCAAACACGACTGCGTGGAGAATCCCAAAGAGTCTATAGATGCCATAAGAGGATGGATATCGGAGGTTATGGCAAAGACGTAAACCCGGTTCCTTCTGCGAATTTTGCGGAAGTTGTTTTTTGTTCTTGAAAAAAGGGAAACTTTGTATATCTTACAAACCCTTCAATAGAATAGTCGATTTCCCCCGACATCTTCACTGTTCGTAAGTCCATGGGCGACAGGAAATTTGGAGGCGAAAAACATGTCTGAGAATTTTTCGATCGAAAAGGAACTTTCAGAAAAACACCAGCTTGAAAATCCTTCCGGGGTCTATTACAACCTCTCCGTTCCCAGGCTTTATGAAGAGGCAATTGCAAGGAATGAAGGACACGTTGGCGAGCGGGGAACTTTCGTAGGCTTTACTTCTCCCCATACTGGAAGGTCTCCTAAGGACAGGTTTGTGGTAAAGGAACCTTCTACTGAAAAATATATAGACTGGGGAGCCGTAAATAAGCCTGTGTCACCGGAGGTGTTTGATCACTTTTATAAAGAAGTGATGAATTATTTCGAGGGGAAAGACGTTTTCGTAAGGGATCTGCAGGTTTGTGCTCATCCCAACCACAGAACAAACGTAAGGGTAATAAACGAGTTTGCTTGGCACAATCTTTTCGTAAACAATCTTTTCATAAGGCCTAACGCTTCCGAACTTCCCCATAAGGAAGTTGGCTTTACCGTTATCTCGGCCCCGGGCTACAAGGCGGATGATCCCGAGAGCTACGGTCTTAACAGCGAGACATTCATATTTCTTAATCTGAGCCGGAGAATCGCCCTGATCGGGGGAACACGCTATGCGGGAGAAATGAAGAAATCCGTTTTTGCCGCGATGAATTTCCTTCTTCCGGAAAAAAACGTTTTTCCCATGCACTGTTCGGCAAATATTGGAAAAGACGGGGACGTAGCGCTTTTCTTCGGGCTCTCAGGAACCGGCAAGACCACGCTTTCTGCCGATCCTGAAAGGGCACTTATCGGAGATGACGAGCACGGCTGGTTTGATGAAGGAGTGTTCAATTTCGAGGGTGGTTGTTATGCGAAAACCATAAAGCTTAGCCCGGCAACAGAACCCGAGATTTATCGTGCAGCGCTTAATTTCGGTTCGGTCCTGGAGAACGTTGAACTTGATCCGGAAACAGGAAAGATAGACTTTGACAGCGACAAGTACACGGAAAATACCCGCGGGGCTTATCAAATTGATATGCTTGAGAATATAGTTCCGGAGGGCATGGGAGGCATTCCGAAAAGTATTTTCATGTTGACCTATGACGCTTTCGGAGTTCTGCCCCCGATATCGAAGCTTGATCCCGACCAGGCCATGCGTTATTTCCTTCTGGGATACACGGCAAAGGTCGCCGGTACGGAAAGAGGGGTTAGCAAGCCTCAAGCGACTTTCAGTTCGTGTTTCGGGTCTCCCTTCCTTCCAAGACCCCCTAAGTTCTACGGCAGGATGCTGAAAGAGAGAATGGAGGCGCATGAGGCAAATGTCTGGCTTCTGAATACCGGAATCTCCGGCGGACCTTTCGGAGTTGGCAAAAGAATGCCTCTCCCGTCTACAAGGGCTCTTGTGAGTGCTGCGGTAAACGGTTCGCTTGAAGGCAAGGAATTTGTCACGATTCCCATACTTGATCTGTCCGTGCCGGTTGAGTGCCCGGGAGTTGATTCTACTCTTCTTCAGCCTAGGCTTTCATGGGATGATCCGGAAGAGTATGACCGCAAGGCCCGCGCACTGTCGGATCTTTTTGAAAAGGAATACGAAAAGTATCTTTAAGGCTGCCAGCCGTTTTCAACTGAAAAAGTTATTATCCTGCCCACGGATTTTTCCGTAACTCCGCCCCACGGTCTTCACTTATAGCAAACCTGTTTGTGGAGATTTCACGTAAAAGCAATGAGTGCAATTTCCAAAAGTTTGGCCATAAGTGTCAACACAAAATATAAAATCGTGTAGAATTCAGTTTCTAATTTCTTTAATTAGAACAGGCATAAAGATGGAGTTCATAAGAGAATACAAAGATTTTTCTCTGATCACTCTGGGAAATTTCTTCTTCCAATGTGGTTTTACCTCGTTTTTCCTGCTCCCACTCTTCGTAAAAGATTTGGGAGGTGATGCGGCCTCTATTGGTTACGTGATGGGGATTTTTGGTATAGCGTCGGTCAGTACCGCTTTGGTTTCTGGTTTTCTCATAGACCGTTACGGGCAGAGAATCTTCATGCTCTTGGGTTCAGCCCTGATGTTTTTGTTCTCTCTTCTTTACCTGTTTGTATCGGATATTAACGCAATAATGTACGCTTTGAGGCTTTTGCAGGGTATTGCGTTCGGTCTTTTCTTTACTTCCGCGGCTACGGCGGTTTCATATACCATTCCCAGGGAAATAAGGCATTCGTGCCTCACTACTTTCGGCATCACCACCATAGCCTGCTTTTCAGTCGGACCCTTCTTCGGAGAAATTCTCATTGAGAAATTCGGCTACAATACGTTCTTTCTTTACGCTTCCAGCTTCCAGCTGCTTGCGTTTATACTTTGCTTTTTCTCGGCGAAATCAATCCGCGGCGTTCTTACCGGCCGCATTTTCCAGGGATTCTACAAAGTTCTTTTCTCCGACAAGTTCAGCGTACTCTTCCTTGTAAACCTTATGATTGCCGTGGGGCTTGGCTCTCTGGTTCATTTCTTCCACGTTCATCTCTACGAGAAGGGCCTCCAGATGGGAATTTTCTTTGTCATATATGCCGTGGCAGCGATATTAATAAGGCTTGTCGGGGGGAAATTCTCGGATGTTATAGAGAGAAGAAAGATAGCTCTGCCCGCACTCTTTATGATGGTTGCCTCTATGCCCATAGCTTTTTTTGTGGAGTCCTATACGCATTTAATTCTGTTCTCCGTGGTGTTCAGCGTAGGCTATGGGTTTGCTTATCCCACGGTAAATACAATGGTTATTGACAGAGCACATGCCGGCGAGAGGGGAACCGCCGTGGGTATATTCAATATGGCTTACGGAACAGGAATAAACTCTTCTGCCATTATTCTTGGACTGATAGTGCGCGACTACGGTTACTTCGGCATGTATTTGTCGACAGCGCTGTTCTTGGTTGCCGGGTGCGTGATCTTTACTTACAAATACTACATAACCGCAATAATGGGTGAGGAAGTTGCAGTAGAGTAAAGCAGAGAAGGGGATGTCTTTCTGCCCCCGGTAGTGGTTGTAGGAACAAAAAAGATCAGCTTGTATAAGAATCACTTTAATCAAAAGCCGTAATTAGCTGTTCTTATTGCAGTTTTTAAGCTGTTGAGGAAATTTTCTCTGGCGTCCCCGAGGGGATTTGAACCCCTGTTACCGGCGTGAAAGGCCGATGTCCTAGGCCTGACTAGACGACGGGGACGGCGGAAAAATGAGCCGTACAGGATTCGAACCTGTGACCCACTGCTTAAAAGGCAGTTGCTCTACCAGCTGAGCTAACGGCTCAGAAGATGCCGTATTATATCACGGGCTTCTTTCATGTCAAAAAACCATAGCTGCCCTGATAGAAAGTATAAAATCGTGTAAACTCCGTTTTTTACTTTCTTCTTTTCAGGTCAGCCCCGAGATGCTTTTCCTACAAAAATACAGAGATTTTTCCCTGGTTACTCTGGGGAACTTTTTTTTCTTTTGCAATTTCTCCTCTTTTTTCCTGCTTCCGCTTTTCATAAGGGATATTGGGGGTGACGAGGCCCGTATAGGTTACGTTATGGGAACTTTCGGCATAACTTCAATAGGAGTCATTCCCTTTGTAGCCTTCCTGATAGACCATTATGGACGAAGGAGATTCATGCTTGGGGGTTCCTGCCTGATGTTTTTAATCTCTCTTCTCTACATTTTTATATCGGATGTTAACGTGAAAATATTTATTCTGAGACTCATGCAGGGAGTCGCTTTCGCTTTTTTCTTCACCTCCGCCGCTACGGCGGTCTCCGACTATGTTCCAAGCGAGGTAAGGGCTTACGGACTTGGCATCTTCGGCGCTTTCACGATAGCTTCCTACTCGGTTGGGCCTCCCATTGGAGAATTCGTAATCGAGAGATTCGGTTACTCAACCTTCTTTATCTATACTTCTCTGTTCAGTCTGCTCGCCTTTATTTTCTGTTTTCTCTCGCGGGAGGGTGACTTTACGGTATCCAGAAAATCAGTTTTCAGCGGATTTTTCGACCTCGTTTTCTCTGCCAGGTTCCGTGTGCTTCTGCTGACCAATCTTATAATTGCCGTCGGGCTTGGAAGCATGCTCAATTTTTTCTCCGTTTTTCTTGAGGAAAACAAAATTCACGCGAGGAGCTTTTTTCTTACATATTCCGTAACCGTGATATTAATCCGGGTTCTGGGCGGAAGGCTTCCGGATATTGTTGAGAGAAGAAAGATAGCTCTGCCTTCAATGATTATCATGATCTTGTCCCTGCTTATGATTTCTTCCATAAGTTCCACTTTGAGCGCCGTCCTGGTCTCCTTTGTTTTCAGCCTGGGTTACGGAATTCTCTACCCCACAATAAGCGCGATGATTATCGACAGGGCGCTTGATGACGAGAGGGGAGCGGCTATGGGCGCGTTTAACATGTCGTTTAGCATAGGGATAAACTTTTTTGCCTTTGCTCTCGGGCTAATAGCGCGTGATTATGGTTTTTCGAACATGTATTCCGCAACGGGAATATTCATGGTCGCAGGGTGTATTATCTTTACCTATAAATATTTCCTGAGCGGGGGGAGGGCGAAGCGGCTTTCATGAAAATAAAATCCGGCGACACGATCGTTCTGGTCTCTCCAGACAATAAGAGTTTTATGGTAGTGGTGGAAGAGGGGAAATCTTTCAGCTCTCATATGGGAATACTGGATCTTTCCTCGTCTATTGGAAAAAAATGGGGAGAGACAATAGCCTCGAGTCTAGGGAACGATTTTGTGATCCTTAGCCCGACTGTTGAGCAAAAAATGATGAAGGTAAGAAGTGCAACACAGATCGTTTATCCCAAGGACGCGGCGCTGATTCTGTTTAAAACGGACGTGAAGGCGGGAAGCAGGGTAGTTGAAGCCGCTACCGGCTCGGGGGCTCTTACCATCGCGCTTGCGAACTCAGTGGCTCCTTCAGGGAGAGTCTACACGTACGAGAAAAGGGAGCAGTTCATGAATAACGCCTGGGACAACGTGCGGCGGGCGGGACTTTCAGAGTACGTGGAATTTAACTGCGGCGATGCCAGAGAAGGCTTTGGGGAAAGGGACGTCGACGTTGCGATACTTGATCTTCCCTCTCCATGGTACGGAATTCCGGCGTCTTACGAAGCCCTTGCGCCAGGCGGGAGAATAGCAAGCATTTCCCCGACCTACAACCAGGTGGAAAGGACTGCGGAAGTGCTTGAGGAAACGGGGTTTGTGAGAATTGAAACCGTGGAGCTCATAATGAGAAACTACCAGGTAAAAAAGGGAAAGACCCGCCCGGACAACAGAACCGTGGCCCACACGGGATTTCTTACTTTCGCCTTTAAGAGAATAAGTGACGCAGACGCTGCGAGTGAAGATGACGAATGAACAACTTCTGAGAGAAGGCGCAAGACGCATAGGTATCAAGAACCTGAGGGCCGATCTCTTTCTTTCCTATGTTGACCTGCTGCGCAAGTGGGGCAAGCGCGTAAACCTGACTTCGGTTCTTACCGACCGGGAAATTATAATCAAGCACCTGATTGATTCTCTCACCGTAGCCGAATTCATGCCTCCGGGTTCAAGGGTGCTTGATATAGGAACAGGAGCCGGTCTTCCCGGAATTCCGCTCTCTATTTACGACCCTTCGCTTCGCGTTACGCTTGTTGAGTCGGTGGGAAAGAAAGTAGCTTTTCTAAAACACGCGAAAAGGTCTCTGGGGCTCTTGGGTGTCGATATTCACCATGCCAGGGCCGAGGACCTGACCGAGAGGATGCGCGGGCGTTTTGACCGGGTGACGTCCCGCGCGGTTGGAAGCGTGGATACCGTCATCTCTCTAGGTGCTCCGTATCTGGATATCGAGGGGGAGATGGTTATAATGAAGGGGCCTCGGGGAAAGGGCGAGTGGGAAGATTACGCGAACCGGTATCCGGAGGATATGGAACTTCTTTTCACAAAAGAACTCAAACTGCCTTTTTCAGGTGAAAACAGGGTGATTATTTCGGCAAAACCGGTGTACCGGCCGATGGAGACAGAAATTTGAAAACCATAGGAGTAATGGGCGGAAGCGGTCTTTATGAAATGGAAGAGCTTTCGGATGTTAAAAGCGTTTCCGTGAAAACTCCGTGGGGCAGCCCGTCCTCAAGCCTCGTCACGGGAACTCTTGGCGGTGTGCGGATGGTTTTTCTTCCAAGGCACGGAACGGAACACACAATATCTCCCCCGCAGATAAATTTCCGGGCGAACATATACGCGATGAAAGCCATGGGAGTCGAGTGGGTTATATCCGTAAGTGCGGTGGGGAGCTTGAAAGAGGAAATAGAACCCGGACACATAGCAATACCCGATCAGTTTATTGACAATACAAAAAGGCGGCCTTCTACCTTCTTTGAAGATGATCTGGTAGCGCATGTCTCAATGGCCGAGCCCGTGTGTTCGGTGCTTTCGGACTGCCTTAGGGAGGCATCGCTTGGCTTTGGCGGGACAGTTCACTCGGGAGGAACCTATATCTGCATCGAGGGCCCTCAGTTTTCCACTAGGGCGGAGAGTCATCTCTACAGGGAATGGGGAGCAAGCGTGATAGGAATGACCGCGATGCCGGAAGCAAGACTCGCGAGGGAAGCCGAGATCTGCTATTCCGTGATAGCTCTCTGCACGGATTATGACTGCTGGAAGGAAGATCACGACGATGTCACAGTCTCAGACATAATCGAAATCATGAACAAAAACGTTGATGCGGCGAAAAAGATACTGGCCGCCGCAGTTGAGATCATTCCGCAGGAAAGGGGATGTCCCTGCGCGGACGCCCTGGGCTCTTCACTTATAACATCCCCAGATTGCGTAACCGAAGAGACTAAAAACAGGCTTGGGCTTATTATAAAAAAATACATGTAGAGGTTCTAATGAGCATTGTTGTCGTAGGTTCAGTAGGAATTGACACCATAGAGACGCCTTTTGGAAGAGAGGAGGATGTTCTCGGGGGGTCCGCCAGTTATTTCTCCCTTGCGGCCCGGAATTTCACGGATATTCATATGGTCTCATCCGTAGGAGACGACTTTCCTTCCGCCTATTCCGAACTGCTTCACTCAAGGGGCGTTGATACGGAGGGAATAGCTGTCGATGACGGAGAAACCTTCAGGTGGGAAGGCAGATACGACTATGACATGAAGGATCCGGAAACCGTTTCCGTGACCCTTGGCGTTCTGGGGTCGTTTGACCCGGTGGTTCCCGAGAAATCCAGGGGCGCCGACTATCTTTTTCTGGCCAACACGGACCCCGAGATACAGATGAAAGTTCTTGAACAGGTGAATTCGCCTCGCATTGTGGCCTGCGACACCATGAATTTCTGGATAGAGAACAAACTGGAGGAGCTTAAGGAGCTTCTCGGCAAAGTTAACATTCTCATAATAAACGACTCTGAAGCAAGGCAACTGTCAGAAGAACCGATGATGCTCAGAGCGGCGAAAAAGATAATGGATATGGGGCCGGAATTTCTGATCGTGAAAAGAGGGGAGTACGGAGCTTTGCTTTTTTCTCGGGAGGACCTGTTTTTCGCCCCAAGTTACATGCTTGAACAAGTACTTGACCCGACGGGGGCTGGAGACACTTTTGCCGGGGGATTCATGGGGTACGTGGCATCGCGGGATAAAGACCTTGACTTTGCCGGTTTCAAAAAAGGGGTGGCCTACGGGAGTGTCCTGGCTTCTTTCACGGTTGAGGATTTCAGCGTAAGGCGCCTCGGTTCGCTTCAAAAAGAGGAAATAGAGGAAAGATACGCACAGTTCCTGAAACTCTCGACTATGTAGAAGATAATCAGCTCAGGGACTTTACGTATTTCATGCGGATGTTGTAAATCATGTCGTCGAGAAGTTGCTTCTCTTCTTCTGTGAGGTTTCCCTCGGTTTTTTCCGCTAGTATCTCGAGGATGGTTATGGTGTGCTTGGCGGCGGGAATATTAACCTCTCTTTTTTTTGAGTGAGGGTCGGGAATTTCTCCCAAGTGAATAAGGGCCGAGGCGTTTAACGAGAGAATAAATCCCGAAAAATCCATTGTTAATTCTTCTTTTTCGCCACTCATAGCAAACACTCTCCTTGCGCGCGCGTCATGAATTCCACCCGATGAATTATAGATACTGGCGGAGTTTTTTTCTAGGGTCGTAGGGATATTTCTCCTCTATCTCGCCCATTAGGTCCCGCATGTGTTTATCGGATTCCTGCGGCATTGCTATCTGAACAACCACAAACTGATCTCCTCTCTTGCCGGTTTTGGGATTTCTAACCCCTTTTTCTTTAAGCCGCATTTTTGTGCCGCTTCCGACGCCGGAAGGTATAGTAAGTCTTACGGGGCTCTCTACGGTCGGCACGTCGATCTGCGTTCCTAGGGCGGCCTCGTAAACCGTCAGGGGAAGATCGATATATATATCGTCATTCTCTCTTCTGAAAACCGGATGGGACAAAACCTTTATTTCGAGTATCAGGTCTCCGGCCATGGAGCTTAGCTGCTCCCCTTTATCCGGCAGTCTTACCTTCGAGCCGGTTTTTACTCCCGCCGGGATCTTGACCGTTATTTTTTTGGTTTCGCCCGCGGGGGATTTTACCAGAAGTTCTTTTTCTCCCCCTTTTACGGCGGTCCCAAAATCAAGGGTTACGGCATGATGAGTGTTTCTCGGTTTTCTCGGCCGCTGTCGCGCGGTGCCGAAATCGAAAACATCCCCGAAACTTCCCCCCGCTCCACCCATACCGTAGGACGCCCGGCCTTGGGAGAAAATATCCTTGAAGATCTCGTCTATGCCCGGAAAACCCCGGGAATACTGCCTGTAACTTGCGCCGCCCCCCGGCTGCTGCCCGCCAAAACCGGTTGTTCCGAACATATCATAGGTTTTTTTCTTCTCAGGGTCGGAAAGGGTCTCGTAAGCGTGCTGGATCTCCTTGAACTTCTCCTCGGATTTTTTATCTCCCTGATTCATATCCGGGTGATGTTTCCTGGCGAGATCTCTGTATGCTTTCTTTATCTGATCCTGTGTTGCGTTTCGTGATACGCCGAGTACCGCGTAAGGATCTTTTCCTGTGTTCATGAAAATAAAAGCTCCGGTCTCTTCATCTTCAATATAATAATTCTACTTGAGATTCAAGGGAATTGAGCAGAACCATATTCCTGCAGAACCTTGAGAGGGTGGGTAAATCCGTCGGTCAGTTCTCTATTGATTCGAGTATTCTGTCCGCGATCTCGAAGAAAGCCTTGCCCGCGGCGCTTTGCGGGTCGGATTCCACAATAGGGGTTCCGTTGTCGCCCCCGATTCTTATCCTGGGATCGATCGGAATTTCTCCCAGAAACGGAACTTCAAACTTCTCCGCCATCCGTCTTCCTCCGCCCCGGCCGAATATGTCGATTTTTCCGTCCACATCCGGCATGTCGAGATAGCTCATGTTCTCCACTATTCCAACAATGGGGATATTGAGTTTGTTAAACATCAGTATTCCCCTTCTCACGTCTACAAGGGCCACATCCTGAGGGGTAGTTACTATGACACCTCCGCTTATCGGGGCCGTCTGTGCCAGAGAAAGCTGGGCATCCCCCGTGCCTGGAGGAAGATCGATTACCAGATAATCGGTTCCGCTCCACTCAACATCCTCAATAAACTGCTTTATCGCCCCGTGCACCATGGGTCCTCTCCATATAACGGCGTCTTCCTCGTTCACCAAAAACCCTATGGACATCACCTTGAGACCGAATTTCTCTATGGGGACGATCTTGTCGTCGGCGGTCGCTCGGGGCTTTTCGCTTATTCCCATCATCAAGGGAGCGCTCGGCCCCCAGATATCGGCATCCATAAGCCCGACTTTCTCTCTCTTTTTGGAAATTGCCAGGGAAAGATTGGTCGCTATGGTTGATTTGCCGACTCCTCCCTTGCCGCTTGCGACGGCTATGTAGTACTTTATGTCGGGAAGTTTGCTCTTTTCGCCGCCGGGGTCGGTAGTTATCTGCTTCTGCGGCCGCGAGCCGACTTTCATCGAAAGGTCTTCAACCCCGGGTATGCCGAAGACGGCTTTTCGGACTTCCTCTTCGATTGCGGACTGAAGCTTCTGGTCGGGTTTGGGGAGCACTATGGAGAGGGTTACTTTCGACCCTTCCACAAGAATGTCCTTTACGAGACCGAAAGATATTATGTCGCGGTTAAAACCCGGATACTTAACGCTTTTAAGGACTTTTATTATCCGTTCTCTGTTTAGTTCCATGCAGAGCGTCTCCCCTAAGCGATACCCAGTTTCTTTTTTCCTTCTTCGGATATCATGTCGGGGTTCCAGGGAGGGTCCCATATTACTTCTATGAGCACGTTATCTGCTCCCGCGTTTTTAAGCGCCATCTCGGCCTGGCCCGCTATATGCGCTCCCATGGCGCACCCGGGAGTGGTAAGGGTCATCTTGATCTGAACGTTTTTCCCGGAAATCTTGGTGTCGTAAATAAGCCCGAGATCCACTATGCTCACGGGGAGCTCGGGATCGTACACATCCTTAAGAGCGCCGTAGACGATCTCTTCCGTTATTTCGGGACTGTCCTCGGGTTTTTTCTTCTTCTCAAACTTGGTAAAAGACACTCCGCTTTTATCTTTCGAGGGGCTGCCACTGTCTATCTGAATTATTTTTTTCATCCCCATGATTTTTCGCCTCCTGATTTTTCCCTTTATCGCTGACTATGAAAAACCTGTTTGAACCGGCTTTTCTCCGCGCCATCCAGGCTGTTTCTTGTCCCCTGTTTGGCTCTTCAAAAGAAATAAAGACCTTTTAAGGATTTAACCGAGTTAAAAAAGCTCTTCAGGGCGTATATTCGGTCTTACGCTTTCTTGACACTATAATAACTATTCAATAGCATTCTCCGCAAGTCATGAGACAATCCCGGCAGATATCAATCGGTGACGTAAAAATAGGCGGGGGAGCCCCCGTGTCGGTTCAGTCAATGACCATTACCGACACGAGAGATGTCACCTCAACGGTTGCCCAGATAAAAAGGCTTGAGAAGGCTGGCTGTGACATAGTCAGGGTCGCCGTTCCGGACATGGATGCCGCCAAAGCTCTGGGGGCGATACGAAAAGAGATAAGAATTCCCCTTGTCTCAGACATACACTTTGATTACAAATTGGCCCTCGAATCAATAAAACAGGGAGTTGACGGGATGAGAATAAATCCCGGAAACATCGGCGCCAGATACAGAATAAAGGCCGTGGTTGACGCCTGCAGGGAAAGGGAAATTCCCATAAGGATAGGCGTAAACTCGGGCTCTCTTGAAAAAGACATACTAAGAAAATACAGCCATCCCACCGCGGAAGCTCTGGTTGAAAGCGCGATGAGGCATGTGCGCATACTCGAAGACCTTGATTTCTACGACATAAAGATTTCCGTTAAGTCCACCGACGTAAGGAAAATGATCGCCGCGTACAGAATGCTCGCGGAAAAAACCGAATACCCTCTCCACCTTGGAGTCACCGAGGCGGGAACCCCCGGAATGGGAACCGTGAAATCCTCGATAGGAATCGGGGCGCTCCTGGCCGAAGGCATAGGAGACACAATAAGGGTTTCCTTAACGGGCGATCCTGTGGAAGAGATTGTTGTGGGGATGAACATACTGAAATCCCTGGGCATGAGGAACAACGGGATCGAGCTTATCTCGTGTCCCGGGTGCGGGAGGCTTGAAATCGATCTTGAGAAACTCGTTTCGGAAGTTGAGCAGGGTGTTTCCGGTTTTAACCTCCAAAGACCGGTTAAAGTCGCCATACTGGGTTGCGTTGTTAACGGGCCGGGTGAGGCCGCGGAAGCCGATATAGGAATAGCCGGGGGAAGGGGAAAGGGAATGCTTTATCGGGACGGGAAATTGATAAAATCTTTCAGAGAAGCCGATTTGGTCGGGGAACTTGTTAAGGAAATACAAAGAAACTACGTCAACTGAATTCAATCCCCCGCCAAACTGTTTCCCTGCTGAATCTCAAATTGCTTTAGAGGAGAAAGACGGATGAGGTTTTCTTCCTATTTCATACCCACGGTCAAGGAAGATCCCGCGGACGCCGAGATTATAAGTCACAAGCTCATGGTAAGGGCCGGCATGATAAGAAAACTCGCGGCCGGGATATACAACTACCTTCCCCTTGGACTCAGGTCCATAAGAAAAGTTGAGAACATAGTGCGGGAGGAGATGAACAGGGCCGGGGCAATAGAACTTCTCATGCCCGCGGTGCTTCCCGCCGAACCCTGGATCGAAAGCGCCAGGTGGGATTACTACGGAAAGGAGCTGCTTCGCTTTAAGGACCGCGCCGAGCGGGATTTCTGCCTGGGTCCCACCCATGAGGAAATAATAACGGACATAGTGCGAAGGGAGATCCGTTCCTACAAGCAGCTTCCCGTTAATTTCTACCAGATCCAAACGAAATTCAGAGATGAAATCCGCCCCCGGTTCGGAGTGATGAGGGCGCGCGAATTCATAATGAAAGACGCCTACAGCTTTGACGTTTCAGATGAGGAGGCAGATCGTTCCTACCAGGCGATGTACGACGCTTACGTGCGCATATTCGAGAGATGCGGGCTTGAGTTCAGCGTTGTAGCCGCTGACTCCGGAAACATAGGAGGAAGCTTCTCTCATGAGTTCATGGTGACGGCTGATACCGGGGAGGATGTGATAATGAGTTCCACGGAAGCCGATTACGCTGCCAACCTGGAACTTGCAAAAATCGGCGTTTCGGAAGACGAGAGGGAAGGGATGAGAGCAACCTCCGGACTTGACGAGGTTTCCGAGGTCCATACCCCGGACCTTAGAACAGTCGAGGATGTGGCGCAGCTTTTAAAAGTCGGGCCGGAGAAACTAATAAAAACCCTTATAGTAAGTACGGAAACAGAACCTGTCGTTGCTCTTGTCAGAGGAGACACAGAGCTCAGCCTGACCAAACTTAGAAATTTTCTCGGATGCGATGTCGCGGAACTTGCCGACCCGCAGACAATCTTTGAGGTTTCAGGCGGACCTCTCGGGTTCAGCGGGCCGGTGGGACTTAAAAGAAACGACGTAAAAGTGGTTGCGGATAAGTCTGTTCGCAATATGGAAAACGCCGTAACAGGGGCCAACAAGGGTGACTACCATATAACCGGCGTTAACCCCGGGCGGGATTTTGAAACCGATTCCTATACAGATATAAGAGTGGCGAGGGAAGGGGACCCGTGCCCGGTTTCTGAAAACGGCGTTCTGAAGGCGTCAAGAGGCATCGAAGTCGGACATGTTTTTAAACTGGGAACCAAGTACAGCGAGGCCTTGGGTGCTACCTACGTAGATGAAAACGGAGCGGAAAAACCTCTTGTTATGGGTTGTTATGGAATAGGGATAGGAAGAACGGTGGCGGCAGCGATAGAACAGAATAACGATGAGTACGGAATAAAATTCCCTCTTCCTTTAGCCCCGTTTGAAGTTTCTGTGCTTCCGATAAACATGAAACAGCAAGATGTAAAGGATGCGGCGGAGGATATATACTTAACGCTTCTGCGAGACGGAGTAGATGTTCTGATTGATGACAGGGCAGAGACTGCCGGGGTGAAATTCAAGGATTCGGACCTGCTCGGAATCCCGATTCAGGTTACCATCGGTCGAAGAAATCTTAAAGAAGGCAAAGTAGAGATAAAGAATAGAAACTCCGGCGAGAGAACAACCGTGGCTGTGGAAAAGGTCCCTGAAGAAATTGCGGCTCTTTTGGCTGAGAAAGAGCAAAGAGACTGGTAACAAAAATCCCCCCGTTGCTAGGAAAAATGCTGGTATCCGTTAATTTTTTGTAGTCCTTTCCAATACTAAGGTTCAATTGAGTTAAGGAGGAAGGATAGAGTATTCATTCATGCGTTTCGCAGGGAATTGCTAAAAAAAGACTGGACGATGACTCACAGGTTTTGTGAAGCGAGGAATCCGGTTGCGTTTCTGGCCTTGGTTTTTGCGCTTGTAGTTCTGACGGCAGGACATACAATGGCTCGGGATGAAGTTGAGGAGAACGAGGTCCTTGTGGGTGGCCGGCCGCATTCAGAAGTAATGTCGAAAAAGCTGCATCCCATGGTGGTAATCACCCGGCGCGACATAGAACTCTCCGGTATAACCAAACTAAGCGACCTGTTGTCGCAAAGATCGAATTTCAATGATTTTGGTTCGCATAGACCTTTTATCCTCGGACCTGGTCGTTATGCACTTAGGGTAAACGGGAAACACGCCTCAAGCTTTGACATTGACTTTGACCTAATCCCGATCTCGGCGATTGAACGCATCGAGATTCTCAAGGACAGTGTAAGCGCTCCTTATCTCGGAAAAGCCACAAGCGCCGCCATAAATATAGTTTTCAGAACCGATTATGAGGGTTTTGAAGTTCGGTCAGGTGTTGCACGTCCGCGTTCTGAAGGCGGAGATTCAGAACATTTAAGCACTCTTTGGGGAAGCAGTTTCGGTCAAGGTCATTTAATCGTCGGTGCGGAAATATTCCGACGCGATGAGGTCCGTGACGCGGACCGCAACTACAGCCGTGCCATGTATACGCCGGGGGGCTCCTTCGCGGATACTCAGGGCGTGTCGGTAGGAGGCAATACCCTCCTGCTAACAACAAATGACGGGAAGAAGATAGTAGCGCCACTCAATGACTGCGACGAAAGCATATATACGGGAATATTAACACTCCCTCCGGATGAAATGCGCGGTAGTGTCTGCGGTTTTGCCTACGCTGATATCTCATGGCATTTGCAGCAAAGGAAAAATGACAACGTATTTATGGATTTAGAGTACCCGCTAGGGGATACGACCACTGTTCACATTAAAGCCCGAGTGGCTAGATCAAGAACAAAGCTTCTTCGTGCACCAGAATCCAATGCTCTTTCCTTCTTGCCGACCGAAACGCTGAAGCAAAATATAATTGACAGTATTGAAGGTCTTGACGACGGAAATTTCCCACCGGAAATCAGGTTGGAACACACCTTCTTGGGACATGGAAACCGTCAATGGAACACAGATGTCCAAGATTACGACATCGCGATTGGTTTAGAAGGCACAATCAGGGATGACATAGATTATCACGCGGACATTCACTACAACCGCTACAAATACGTTAATACAGGAAGTACTTACATTCACCTGCCCACAATTAAAGCTGCCATTGAGAACGGAAGTTATGATATCCAGGATCCTCTCTCCGAAATTACTGAACACAAAACAGCAATTAGTGAAAGCGGCTTGAGAAGGGATGCAAGAAAAGAGCTCCGCCACATCGAATCCGTATTTATTATGGATGGTCCGTTGTTTGAAGTTCTGGGCAACAGGCTCGATTGGTTAGCGGGTATCCAGCTTTCATATAACAAACAAAGCGACACCTACGAATATTTCAACCGCCACGGTCGCTCAGTCGACCCTGAAGACGTGTTCGGAGAAACTTTGAATTCTAAAACAGTCAATCGCCGGTTTCTAGGTGTTTTCGGCGATATATCGGTACCGTTGGGCGATAAACTGGATCTTTTGGTGGCTGGCCGGTACGAGGACTTTGGTGATCTGCCCACAACATTTTCACACCGTATGGCAACCCTGTATCGGGTGACGCCGAATCTGGCTCTTCAAGCTTCTTGGAGCATGGGATCACGGTTCCCGGGACTGTTTGAGCTTTACGAAAAAGGATCTGTCTCTTATCCATTTGTGTGCGATGCGGATACGGTGACAGCCGACTGTTCCGCAGAGCAGGTGGAATTTAGTCAGGATGCCAACCCGAACTTGGAGCCGGACAAAACTGAAACCTTTGGGGCTGGAATCTCAGCGGGCTGGGGTTCATTTTATGCCGATGTTCAGTGGTTTCGCCTGCGAATTTCTGATATACCAAGCATGTTGGACCCGCAACTTATTATAAATCTGGAGAGAAGCGGAAAGCTTGATGACTATCCTGCGATTAAAGTGATACGTCCTAACGGCCAGCTAATCAGAATCGAGAACCTCTTTACCAACAGCGGAGAGTCAGATGTTGACGGAATTGACGTCGGAATTAAAACCGACTTGAAAACGGACCGGGCAAATTTTGTGCTTAACGCCAACTGGCTGAGAATAACTGATTATGAGACGCGCGTAGCTGGACAGGTGCAACCCGGAGAAATTCCTCGTAACCGCCTGCACATTTTTCTCCGTGCTGATCGCAACGATTTGACCGCGCAATGGACTACTCATGCGGTTTCAAGTTTCCGGAACAAAGATAGGACTAAACGCTACCGGCGCTGGATAGGGCATGATATCACGCTTAACTGGAGAAAGGCATTTGGCTTCAGCTGGTTTGAGCTTACTGGAGGCATCATGAATATCGGCAACGAAGGTCAATCTAGTTTCAACCGGGGTGAAGATCAGATCTTATATCTGGATTCTGTCTTGGGACGGACACTGTTTCTAACTACCAGGTTTGAACTCTGATATACGGTCACTTTTTTCCGAAAGTGAAGTTCCCTTCTTTGTCCAATGCTACCTTTACAGTGTCTGAATCCTTGAAGTTTCCTTTCAGTATTTCATTTGCGAGTGGGTCCTGGACGTATTTTTGTACGGCGCGTTTAAGCGGCCTGGCTCCGAAAACAGGATCGTAACCAATATCAACCAACCTGGTAACGACTTTCTCTGAGAGTTCTATGCCGAGGTTTCTCTCAGCAAGCCTCTCTTTTAGATCTCCAATCTGTATCTCTGCTATTTTCATAAGGTCGGCTCTTTTTAGACCGTCGAATATAACGACTTCATCAATTCTGTTTAAGAACTCGGGGCGGAAATAGTTCTTGAGCATCTCGTTTATCCTGTTCTCCGTCTCTTCTCTGTTCTCCGCCGATTCCTGTATATGCTGACTTCCTAGATTAGAGGTCATTATTATCACGGTGTTTCTGAAATCCACGGTTCTCCCCTGCCCATCGGTGAGTCTTCCGTCGTCAAGAATCTGAAGAAGCAGGTTAAACACGTCAGCGTGCGCTTTTTCTATCTCGTCAAAAAGCACCACAGAGTAGGGCTGCCTTCTCACGGTTTCTGAAAGCTGGCCTCCTTCCTCGTATCCGACATACCCGGGAGGTGCTCCGATCAGCCTTGATACGGAGTGCTTTTCCATATACTCGCTCATGTCAATCCGCACAATCGCGTTCTCATCATCAAACATGAACTCGGCAAGTGATTTAGCGAGCTCGGTCTTTCCGACCCCGGTGGGACCGAGGAATATAAACGAGCTTATCGGTCTTTTCGGGTCGGAGAGTCCGGCCCTTGATCTGCGAAGCGCGTTTGAAACCAGTTTTATCGGTTCAGACTGTCCCACCACCCGTTTGGAAAGCCTCTCCTCCATGTGAACGAGTTTCTCGACTTCCTCCTCAACCAGACTTGATACGGGTATTCTCGTCCACTTCGATACGACGGTAGCTATATCCTCGGCGCTTACTTCCTCGCGAAGCATTTTTTTATGGCTCTGTATTCCGGAGAGTTCCGCGTTCAGGCTCTCCATTCTCTTTTCAAGCTCAGGAATCCTGCCATAGAGAAATTCCGATGCACGAGAGAAATCTCCCTCTCTCTGCGCCTTTTCAGCTTCCACCCTGCTGTTTTCTATCTCCTCCTTGGCTTTTCTTATCCTGGATATGCAGTCTTTTTCCTTTTGCCAGTGCGTTTCAAGCGCTTCTGCTTCCTTCTTCAGTTCCGAGAGGCTTCCCTCGATTTCCTCAAGCTTTCCAAGAAGTTCGGGGTCCCGCTCTTTTTTAAATCCCTCCCTCTCCACTTCAAGGCGCATGATCTTTCTTTTTACCTCGTCTATTTCCGTCGGCACGGAGTCAATTTCCATTTTCAGCCGTGCGCAGGCCTCATCCATGAGGTCGACGGCCTTATCGGGCAGGAACCGCCCGGAGATATACCTGTTTGAGAGATGGGCGGCGGCGACAAGGGCTTCGTCCTTGATTTTCACGCCGTGGTGAACTTCGTATTTTTCCTTAAGACCCCTTAGAATCGATACGCTTTCCTCAACTGAAGGCTCACTAACGTAAACCTGCTGGAATCTGCGCTCAAGGGCGGCGTCTTTTTCTATGTGATTTCTGTATTCATCAAGGGTGGTCGCTCCTATGCAGTGAAGTTCTCCCCGCGCCAAAGCCGGCTTGAGCATGTTTGACGCGTCCATCGCTCCATCGGCCGCCCCGGCTCCAACTACGGTGTGTATCTCGTCTATGAAGAGAATTACTTCTCCCCGGGATTCCGTAACCTCTTTGAGCACCGCTTTGAGCCTCTCCTCGAACTGTCCCCTGTACTTGGCCCCGGCAAGCAGCGATCCCAGATCAAGGGAAATCAGCTTTTTGTCCTTAAGTCCTTCCGGAACGTCAGAGTCAACTATGCGCTGGGCAAGTCCCTCGACTATGGCCGTCTTTCCCACTCCGGGCTCCCCTATGAGCACCGGGTTGTTCTTCGTTCTTCGAAGAAGTACGCGGATCACATTTCTTATCTCATCGTCTCTTCCTATGACAGGGTCTATTTTTCCGCCTCGGGCAAGTTCGGTGAAATCCTTTCCGTACTGGCGAAGCGGCTCCATTGTATCTTCTGGGTTCTGTGTGTTCACTGTCTGGTTACCTCTCAGTTCTTTTAGCGCCCTTAAAATCCCTTCCCTGGTTACATTCAACCCGGAGAATCCGTCTTTCAGATCCCCGCCGGCGTGAGAAACAGTGCCGAGCAGAAGGTGTTCAGTGCTTACATACGCATCTCCAAGATTTTGTGCTTCCTTGTCGGCCGAGCGGATTGCGGAATCAAGCTCCCTGCTCATGTATGCCTGGTCTGAGGTTCCTTCGACCTTGGGAAGCTTGGATATCTGCTCCGCGGCTATCTGCGCAAGCGCCCGGGGGTCGGACCCCAGTTGCTCCAGAATCCTGGTTGGCATTCCGGGCCGGCTTACAAGGGCCGCGAACAGATGTGGCAGGTCAACCACCTGGTTTTCGCTGTCGCCAGCCGCGTTTTGGGCCTCAAGAATCGCTTCCTGGGCCTTCAAAGTGAATTTCTCAGGTGAAATCATCTCAAACACAAAATAATTCTTCTTTGTGCGGAATCAAGAAATTACTTGGAACTCGGAAACCGCAGGGGGGAGGGGTGAAAAGGAAATTACGCAGTAGTTCCCGAGCGCAGCTAAAACAGCGCGCGCAATTCCCCTGTATGGCTAGCGCAGAATAAAAACCAAAAGATTGGAAAAACGCCGGTTACGGCGCTACCAAGTTACTTCCCGAGGATGCTCACAACGCAGGTGATTCCGTCCATGGCGGGCTGAGCGCCTCCCATGGTCTCGATGATGCCGACTTTCGCGTCTTTCACCTGGCGTTCGGGTTCAACTTCTTCCCTTAGCTGCCTTACGATCTCAGCAGTCTGAAGAAGTCCGGTAGCTCCGACGGGATGTCCTCTTGAGAGCAGACCGCCGCTTGGATTGACCGCGACTTTGTCACCGCCCACCCATGTGCTTTTTTCATCTATCAGGGTTGCTCCCTCTCCCTTCTCGCAGAAGCCGAGAGATTCAACAACCATCATCTCCGCTATTGAGAAAGCATCGTGAATCTCGGCCACGTCCATATCCTCGGGCCCAAGTCCCGCCATTTCGTAAGCCATCTGGGAAGTTCTCCAGACATTCTCGGAAGGATCGCAGGTAAGACCCGTGGGACTGCTGTACTTGCCCGACTGCGCGACGCAGCCCAGGATTTTTACCGGCATCTTTTTAGCGAGCTCTCCGACCTGTTCCTCGGAACACAGAACCGCGGCCGCGGCGGCGTCTCCAACGGGACAGCACATGTTACGCGTAAGCGGGTCGGCGATAACCGGCGCGTTCAGTACTTCTTCTACGGTGGTAGTTTTTCTGTATTGAGCAAGGGGGTTGAGCGAGGCGTGGTAGCGGCTTTTTACGACAACTTCGGCAAGCTGCTCCAAGGTAACTCCATACTCGCTCATGTACTTCGAGGCTCTTATGGCGTAGAGCCCCGGCATTCCCATCCCGATGGATACCTCGAGATCATCTTCCTCGAGGGGCAGGGGGCCTCCCGAGAGAATTCTGCTCAGGTTCTCAACACCCAAGGCAAGGGCTATGTCGTACTGACCGTAGGCTATGGTTCTCCATGCTTCCCACAGGGAAAGCGTTCCGCTTCCGCAGGCTCCCTCCACGTTTATGGTCGGCTGGCCGACGAGTCCTATATCTTTAAGCGCCCTCTGGCCGACTCCCATACCCTGGTAGACATGGCCGCAAAAGGCGATCTCTATTTTTCGCGCGTGAATTCCCGAGTCCTGTATCGCGGCCCATGCGGCTTCCCTCGCCAGCACGTGAGCCGGTTTGTCGGGAAATCTTCCGCAGGCGGTGTTTCCCACTCCTATGATGTATACGTCTCTCATTGATAATTCCTCCTGCTTGCGCTTTAAATTCGGCAATAAAATGTATACCAAATCATCTGTGTTGTAAAATTTAAGGGATTTTGATTTTCAATGATGAAATTTCTGTGATTTAATGGTATGATGTCTGGAGAGGTTATGGAGTTTAACTCTGAATAAAAAAATACCCAGATAGGAGGTTATTAATATGAGTGATGTACCAAGTGCCAGCGAAGTTGGTAATATCATGGACACCTTCAGTTCCATAGGACTAAGAAGGTCCATCAGGTGGTATGAGCCGCATAAGTCCGTTGAGAAATGGAAGGTTCAGGCCATGCTGGAAGCTGCCAGGCTTTCTCCTACGGCAGGCAACTTCAATGGACAAAGAGCAATAGTTGTATACAGGGATGAAGATCCCGAAATATGGGAGTTTATATCCGACTGGAGTCAGATCACAACGCAGATGGCTCCCGTGCTTATCTTCTGGTGCTATGACATGGGCAACTATGACACAATGGGTCAGTCTATCCACGACCTTCTAAGGACCGGAGCACTCGATAAGGCGCATGGCTGGGAATATGACAGGGTATCCAGGCTGTTCCCGCTTCCTGCTATGCTTCCCGATGCGGTGCTGCACAGGCTTGCCGCAATCGATCTTGGAAACGCGATACAGAACGCCTGTCTCGTTGCAACATCCCTGGGTCTCGGAACCTGTCTTAACGGTGCCAGCGGCGGAGCAAGAAGGAACACGAAAGCAAAGTTCAATCTTCCAGACACTTACGTGTTCAGTTGGCTTATGACCGTCGGCTATCCCGCGGAGAGCATGGACGGCGGCGGAGCAAGAAGTCGTCCCCCGTTTGAAACCATGTTCTTTGAGAAACAGGTCGGAAACGGCTTCCCGAGAGATCCCGAGGTAGTAAAACTTCTACAGGATTTGAACCTGCTTCAGCCAGCAGGACCTCTTCCCGGAAGACTTGAGGAGATCAACAAGCTTACCAAACGTTTCGGTCTCGGAGACGAGTGGCTTACGGACTGGAAGCTTGAAGAGTCCCAGCTCGGAGACCTTGCGGGAGACAAAAAGCCTGCCCCCCTCAGTGCCGAGGAAGTTCAGGCTACGGCCGCAGGTGCATCCGCTGACCCCTCAGGCTTTACTCTCAAACCGACGGTAAAGCGGGAGGAAATCCAGAAGTACAGAGAGGAAAAAGGCATAGGAGATGCCGACTAGTTCTAATCAAAAAAAAACAAGGAGGTTTTGGTAATGGCAGAGATAACGCTGAATATTCCAGATCCGATTCATGACAGAATAAAGAGAAGGGCCGAGCAAACCAAAAATACCGACATTGGTATTATAATCGCTACTCTGGCTCTTACTTTTGGCGCTGCGTTCTATGACCATACAAAGTGGCTCCAGAATCTAGATGGAGTGGACGACAAGTCCAAGCCTTGGTAAGGTCACAGAAGTAAAAAACAAAAAGGGGGATGTTCGCAGAAACGGACATCCCTTTTTTTTCGCCTTCGTGGCAACGAACAGATATTGAGAGAAGAGAAAGAACAGTAAAAAAGCAAGAGGCGTGAACACGTCTGAGAAGCGTTCCGTCGGGTCAGGATTCCGCTAACGACGCTTTTATCTCCACATCGCTCCAAAAGGAAGTAGCCAGAGACCTTCACCGAACGAACCGGCGATTTCCCCCGAATACAGAACGATACCGACAAATGGACGGTCCCCGGCAATCTTTTCCCTGAACCATCTCAGGTGCCTAAAATCGTTTCTCCCCGCCGTCGTACCCGTTTTCACCTCTACGCCCAGTATAGCCCCATCATCGCGCTCAACGAGAAAATCGATTTCGCGACGGTCGCGGTCGCGGTAGTGGTAGAGCCTGTATTTGCCGTTGCCGACATCCACAAGCGACGCGAGTTCGCTGAACGCGAAGCTCTCAAGCAGCTTTCCCGCGCGGTCGGGATCTTGTTTCACCTGATCGACGTGCCAGCGCAGCATTGAGGAAAGCAATCCGCTGTCGGTCATGAAGATTTTTTTCCGCTTTCCGGCTCTCCCGTAATCGGTATGGCTCCACGGCGGCACCCGTTCTACCAGAAACATGGCCTCAAGCGTGTTGACGTAGGATTCCAAGGTTGGCCGCCTGATGGACATGCCGCCGCCTATGGACGAGAAATCGACGAATCTTGATGACCACGCGGCAAGAGTGTTCACGAGCTCGCGCATGGCTTCCCGGCGTCGTATTCTTGCCGCGTATTTCAGATCCCTTTCCATAAGAGCGTCTATATAGTCCTCGTGCCATCGTCTCCGCGCGCGATTCCCCAAGCCAACCGCTTCCGGGTAGCCACCCCTCAACGCCGCCTCGATCAGTTCGCCACGGTCATAGTTCTGCCAGCCCTCTCCGAAATCCTGCTCAAAAGCCCGCTCAAGAAATCCCGCCCCCGTATTTCTTATCTCCCCCTCCGTAAAGGGTCTCAGGCGTATCCTAGCGACCCGGCCGGCAAGAGATTCCCTTACGGCTGGCAGACTCTGGATATTGGCTGACCCGGTCAGCAGGAACTGCCCCGGTTTCCTGTTCCGGTCAACCACCATCTTGATTACGGGCAGAAGTTTCGGAAATTTCTGGATTTCATCAATTATCAGCATTCCTTTCTCATTGCTGACAAACTCAACAGGGCTGATCTCGGCCAGTTCTCTCGATGTTTCATCGTCAAGCGTGCGATAATCTGTGTTTTCCCACTCAAGGTGGCTTACCAAGGTGGTTTTGCCGCATTGACGCGGGCCGACCAAGAGCAGAATACGCCGTTCTTCCATAGCGGTTTCGATCGTTTGTCTTTGCCATCTGGAGAGTATTTTTGTCATCTTCCGTCCGTCTCGATTTTCGTGTTAGAGCTTGCGCAATTTTAATAACATGATCTTCGCAATTTTACCAATAAAGCCTTCGCAATTTTTATAATACGATCTCTGCTGTTTTCATAATAAAGATGGAAATGGTACCGTCAGTCTACAAATGGAAAGGGAATTATAAAGTTTACTTGACAAACTCTCCGCCATTCGTTATAATTTTACCATAAAGTCAAGGAGGTAACGATGGCAAAAGCACCCGGAAAACACAAAAGAGCGGGCATTACGCTAATCCAACTGATGGCGATGTTTCCCGATGAGGAAACGGCTACGGCGTGGTTTGAAAGCATAGTCTGGCCGAATGAACGCCACTGCGGAAAATGCGGAAGTCTCAACACGAGCGAGGTTCCGAACGCAAAGCCTATGCCTTACTGGTGCAAGGATTGCCGGGGATATTTCAGCGTCAGAACCGGAACGGCTATAGCAAGGTCAAATGTTCCCCTTCAAAAATGGGCGATCGCAATTTACCTGTGCCTTACAAGTCTCAAGAGCGTATCGAGCATGAAGCTTCACAGGGATATAGGGGTTTCCCAGCCTACAGCGTGGTTCATGCTTCACCGGATACGGGAAGCTTGGCAACAGGAATCGGACGGCGGTTTCAATGGTCCGGTGGAAGCCGACGAGACTTACTTCGGCGGCAGGCGGAAGAACATGCCCTCGGCAAAGCGGAAAGCTCTTGAAGGAAGGGGAGTGTCCGGCAAGACGGCGATTACCGGAATTAAAGACCGCTCAAGCAATCAGGTAAGGGCAAAGACGGTCAGGAACACGGATGCCCGGGCGCTCCAAGGATTCATAACGAAGCACACGGAAAGAGACGCTCAGGTATATACCGATGACGCAACCGCTTATTCAAGCCTGCCGTTCCGCCATGAGACGGTCAAGCACTCGGTCGGGGAATATGTCAGGCAACAGGCGCATACGAACGTGATTGAAAGCTTCTGGTCGATGCTCAAGCGGGCGCACAAGGGAACATTCCACAAGATCAGCCCTAAGCACCTTGACCGCTACATTCAGGAATTCGTGAGCAAGCACAATATGCGGGAATCAGGAACCCTTTTTCAAATGAGAGCTACGGTCGCCGGGCTTGTCGGCAGAAACCTTCTTTACAGAGACCTTATCCGGGACAACAGCCTTTCTTCCACCGCTAGACCGTAACAAGGCTCTTGCCAGTGTTTCCGGCGTTGCTCCTTTTAGATCTTCCTTTGGGTTTAGTGTTGGTTTGTTTGCCATAATTAGCCCTACTTTAAAAAATCTTTGAGATGTTCTGACGCAAGCAATTTTTCCAGCACTTCTTCCGTGCGGTTTATTTCTGCCTCAATAAGATCATGAATTAGGCACTCATCATCCGCAATTAAGTTCTTTGAATATATAGCCGTTGGATCAGATGTTCCAGGAATCTTGCTAACTATTTTTGTGAAATAATTATCCTGAATTGCCCGCAACCTAGATAACTGGGCTTGACTTACCTTTACAGATATTTTCTTGTCGCTCATTTCAAGAATACCCTTGCTAGTTCTATCGAGTTGTCCAATATAGGGCAGCTATGATTAACGCGGTGAAAATCAAAACCATCATTGAAAAATCTTTGAAAAAAGCTTGATAGTTAGAAGTGCAATCGGCACAGCGGCAATTAGCCCTCCGATCACCCCTCCGAGTATCCAAACTCTTACTCCCTGAATATCCTCTCTAGTCGCTAAATGTTCCGTTCTTTCCTCAAGTTTAGCTACTCTTTCACGCAGGTTCCCATTTCCACCATTCCCACCGGAACCGGGAGCTTCTTTGATGTAGATTACGTTATCCTTCTGCCCAGGCATCTAGTTTTTCCCATATATTGATAGAATCAAAACCTCGATAACTCCCTATCTCAAAAACGATTCCCGCATTACACTTAGAGGTGTCCTCCTCAAGCATTCCTAGTAGTCCCGCTATTTCAGATGTAGTTTGATATTTTTCTGTCGCAACAACCCAAAGAGGATAAGGTCTTTTTTCTAAAGAGATATAATAGGCGGGTTCAAAATGGCTTTCAATCTTGTTTTTGATCGCTTCAAGCGACCTCTCTTGAGGCGACACTAGAAACAGTTTCATGGAATCCTCCTGAAAGGCTTTTTAAGGCTATCACCTTTCTGCATCTACTGCAAACATTTTTACATAGTTGAATTATCACGTATAATAGCAACTGTTGACAACGGGCAGAACCCGCTCCGTAGGGTCTCCATTCTGTTATAATACCCGCCTGGGAAATAAACGGAACTTCAAGTCTGCATAAGCATGTCAGAGTTAAGATTAGGAATGTGAAATCGGGATAGGGGAAAATCTCGCGATTCATCCCCTCCCACACCACCGTGCATATGGGTCCGTACACGGCGGTTCGACGGATTTAAGCTAGCTATATTGGCTGACAAAACTACGGTTCGAGAAAGGGAAAGGCGAATGGCGGTTCGGAGTACGGCAGAAGAAAACAAGAGACGACTAGCAGAGTTCCAAAATAGATAACGAAGCATTTCAAAAGATGTGCAGCGCAAGCACAAGGAGAAAATACGCATGGATTATGATAGGAAAAAACCTGTGAAAAAGAGATGGCCGAAAGTTCCGGGAAGATGGATCAATGATCCGAAGAAAAAATCGAGTGAGAAACCTAAGAAAAGCCTAAAGGGAGATTTCTCCCATGAGCGTTCAAGAAATCTTGAAAATCTTTGAGAGTGAAAAGGTTGGTCAAGTAAAGTTTATAATTCCCAATGGAAAACTTCGGATAAGGGAGAAAATGGCTCGCACCCAAAGCTCGCCGCCTCCCGCGGCTAGCAACGTGAAGGGTTAACAGTAGGCATGCGGTGGAAGTTGCATGGCATCCTCAACTTTTTCTCCAGGGAGAGGATTCATGCCTTTTGAATCAGCTTCAACTCGATCAAGTGCTTTCTCTATATGGGAAAGCAACCCTCTGAAATCCTTGCCGTTTTTCGCTGAGAGAACAGGTGCCCCAGGGAACGCTTCACGAAGGGATGCCTGCGTCCGCCCATTCGCCTCGTCCGCTTTGTTGAACACGAGAACGCTCGGTATATCCTCGTATTCCATGGATTCCAGTATGTTGGTTACGGACTCTATCTTCTCCCTGACATCGGGATCGCTCGCGTCGGCAACATGGATAAGCAGGTCGGCTTCGCCTATTTCCTCAAGGGTGGCGCGGAAAGCGTTTATAAGTTCTTTGGGAAGCCTGCTTATAAAGCCTACAGTATCTGTCATGAGCACATGTTTGCCTCCAGGGAGCATCATCCTTCTCGTGGTCGGGTTAAGGGTTGAGAAAAGCTTGTCCTGGGTAACAATGGAGGATTTGGTCAGGCGATTAAAAAGCGTGGATTTGCCGACATTCGTGTACCCGATAAAAGAGAGAGTCGGAATCTTCGAGGTTTTCCTGTTCTTTCTTGTGTGCTCCCTTCTTCTGCAGAGACCGTCAATCTGTCTTTCAAGCTGCTCAATCTGTTTTCTTATGTTTCTTCTTTCCTGCTCGAGCTTCTTTTCTCCGGGACCTCTTGTGCCTATTCCACCCCCCAGCTGGGAAAAAGCCGTTCCCCTGCCTTTAAGTCTCGGAAGGTTGTATTGATATTCGGCAAGCCTTGCCTGAATTTTTCCTTCGTTTGTCTTGGCGTGTTTTGCGAATATCTGTATTATCAGTTGGCTTCGGTCCATTATGTCAAGACCGGACTCTTCCCCGATAGCATTTGCCTGGGCAGGGGTAAGTTCCGTGTCAAAAATTATGGTGTCCGCTCCAAGGTGCTTGGCGTGAAGGGCAATCTCCCTGAGTTTACCTCTGCCGACCAGATAACGGGGATCGATGTTTTTTCTTATCTGAACCATCTTGTCGAGCACCACCTTTTCTGCGGAAAGAGCCAGGGAGTCAAGCTCCTCAAGGGATTTCTCGGCCAGGGAACGGAACTTCGTGCTGAATCCCGCAAGTATCACCCCCTCCCTGTTCTCCTTGCCCCCGTTCTTTAGAAAAGCGCGCCTCAGAGACTGCTCTATGCCGTTTATTTCCTGCTCGAGGTTGATGTTTATTCGACCCAGGTCCGAGAACTTCGAAATTTCCCATTTCACCTGGCTATCTCCATTCGGCGGGACAAGGTTCGCGTACTCAAAGCGACCCGCCGAACCGTTTTGACTGACGGACACGGAGGCTACCAGATCGAGTCTTTCGTTTACCAGGGTCGCAAGGTCGGAACTGGTAAGACCGGACCCCTTGAGGTTTGTTCTTACGACACGAAATCCCCTGAGCCTGTACTTTGCTCTTCGCCTCCTTCCGAGCAGCTTTTCAAAAGGAAAATCGCTAGGTTCTCCGACGAAAACGAATCTTACCTTTCCCTTGCGGTCAATAAGCGCCGTTATGGTTTTTTGGAGTTCGCCCGAGAGGGCTAAAAGGGTGCGGGTAAATTCAAGGGTTACTAAACGGTCCCGGGGGATTTTTCTCTTGTATATCCTGAGTATGTTCTTCTGGTCGCTTCTGGTGAGACCTGAGGTGTTTCCGTAGAGTCTGTCTATCTTTTGTTTCCCCTTGATCCATATATTATTATATTGTGCGGAAAATTTGAAGCGTTTTCAGTGAAAAACGAGAAAAAACTTGCCGATACACAGGTCTTTCGGAACTGAAAACGGCAAAGCTTTCTTGTTTCCAAGTTCCGGGTTGAAAGCTGCAGAGCAGGAGGGGTGATAAGCCGTGGGAACGGAAAAACAGCCATGGATTGCTGAATTTTATGAAAAGCAGACGGTCTCTACAGATTCGGATAAAACGTGCGAAGAAATGAAGAAAGTCTCGGGTTTTCTCTGCCGCAGCTTCGAGGCCTGTGTTGAATCCTTAAACAAGGAATACGGCCAGGACACAATCAGCGTGGTTTCCACGCCACCTGGGTTTATGCATGCGGTCTTTGATACCGAGGCGGAAACCCAGGGTTTTTTGCTCCTTTTCGGAACTTCCAGGCTGGTTATGGTTCTCTGCGGGGGCGACAACACGGTTACTTTCGTCGGAAGGAAAATCAGCCCCGACCCCCAAAAACCGAAAAAGAGCCTGAAACTTCTGGGAGTCACTTGGGAAAAGGAGAAAAACGGGGAATATCTTTTCCGGGACAGTACGGGAGTAGAGATCGAGATCCGCGAACTTATCTTGCGGGTAATCCGCTGGGGCGCTGCCTAGGGCGCAAGAATAAAGTGTGTTAAAAAGGCGATAATCATTATGAGTCCAATAAGTATTGGAACGCCAAGTATGTATTTAAACCCTTCTTTTTCGTGCGGTTCGAGATTAAACATGATGCCGCAAAGATAACCTATGCTTTGCGTCATTGCAAAAGTTTTATTGAACAGGTTTTGAAATTTTGTTAAGTTTCTACAGTGATGATTGAATACGTAACTCCCTTTTTCCGCCCTCCAAGCGAACACAAAAGCTTTATTCTTCAAGCTACCGTCGGCTGCTCCCACAACAAATGCACCTATTGCGCGATGTACAGAAAGGAAACCCAGAAGTTCAGGGTGAGGCCCATGGGCGAGATAAAAGAGATTATTGATGCCGCCGAGCGCAATGGGCTGCTTGAACGAAGGGTTTTCATAGCGGACGGCAACGCGCTTGTCCTCTCTACTGCTAAGCTGATGGAAATAATGGATTATCTCCATGAAAAAGCCCCGGGTCTTGAGAGGATCACCATGTACGCAAACGTTGGAGACATACTCAGAAAATCGATTGAAGACCTCACGCGTCTCAGGGAAAACGGTCTCACAATGGTCTACATAGGTTTTGAGAGCGGAGACGACGTGGTGCTCGAGAGAATAGAAAAGGGAGCGGATTTTGCCGAAACCGTTGAAGCCTCAAGGAAACTGAAGGCCTCAGGGATAATGAACTCTGTTATGGTACTTCTCGGCATCGGCGGAAAAGACAGGAGCAGGGAGCACGCCCTGGCTACCGGGAAGCTTCTTACCGAATGTGACCCGGAATATGTCGGAGCTCTCTCCCTTCAGCTTCGTCCCGGAGCGCCAATTTACGAGCAGTGGCAGGAAGGGCTTTTTGAGCTTCCGGACAAGTTTCAGATGATAGAGGAACTTGAAACCATAGTTGAGAATACGGAACTCTCCGACGGCTATTTCTACTCAAACCACATATCAAACTATCTTCCTGTCAGGGCGAAATTCCCCGAGGAAAAAAACAAAGTTCTTGAAGAGATAAGAGAAGTGTTGAAGACAAGAGACGAAGCTTCCCTTCGTCCGGATTATTACAGAGACGTAGTAAATCAGTACTGAAAAAACTCAAGGAGGCTAAAAATGGGAAAAATTGCTACAACTTCACCGGTTTGGGGCTGCAGCGTGAGCGATCTTAGAGCGCTGGCGGGAATTACTGAAGAAGCGGGTTTTGACGGTATCTTCTCTCCCGAGGTACCGCCTTACAATGCCATAACCAACGCTCAGGTGTTTGCGGAGTGCACCGAGAGGGTAAACGTCGGAACTTGGATAGCCAACATATACATGCGCCAGCCCGTGGTTGCTACAGCAACGGCGCTAACGATACAGGAAATAACGGGGGGAAGGATGATTCTCGGACTCGGAGTCAGCCACAAGCCCGTTAACAGCAGATACGATATAGACATGGGAGACCCGATTGAGGCGATGAGAAACTATGTCGGGGAAGTGAGGGCCTTTGCCGACGGAACGTCTCCCAGGCTTTCTCTTAAAAGACCAATGGATCTCCCGGTCCATATAGCAGGACTTACCAAGGCCGCAGCGGAGCTTGCCGGAGAGGTCGCCGACGGCATAATGCCGTATCTATGCCCTCCCGCTTATATAGCTACCTTAAAAGAGCATGTTGCCGCGGGTGCCGCGAAAGCGGAAAGGGATTCCTCAGCTATATCGATTACAAACGGCATTCCATCCTTTGTCTCGGATGATGGAGCCGCGGCCGTCGCCGCAGCCAAAAGAGGGCTCGGTCCATACGCCAGGTTTCCTTTTTACCAGAGGCTCATAAGGAACATAGGTTTCGGGGATATAATCGATCAAGTGCAGGACGGAGCGAATCCGGCCGAAGTTTTCACCGATGAGCTGATAGATTCAGTGGCGCTTGCCGGTACGCCCGATAACTGCAAGAAAAAGCTTGAAGAGCATTTCGCAGCCGGGGTCGATCTTGCCATACTCGTTCCCGGACCAGTAGGAAAACAAAGTAATATAGAAGTAATGGAGATAACAGCTAAAGCTTACTCTTAAGTTTTTTGCAAACCAAAGGGGCGGAAAGTAAAGAATATTTTCCGCCTCTTTTTTGTCTCCTATAACTAGTGTTTCTCTCCGAAACCAGCCATTTTCCCGAGACCTGTGGCGGGAATCTCAGTTTTTTCGCGTGCGCGGTTGAGAACGGAATCTTATAAAAGTATAATTACGGCGATTTTATTCTCTTTGCCTAGGTCTGCCTGAGCGTGAGTCTCGATAACAACATTCTGTCCCTGCTCATATTCTTTCCTCTTCTGGGAGCTGTCGTTCTTGCGGTTCTGCCGTATTTCCAGAAAGTCTCCGATTACCAGTTAAAAACAGTCGCTTTTGTAATAACGCTGGCTCAATTTGTGATTTCACTGCCGCTTTTTTTCCGCTTTAACGGTTCTCTTTCCACCATGCAGTTCGAGGAGAAGATCCCCTGGCTTACGGAGCTGGGAGTTTCTTATCATCTGGGAGTCGACGGTCTTAGCCTTCTGCTCGTGCTTCTCACGACTTTTCTGTTCCCGATTACGATTCTCTGCTCCTGGAACGCGATAAAAGGCGGATGGAGAGCGTTTCTGTGTCTTACTCTTTTCCTTGAATCGGCCCTTGTAGGGACCTTCGTCGCGCTTGATATGGTTCTTTTCTTCATATTCTGGGAGGCGGTGCTCATTCCCATGTATTTCATTATAGGAATCTGGGGATCTTCAAGAAGAATCTACGCGGCAATAAAATTTTTCATCTACACGGCGCTTGGAAGCGGACTTATGCTGGTCGCGATCATCTATATGTACTACGCTCACATAGACCAGTTCGGCTTCGCGTCAATGAACCTTTTTGATCTCCAGAGAACCAGTCTTGTTTTTGACGGCATACTGAGTCCCCAGGGGCTTGTATTTCTGGCGTTTTTTCTGGCTTTCGCAATCAAGGTTCCGATGTTTCCGTTCCACACATGGCTTCCCGACGCCCATGTCGAGGCCCCCACGCCCGGAAGCGTTATACTCGCGGGCGTGCTGCTTAAGATGGGAACCTACGGGGTGATAAGATTTCTGATTCCCTTTTTCCCGGAGGCTATAGAGGCATACACCGGGGTTCTAATAATCCTTTCAATCATCGGGATAATCTATGGAGCGATGGTGGCATTCATGCAGACGGACCTCAAGAAGCTGGTTGCCTACTCAAGCGTAAGCCACATGGGGCTTATAATGCTGGGCGTGTTCATTTTCAATCTCCACGGCGTACAGGGCGGAATCTACCAGATGATAGGCCACGGCCTCTCCACCGGTGCTTTGTTTATTCTCGTTGGGATGATATACGAAAGACGTCACACCAAAATGATTTCGGAATTTGGCGGACTCGCAAAAGTTATGCCGATTTTCGCACTGTTCTTCATGATTGCCATGCTTTCTTCCATAGGACTTCCCCTTTTAAACGGCTTTATAGGGGAATTCCTGATTCTGCTTGGAGTGTTTGCGGAGAGCTACGTGTACGCGGCGCTTGGAGCCACGGGGCTTGTACTCGGAGCCGTCTATATGCTCTGGGCATACCAGAGAGTGATGTTCGGACCTATAGTAAAGAAAATAAACGCGGGGCTTGGGGATCTTAATCCCAGGGAAATAGCCCTTATGGTTCCGATTGCCGTGATGATATTTCTTATGGGAATCTATCCGCAGCCGTTTCTCTCAAAAATGGAGCCCACAGTAACAAGAATAATAGAGGGGACGCCGCAAGAAGCTTTCAGTGCTGACGTTATAGTGCCGGAGATCCCGAAAAACATGCCTTAAAATTATAGCCAGCCGGTTTCCAGATGGCTGTTTGCCGGCCTGATCGGATCAATGTCTTTTAAAAAGCTCATAACGAAAAAAGTCGAATTCTCCGCCTCTCACAGGTACTGGAACAAAAACTGGAGCGAGGAGAAAAACCGTGAATTCTACGGCAGATCAAGCCTGCCGGGCGGACATGGACATAATTTCGTGCTTGAAGTTACGGTGGAAGGAGAAATAAACCCAGAAACGGGGATGATAATCAATCTCTTTGACCTGAAGCAGATCGTTTCATCCGTTCTGGCTGATTTTGACCACAAGAACTTAAACGAGGACAACCCCCGTTTCGAGGATCTTATACCGACGACGGAAAACATAGCCAAGGTTCTTTGGGAAGCGGTCGAGGAAGAAATCCTCGAGAGGGACGACTGCCGTCTTTACAAGATAAGGGTATATGAAACGGACGAACTTTTCGTCGATTACCGAAAATGCTGAAGAGAAAAGAACAGGTGCTTCTTACGAGGGTTTTCAGGTTTTCCGCAAGCCACAGGCTTTTCATAGAGGGTTTGTCGGATGAAGAGAACTTCGCCATATTTGATAAGTGTGCGAATCCCGCGGGGCACGGACACGACTATACGGCGGAAGTAACTATGAGCGGGGAAATAGACGATGAAACGGGCATGCTCATAAACCGCATTGATTTTGAGAAACAGGCGGCGCCCATAATCGAGGAACTTAACTATAAGTGGATAGACAGGGATATTCCTTTCTTTCAGGAGAACATATCGACTGTTGAGAACATCGGAAAATACCTGTGGCAGAAGTTCTCAGAAATCGTCCCGGGCAAGCTCGATCACATAAGGGTCTGGGAAAATCCGAAAAGCTATTTTGAGTATTTCGAGGAAAAACAAGATGGCTGAAAAAATCGCGATAGTGACCGGGGCGGGAAAAGGGATAGGAAGAGCGATCGCAGTTGAGTTGCTCGAGGCGGGGTTTTTCACGGCGCTTTGTTCAAGAAGCCAAGAGAGCGCAGCTTCCCTCGAGGCTGAAATATCGTCCTTTGCTGGAAATTTCATGGTTTCTTCCGTTGACATATCGATTGAGGAGGAAATCGAAAGATTCATCTCGAGCGTTGCGGAGAAAAAGGGAAGGATTGACGTGCTGATCAACAACGCGGGCGTCGTTTACACGGGTCCGGTAGAGAAAACCGACACCGAGCAGTGGGATGAAATGATGGCCGTAAACGCAAGAGGGGCCTTTCTCATGGTAAAGCATTCGCTTCCGTTTATTCCCAATGGAGGCCATATAGTAAATATCGGTTCAAATGCTTCAAAAAAGGGCTTCCCCGGATGGGCCGCCTACTGCGCTTCCAAGTTCGCCGTTTTGGGCTTCACCAACTCACTGAGAGAAGAGTTAAGAGACCGGGGAATAAAAGTATCCGCTGTCCTGCCGGGTCCAACCAGAACGGATATCTGGGATTCTCTCGGCGGAAAATGGGACAGGACGAAAATGATGTCTCCTGAAGTTACGGCGAAGACAGTCATGTCGGTCATAAATCAGCCCCCGGGAGCAAACATAGATGAAATTGATATAGTTCCATCCACGGGTAGTTTATAATTGCGCAAGACCGGTTTTGGAAGAAGCGGATGATAGAAATAGTCTCAGTTGGAATCAGCTACAAGACGGCCCCGGTGGAAGTGCGGGAGCGGTTTTCTTTTTCTGATACGGACCTTCGAAAAGCGCTTGGAATACTTCGCTTGAGGGAGAACGTGCTTGAATGCTGCATTGTGTCCACATGCAACCGCGTTGAGGTATATGCGGCAACTGAGAACTATGGAAAATGCGAAGAGGAAATCAAATCCTTTCTTCTGGATTTTCATAAGCTTCCCGGCGGAAACCTTCATTCCTATATGCACACCCGCGTGGGATCCGGCGCCGTAAGACATCTTTTCAGAGTAGCCGCCAGCATCGATTCCATGGTAATCGGGGAAACCCAGATTCTGAACCAGCTCAAAAACTCATATAGCGTGGCGCGCTCTGAGAACACGGTCGGACTCATACTCAACAGGCTTTTTAACAGGGCTTTTTTCGCCGGCAAGAAAGTGAGAGCCGAGACGGGAATCTCCTCTCAGGCGGTATCGATAAGCTATCTCGGAGTGGAGCTTGCCAAAAGGATCTTCGAGAACCTTGCGAATCGGACCGTCATGCTGGTGGGAACCGGGGAAATGGCAGAACTCTTCGCGAAACATCTTGTTTCGAACAACGTAAAGGATCTCTACGTAACAAGCAGGGATTTCCGCAACGCGGAAAAACTTTCCCAATCCCTGAAGGGTAAACCCGTCAGGTTCGAGGAGATGCTCTACCGTCTGAAAGACATCGACATTCTTGTAACCGCAACCGGGTCTTCTGACTACATAATAAGAAGCGAACATGTAAAGCAGTCTCTTAAGCTCAGGAAGAACGATCCGATCTTCATGATCGATATAGCCGTTCCACGCGATATAGACCCGAAGATAAACAGAATCCCCGGAGTTTATCTCTACGATATAGACGATCTGAGAGTGGTTCAGGGCGAAAACCTGAATTCCAGAAAGGAAAATCTCAAAAAAGCCGAGGAAATAGTCCTGACCGTAGAAAGAGGTTTTAACGACTGGATGGAAAGTCTTGAGGTCTTCCCCGTCATAATTGATATCAAGCAGAAATTCGAGAACATAAAAAAGACTGAGGTCGAGAAGGCGCTTCGAAGACTCGAGGGTGGCACCGGGACGCAGAAAGAAATCATAGAGAGCCTGGCGAATTCCATAATCGGAAAAATATTTCACGACCCGGTCACTAACCTAAAGAAAAGAACGTCCGGTTACGAAGCGGCTCTTTACTCCGAGGTAACGAGAAGGCTTTTTGAGCTCGACCCGGTGGATGCCTCGCAGGACGTAACAGATATTTATGACGAAGCTGAGAATTGGTACCAGGGGTAGCAGGCTCGCCCTGTTCCAGGCCCGTCTGGTCGAAACGGAACTTCGCACTGCATTCCCTTCACTTGAAACGGAAATAAAGGAAATAAAAACTTTGGGAGATATAAAACCCAAAGAAGACATCTCCCGGATGGGCGGCAAGGGCGTCTTCGTAAAGGAAATCGAGCAGAGCCTTCTCTCGGGTGAAATAGACATTGCCGTTCACAGCATGAAGGACATGCCCTCGGTTCTTCCAGACGGTCTTGTCATAGGTTCCGCGCTAAAAAGAGAAGATCCCAGGGATGTATTTATCTCAAGAGACGGCAGCGCCCTTGAACAACTCCACGGAGAGGGAAGGGTGGGAACCGGAAGCGTAAGAAGAAAAGCACAACTGCTTTCCCGGTTTCCCGATCTCGAAGTCGTTTCCATAAGAGGAAATGTCGATACCAGACTCAGGAAAATTTCCTCAGAAAACCTTGACGGAATAGTTCTGGCCGCGGCAGGACTTAACCGGCTCGGGCTCTCCGAGCGTATCACTCAGCATTTTGCGCGCGACTACCTGGTTCCGGCCCCATGTCAGGGGATAATAGCCGTTGAATGCAGAGAAAATGAGACGGAAACAAGAAATCTCATATCCGCAATCACGCACACGGACACGGAAACCGCAGCGGTATTCGAGCGTTCTTTCCTGAAAACTTTCGGCGGAGACTGTCAAATTCCGCTCGGATGCTGCGCGGATGTATCTCTTGGAAAAATATCTGCAGACTCCGTTTTTATAGATATGGAGAAAAAAGCAGTTTACAGGAACACCTGGGAGTGCGATTCAGAAAGAGCATCCGCCGAAGGATCTCTTATGGCCAGGGATCTTATGGAACGGGCAGGGCTTTCACAATAAAACCAGCCTGGAGGTGAGCCGCGGCTATCCAAGTCTCCTTTTACCGGACATCGGGATTTGGCTGGGGAATGATAGTAACTACGACTCCTTTCTTGTGAATTTTCAGTCAGCAAATCAGCCTGAAAACGAGTGTTTTGATAGGGAAAACCTGAAATAAGTCTGACAGGATGTTCAGATTCTATTTTGCTTGACATAATCAAGGTTTTAATTACAGTTTTGGTTTCATTGCTTCTGTCGCGGGGTGGAGCAGCTTGGTAGCTCGTCGGGCTCATAACCCGAAGGTCGCGGGTTCAAATCCCGCCCCCGCTACCAATTCCTTAGACCTCGTTCAGAAGTCTAACCGCCCGCCTGTTTTCAGTGCTATACACGTGATTTATGTTTCATTTTTGAGCCCGCTCGGGTTATAATTGGTCGAAACGGGTTCTTTTTAGAACCTCCACTTCCTAAAAAGGTTGGATATCTCTATTGCTTGTTATGGTGTCCCTTGCCTTGGTGCTGGGAGTAATCGGTCAGATGCTCTCCATCAGGACAGGGTTTCCAAGTATCGTATTTTTTCTCATTTTCGGGGTTCTCGTAGGACCGGAATTCTTGTCTCTGGTTCATCCCTCGGAGTTCGGAGAAGGGCTTGAAGTAATAATAAAGCTCTGTGTAGCGATAGTTCTTTTCGAGGCGGGACTTAACCTGAACAAAGAAGACGCGCTTAGCCACGGAAACATAATACTGCTGCTGATAACCGTGGGCGGGGTGATTACGATGATAGGCGGAGCGGCCTTCGCGCGCTTTGTGGCCAATCTTTCCTGGGAAATGGCCTTTGTTTACGGTTCTCTGGTCATAGTAACCGGCCCGACCGTCGTTCAGCCCCTTCTAAGAAGATTCAAGGTCAAGCCCAACCTGAAGCACATACTTGAGTACGAAGGAGTGCTGATTGATCCCATTGGAGCCCTGATAGCTATTTTTGTAGTTGAGATAGTCCTCATCCAAAGTGCCCATACCGCGTCCGGACTGGTTCTCGGATTTGGAGGCCACATGATGGAGATAGGTCAGGTAGTGCTTCTTGTCGCCTACAAATTTATAGTAGGAGGGGTTTTGGGTTTTCTCGGAGGTTACGCGGCGACTTTCGCAGTTAAGAGATTCTATATCTACATGGAGGATTTTGTAGATCTTTTCATGCTTGCCTCCGCGCTTGCCGTCTACGGGTTTGCCGAGATGCTGGCTCCGGAGGCCGGACTTGTAGCGGCCATCGTCTCCGGGGCTATAATCGGAAACCTGAACATTCCAGAGGAAGAGGAAATGAAGAAATTCAAGGGTAAGCTTACGATTCTCGTCATTTCCCTGCTCTTCATTTTTCTTGCCGCAAGCCTGGAGCTTGACTACATAAAGGATCTGGGCATCTATGGCCTTTTGGTCGTATTCGGTCTGCTTTTTGTTGTACGTCCGGTGGAAATATTTCTTCTCTGCGTGCGTTCCAGTCTTTCAATCAGGGAGAAACTGTTTCTCTCGTTCGTTTCACCAAGAGGAATAATTGCCGCGTCAATAGCTTCGATTATCGCACTGGAACTGCACCAACATGACATTGAAGGGGGCAATACCGTCCAGGGGCTGGTTTTTCTCACAATAGCAATCTCGGTTCTGCTCCAGGGGGGCGCGGGAGGCTTTGTCTCAAGAGTGCTCGAGGTTAACGATAAAAGAAACAAGGTGGTGCTGGTAGGAGCTAATAATTTCTCAAGACTTCTGGCAAAACTTCTTGAGAGAACCGGCAAGGAAGTCTGCCTGATAGACACAAACAGAAGGCTTGTGGAGATTTCCAAGTCAGAGGGACTAACTGCGGTTGAAGGAAACAGTCTGACCGTGGACGGACTTGAGAAAACGGAGATTTCTTCCCCGGATACTCTCATATCTCTTACTACGAGCGATCATGTGAATGTTCTTGCATGTCGTCTGGTGAGAATAGATTTCAAGATCAACAGCGTATGCGCACTTATAAACAGAATGGCAAGTCCTTCTGATATTGAGGATATGGAGAGGTTCAGGGTTCCCCTTGCTTTCGGAAAAAAAATTGACGTAATGGACTTATATTCCAGAATTACTGAGCAGAAATATGTCGTTTTCAGGTCCCGGCTCGAGAAAGAAACAATCGATAAAATGGATTTCGATAAATCGCTTACCGAACGCCTGATTCCACTTATCGTGGAGAGGGAAAGAACTGACGAAGTTTTTGTTTGTCATGAAGGCTTTAACCTCGAAGCGGGCGATATCATATCCATTCTGGATATGGATCCGCTTTTCTCGAGCCCCGATATTCTCAGGGATATTAAAAAAGAGCTAATTGAAGTGTAGAGGTGAAGAGAAGATGAGTTCCGAGATGAAATCCTTCGAAGACCTGCTTGATGAAATAAAGAAGATTGTCGATACGCTTGAAGCTGGAAAACTGCCTCTTGATGAGTCAATTGAGAATTTCGAGAGGGGGGCAAGCCTTATAAAGGAATGCTACTTAAACCTTGAAAGCGTAAAGAAGAAAATAAGCCTCATAGTGGAGAAAAACGACGGCACTCTCGATCTCGAGGATTTTGGCGACGAAAAGCAGTAAATGAGTTTTGATATAAAAAATTATCTCGACAGAAGAAAAGAGATAGTTGACCGTGCTCTGCGGGAATACCTGCCGCCCGACGAGGCCGAAACAAAACTCCACCAGTCAATTGTCTACAGCATCCATCCGGGCGGAAAAAGGCTAAGACCCGTTCTCTGCCTTGCCGCCTCGGAACTTATATGCGGAAGCCACAAAAACGCTCTGCCCGCGGCCTGCGCCATTGAAATGATCCATACCTATTCCATCATTCATGACGACCTGCCCTCAATGGATGACGACGATACCAGAAGAGGGAAACCGGCAAACCACAGGGTGTTCGGAGAAGCCGTGGCCACGTTAGCGGGAGACGCTCTCTTAACCGATGCTTTCGGTTTGATGACGGAAAAACTCCTCGAGGAAGATGTATCTCCAGGACTTATATTACGAGTGATTTCAGTTGTTTCGAAGGCAGCCGGATCAAAAGGAATGGTTCTTGGGCAGGCATTTGACCTTGAAATGGATGAGGGTGAACATCTCTTAGTTAACGAGATATCGAATACTTACCTAATGAAAACGGCAAAAATGATCGAAGCGTCCGTCCTCAGCGGGGCGATACTCGCAGGAGCGGGAGAGGGGGAACTTTCAAGACTTAAATCCTATTCGGAAAAAATAGGTATCGCCTTTCAGATAAAAGACGACATTCTGGATGTTATGGGAAATGATGACACAGCGCAAGAGTCAAGAGAGAGAACCGGAGCGAAAAAACACACCTACGTATCGGTTATGGGAATTCAGAAATCAAAAGCAAAAGTCTCTGAGCTTACAAGCCAAGCCATAGCCGAGCTTGAGAATTTTCCGGAAAACCCGAATCCCCTAAGAGAAATAGCCATCTGGTTGCGTGAAAGAGAAGAATAAGACAAGGCTTGACAGCCTCCTTGTTGAAAAAAATCTGGCCCCAAGCGGAAACCGCGCCCGCGCGCTTATAATGTCGGGGCGGGTTACCGTTGACGGAAAAAAGGTGGAAAAGCCCGGAACGGCCGTAAAGAAAGATTCCGAAGTTATTGTGGAACAGGATCCCAGGAGATTCGTGAGCAGGGGAGGGCTTAAGCTTGAGGGGGCGATAACGGAGTTCGACATAGATGTGAGGGGGAAAGTCGCCCTTGATATAGGGGCTTCAACCGGCGGCTTTACGGACTGTCTTCTGCACTTCGGGGCCTCCAGAGTTTACGCATTTGACGTCGGTCACGGGCAGATTGACTGGAAACTAAGAAATGATGGACGGGTCATAGTAAGAGAGAAAATAAACTGCAGGTATCTGCAAGCTGGAGACGTCGGAGAAAAAGTCGAGATAGTGACGATCGATGTTTCCTTTATTTCGCTTACGATGATAGTGGAACCCGCCATCTCCGTACTTGCCGATAACGCAACGCTGATCGCTCTTATAAAACCCCAGTTCGAGGTAGGAAGAAAGGATGTTGGAGCGAAGGGAATAGTAAAAAACGAGGATAAATTAAAAGAAGCTAACGATAAAATAACGTCTTATTTAAGTGAATTAGGATTTAAAATTAAAGGTATAACTGAATCTCCCATAAAAGGATCAGGGGGGAACAGAGAGTTTTTAGTCTGTGCCTCCTGGACCGCGCCTACTTCTTCCCCCAGTCCTTGAGAAACCTCTCGAGTCCTATGTCGGTAAGAGGATGCTTGAACAGCTGGGTAAACACCCTGTAGGGAAAAGTGGCGACGTCGGCTCCCATCTTGGCCGCTTCCACTATGTGCATGGGATGTCTTACGCTTGCTACCAGTATTTCGGTTTCGTAGGCGTAGTGCGCGTAGACCTCGCAGATATCAAGCACAAGGTCCATTCCGCTTGACGATACGTCGTCAAGCCTTCCCACGAAGGGGCTTACGTAAGCAGCTCCCGCCTTTGCGGCTAAAAGCGCCTGGGAAGGAGAAAAAACAAGGGTTACGTTGACGTTTATCCCCTCGTCGGAGAGGGTTTTCGTGGCTTTTACGCCATCTTCGGTCATGGGGAGTTTGACTACTATATTCTCATCTATTCCCGCCAGTTTTCTCCCTTCCGAAATCATCTGGGAGTATTCGGTGCTGAGCACCTCCGCACTCACCGGGCCCTTTACTATATCGCATATCTCCTTGACCAGATCCTCGAAGCTCTCCTGGCTTCCTTCCTTGGATACAAGTGAAGGATTTGTGGTCACCCCGTCCACTATTCCAAAGGCCGCGGCACTTTTGATTTCCTCTAAGTTAGCGGAATCTATAAAGAATTTCATTGTTTCTTTCTCCTTCAGGGAATACCGTTTAACCCATTATAATAGGTGGTTTGAATAATTTTTCAAAAAGATTCTGCACCTTGATACCAACGGACAGAATGAAAACCTTCGGGCGGCGAAGGATATTGTTTTATAGGATTCAGTCACTACGAGTCGGCATAAACTTAAGAGTTTAGGGTTTTGTTAACCAGGGAAAGCCAAGAAGTCTTTACAGAGGGACTCAAAGACCT
>JAJEGO010000066.1 GCA_022819805.1 Candidatus Dadabacteria bacterium
TCCGCCCTTTTGTCCACGCGTCTTTTCCTCGACCTTATCTCGCAGAACCCCGCGGGAGCTGAGCCGATTACGACCGAGCTTTTCACCTGGATGCTCTCGGGCACCCTTAACGTCAGCTTCGAGTTTCTCTTTGATTCCCTCTCCGCCGTAATGGCTCTTGTCGTGACGTGGGTAGGATTTCTCATACATGTCTATTCGATCGGCTACATGCACCACGACCGCTGTTACGCGCGTTATTTCACTTACCTGAACATTTTCGTTTTCTTCATGCTCGTTCTGGTTCTGGGCAACAACTTCCCCATGATGTTTATCGGATGGGAGGGAGTGGGGCTTGCCTCCTATCTGCTCATAGGGTTCTGGTATGAAGACTCGTTTAGGGTCTACGCGGGAAGAAAGGCTTTTGTGGTCAACAGGATAGGGGATTTCGGGTTTATCCTCGGCATCTTTCTTATTTTTACGGTGTTCGGATCGCTTAACTACCAGGATGTTTTCTCCCAGCTCGGGGACCCGGTTTTTGTCTCTGGGGTCTCGCAGTCGCTTATAACCGCGATGGCGCTTCTTCTGTTTGTCGGCGCCGTCGGAAAATCGGCCCAGTTTCCGCTTCACGTCTGGCTTCCTGACGCGATGGCGGGTCCGACTGCCGTGAGCGCCCTTATTCACGCCGCAACAATGGTTACCGCCGGGGTTTACATGTTAAGCCGCTGCTCGCCGCTTTTTGACCTGAGTCCAGTGGCTCTGAGCGTCGTTTTGATCGTGGCGACGTTCACGGCGTTTTTCGCCGCTACGATAGCAATCACCCAGAACGACATAAAGAAGGTGCTTGCTTACTCGACCGTCAGTCAGCTGGGCTACATGCTGATGGCTGCGGGAGCGGGAGCCTATGTGTTTTCGATATTTCATCTGGTTACCCACGCTTTTTTCAAGGCGCTTCTGTTCCTCGGGGCGGGAAGCGTTATACACGCCATGGCCGGAGAGCAGGACATAAGAAAAATGGGTGGGCTTCGCGGGATGATTCCCGTAACGGCCATCACTTTCCTGGTAGCGACGCTTGCGATTTCCGGTTTTCCCCTTCTCTCGGGGTTTTTCAGCAAGGACGAGATACTGGCTTCGCTTTATAGCGGGGGCCATACGTTTTTCTGGGCAGCGGGGCTCATTACGGCCGTACTGACCGCTTTTTACATGACGAGGCTCTATGTGCTCACGTTTGAAGGATCGGCCAGGATGGATTACAAGACGAAAAGCCGCGTGCACGAATCCCCGGCCGTGATGACCGTGCCTCTCGTGATTCTCGCGGTTCTCTCCGTTTTTGGGGGTCTTCTCGGTGTCCCCGGATTCATGGGCGAGAGTGTGGGTTCTCATTACACGGATCTTATTAAGAAATTCCTCTCTTCATCGGTGGTAGTGCACTACGGCGGGGAACATGCTTACTCCCACTATTTTAGCCACTGGGCTCTTGTAGGTTTCTCGGTACTCGCCGCGTTTGTCGGAATAGCGGCCGGTATTTTGATCTACTACCGCAGGCAGGCCGCCGTACCGGGCGGCAAAACAGCCGCCGCACTTAAAAGCGGATCTTTTAACAAGTGGTACGTGGATGAGATCTACGATGCGGTTTTCGTATCTCCGTTTAACTACATTTCGGGACTTTGCTCTGACTTTGACCTCTCCTTTATAGACCGCTCGCTTGACGGGCTGAGCGATTTTGTAAGGAACCTCTCAGGACGCCTGAGTGCGCTGCAGACAGGCCTGCTCAGGTATTATGTGGCGGCCATGGTCGGCGGTGTCGTCGTAGTAATAGTGCTTCTTTTCATCTACGGTTCCACCGCTTCTTGACGGACAAACTTTTTTCCACTTAGAATGATTGAAGAAATGCTTAGAAGGAAAAAATTACTGATAGCGGTTTTGATTGTAGCCGCCGCGCTTTATTTTGTTCTCGGACGTTACGATGTCTCGGCTACAAAGCCGCACCCGGAGATTGTAAACATGATTTTTCACGGCATTGCCGAGAGATCTATAAAAAGAAACTCCGCGAATCTTGAGGTTCCCTACGACGTTAACGACAAGGATATGTATTTGAAGGGCTTTAAGGAATATGACCACATGTGCGTTCAGTGCCACGGGGCGCCCGGCGTCGAAGCTTCGCCGACCGGCAAGGGCCTTTTCCCGCCTCCGCCCAAATTTCCTGAAGAAAAACTGTATGAGTATTCCCTAAAAGACATCTTCTGGGTCACGAAAAACGGGGTTCAGATGACCGGAATGCCCGCTTACGGACCCACGCACGAAGACGAAGCGATCTGGGCGGTCGCCATATTTCTTGACAGGTCGAGAGATTTAACCGAAGCGGAATATAGAAACCTCAGGGATAAATATTCTGATACGCATCATTAATTTGCGGATTAGACCCAGCCAAGAGAGAATTCCCGGTTTCTTTGTTTCGCCTGCTCTATCTAAGTATGCTTTCTCAAGAAAACGGCCGGGAACAGGACAGACGCTATCAGAAACAGGTTAAGCAAAGCACTCTGAGGCGTATTGGCGGTTGCGGCGATTGCGCACCCTTCGCTGCCCTCCTTGCAGTATTCCGCGTCGTCGAGATAAATTCCTGAACCGACGATACGCCAGGTTGGGGGAGCGCCCAAAACGGCGAACTCAGGTGGTGTTGTGTCTATCACCTCAATATAGCTTTTCTTTATGGAGTTGCCGGGGACCTCGTTTTTTTCAAGATAGCCCTCGTTGTTGTCCCCACGATCTTCGGGATGGTCCCAGTGATATGTGACGAAGCCGTTATTCCCCACTGCCAAATCCGCGAGGTCTCCGCTTCCATTTGTCACTGCATTGCGAAAAGCCTCCAGAATATTTGCTCCGTCGCACTGAATCGGATCCGGGTCGGTTAATGAGACGCTTACTCCGTAGAGATGAAAATCGAGTCCGTTTAGAACAGCGAGGCCCTGCTCTGGTTCCAGCATGAAGGGGTATATAGAACCCTCGCTGTAATCTCCTTCGCCGATACAGCCTGTTGTCCCGAGAGCTTTCTGGACAAATCTTTCTCCGAGTTCTTCCCCCGCAGACTGTATCTGTTCCGGTGTGGCGTTCTCATCAAGTCCTACGGCACGGAGGACGAATCCAGAGTCCTCTTTGAGTAGTTGCGATGCTATCTTGCCCTCGCGTTCCTTGAATTTCTCGGCAACCGCTTTTACATACTGTACAAGCAATTTTTCCTTCCCTTGCGGATCTTGCTGATCATCAACCTGCTTTGCGGTGACGGGAAGGCTGTACAGAGGGTCATCGCAGTTAGGGTTCTCCCTCTCGATTAGATTGTAGTTATCCTCTGCGTGATGAAGACCCATTACATTGATTGTACGGCCACCGGCGGAGAAGACCTCCGTGGCCATTGCACATACCGTTCTCTCTTGTCCGTCATAGTGGTAGCCTACGCATGTCGGGTTCTCGCTGTCGAGCAGGGTTTGCATGGTTACGGTCGTCATGCCGTCCCTGTCTTTAAGCTCAAAGGAAGGAAAATATCTTTTGAAATGAAGGTCGGGATACAATCCATGGTTTAATATGTACCCCTCGGGGTTTACAATCGTGGAGTAGACTTTGCCATTATTGAAGACACCCTGTTCCCTCATCCGTTGTGCCAGTATCACCAATTCTTTGGCTTGCTCCGGGCGACTAAGGCTTGGGTCTGCCTGAATCAGGGCAATGTGCTCTGCCAGGTGAAGAGCCATTTTTTTTATGGACTCCTCATCTCCAACACCAACGCCTTCCGCATTTATGTCAAGGTCCTGACTGTGGACCTGACCCCTGTATTCATGAGCGAACGCTTCAATCTGGAATGAAAAACCAACCGCAACCGAGAAAAACAGATACAAGAATATTCTGCATATTTTAAAC
>JAJEGO010000018.1 GCA_022819805.1 Candidatus Dadabacteria bacterium
TGCAAATTTTAATTGAATTAGTGCCCGAATTATAATATCTTCTATAGTAGGTGGTTTGGTTTCCTGTTCGCAATAGCAATTTAATAGAAACTATAAATGAGTAGATTTATAACCCTTACCTCTTTTTTGCTTGTCCTGATACTGATTCCTTTTTCATCAAATGCCCAGCGGTTGTATATAAGCACTGAACTGGGATTTGGTATCGGAAATTCCATAGATACTGATGCCAGTGACACTGATTTTCCGACCTTGTGCGACAAGCATCTTGACCCCGACAATCTTTTCTCTGCGCCGGGAGTCACGGAACCTGAGGGATGCTCTTCCGCGGCGTCAACCTGGAGTAACAGCTTTGATGGTGCAACCGGGGTAATCGCTGGCGTCGCTCTGGGCTTGAGCACAGATTTCGGTGCGAGAATCGAAGCCGAATATTTTAACTTCGGCGCGCAATACGACGCGACCTCTGCGGTCGGTGGAGGTGGCGGGGATGTTGTGGATAAAGCAACTCAGGAACTTGTCCGTTCTGATGAGCGCATAGGAGCGGTAAATATAAACAGTCTGTTCGCCAACGTTTATTATGACCTTCCGGTCTCCGGACGACTCCGTCCTTATATAGGAGGCGGTGTGGGATTCGGAATGGCCGAAGTGGAATTTGACGCCGTTTGGGCCCGGAATCTGGATCCGGATACCATCAAAACGGCGGATGGGGCAACTTATAACGGCAGCGGGGATGAAAACGCTGACCGCGAGGCCCTGCATGGGAGAATCGCGGGTGCCGCGACCACGGAAAACCACACTCTCGAAGACACGGTGTTTGGTTATCAGGCGGTGGTCGGAGTGGACTACATGCTGACCGATAATGCTTCAATCGGAGTCAAGGGACGCTGGGTCAGGTACGCCAAGTTCAGCGATGGAGATGAGTGGGACCAGTTGCGCGGTCATGAACCAAACAACGGCCCAGGAACAAATACGGTTGTGTATACGATTGAAACCGACGACTTAAGTGCGTTCGGGGTCAGTCTGGTAATGAAATATGTGTTTTGATTTCCGTTTTTTCCAAGTGAAGCGGAAAAAAGTTTAGCGGATCGAGGTCCCTTATGTTTTCTGGTACATGGCGGTGACTTCATGTAAAAATGGAGGCATTGGGCCGGTCACCGTGAATTCATAGGGGACCCTCGATTCCGCTTCAGCAAAAAATCTGAGTTCCGCCCTTACAGTTACCTTTTCTGGAACCTTTAAATGGGAATTGTCCCTTTTATATGAGATTTCCCAGGTGGCCAAGCATCTTCGGTATGTTGCCGGGCACATTTCCGCCCGCCTGCGCCATCTCGGCACCCCCGCCCCCTTTTCCGCCGACAATCCCGGCAAGCTCCTTTACGATTTTTCCAGCGTGATACTTGCCGACAATATCCTTGGTAATACCCACAAGAATAAAAACCCGGCCTCCGTTCTCAGCGACAAGCACGGCGATCCCCTTACTCATTTTCCCCTTCAGGTAATCCCAAAGAGAACGCAGTTCTGCAGGTTTCGAAACAGAAACTTTGACCCGAAGGAGATTGACTCCTCCTATGTCCTCAACTTTGTCAATCAGCCCTGCAGCCGTTTCCACAAGAGTCCTCGCCCTGGAAGATTCGATTTCCGCCTGGAGCCGGGCATTTTCGTCAATCACTCCGGCAAGCCTGGAAAGAAGTTCGGAGCGGGGGGCGTTAAGGGTGGTGGAGAATTCGTTCAGGATATTCTCCTGCCCTTTCACGTAATCCCATGCCGCCTGGCCGCTCACGGCCTCGATCCTCCTTACCCCCGCGGAAGACGCGCTCTCGGACACTATCTTCACCATTCCTATCTCGCCCGAGGCCCTGACATGGGTACCGCCGCAAAGCTCCTTGCTGTAATCCCCTATCATCACCACCCTCACCCTGTCGCCGTATTTCTCTTCGAATATAGCGGTGGCCCCGTCCTTTATGGCCTCGTCGTACGAAACATCCTCTTTTGTCACGACCTCGTCATCACGCCTTATTCTCTCGTTGATGCCCTGTTCTATGGAATCGAGCTGCTGTATCTCGATCGATGAATAGTGGCTGAAATCAAACCTGAGCCTGTCGGGCCCGACGAACGATCCCGCCTGGTTGACGTGATTGCCGAGAACTTCCTTCAGGACGGCGTGAAGCACGTGTGTTGAAGTATGGTGAGCCATGACCCCCTGCCTGAACACGGGGTCAACCTCCATGTGTACCTGGTCGCCGACCCGTGCGTTTCCCTTCTCGATAACGACATTGTGAATGAAAAACGTGGGGGTGAGCTTTTGCGTATCAAGGACTTTCGCCTGAAATCCCGGCCCGGCAATTTCACCCCTGTCTCCAATCTGTCCGCCCGACTCCCCGTAAAAAGGGGTGATGTCGGTAATTATCTGGGCTTCCTGGCCCTCCCAGGCAGTGTCGGAAACCTCTCCCTGGCTTATTATTCCGGTAACCGAGCCTTCAGAAGAGAGGGTCTTGTAGCCAACAAATTCTGTTGTCATCTCTCCGGAAAGCTCAAGCAAAACAGACGCAAGGCCGTCTTCTCCTCCGCCGCGGGCTTTTCTTGACTTGGTTCTCTGTCTCTCCATTTCCTTCTCAAAGCCCTGGAGGTCAATATCTATACCCTCGGTTCTGGTTATGTCCTCGGTCAGGTCGACCGGGAACCCGTATGTATCGTAGAGACTGAAAACCACCTTGCCGGGAAGCTTCTTCTTTTTCCCGAGCTTCGCGATTTCCTGGTTAAGAAGTTCAAGTCCTCTGTCCACCGTCTCGAGGAACCTCTCCTCCTCGCTTTTTACGACCTGGGATACAAAATCCCCCTTTTCCCTGATCTCGGGATAGGCATCCGCCATGGTCTCCTCAACCGCGGGCAGGACCCTGTAGATAAAGGGTTCGTCTATACCCAGAAACTTGGAGTGGCGGACGGCTCTTCTGAGTATTCTCCTAAGAACGTATCCCCTGCCCTCGTTTGACGGGAATACTCCGTCCGAGATGAGAAAGGCGAGCGCTCTTGAGTGATCCGCAATAACCCTCATCGCAACCTCGGTCGAGCGGTCGGTGGAATAATCCTTTCCGGAAAGTTCCTCTATCCTGCCTATTATCCCTCTTAGAAGGTCGGTCTCATAGTTGCTCCGCACTCCCTGGAGAACCGCCGCAAGTCTTTCAAGTCCAAGCCCCGTGTCGATGCTGGGACGAGGAAGAGGCGTCATCTCTCCGCTCTGGTTTCTCTCAAACTGCATGAACACGAGATTCCAGAGCTCAAGGTAACGATCGCATTCGCATCCGACGGCGCACCCCGCTTTCCCGCAGCCAAGCGATTCTCCCTGATCTATCAGTATCTCGGAACACGGACCGCACGGACCCGTATCCCCCATTGACCAGAAATTGTCTTTCTCGCCCATCCTCACGATCCTTTTCTTGGCAACGCCGATATTCTTGTTCCAGATCTCAAAAGCCTCGTCGTCGTCCTGATAGACGGTGACCCAGAGTTTATCCTTGGGAAGCCCGTAAACATTGGTAATAAGATCCCATCCATAATTGATGGCTCCTTCCTTGAAGTAGTCGCCAAAGGAAAAATTCCCGAGCATTTCAAAAAAAGTGTGATGTCTCGCCGTATACCCGACGTTGTCAAGATCGTTGTGCTTTCCCCCGGCCCTGAGGCACTTCTGGGAAGAGACCGCTCTTTTGAAATCCCTGGTCTCGTTCCCGGTGAAAACATTTTTGAACTGAACCATCCCGGCGTTGGTAAAAAGGAGGGTCGGATCGTTCTCCGGGATGAGAATGGAGCTGCGCACCGGTTCGTGTCCCCTTTCGGAGAAATACTCGATAAATTTTCTTCTGACCTCGGATCCCTTCATCTAACAAACCCCCGGGCACACAGTACGGTGAACCGCTATCGGCTGAGAAGCCGGTTTTCGGCCCGGATGAGAAAATATAACAGGAATGGTAGAAAACTAAATTGAAAAGGGGGAGCGAAGCAAGGAAAGAGCGCTATTTTCCGGTCCGCTGCAACGCTTCTTCCTCGACCCCGGTAACGGCGTAGCAGAGATTCCCGTCGACCTTCTCACGTCTCACTTCGAGATAATCGCTCGCGCCCTCGCGGAAGCCGGTCGTAACAAATACGCTCCAAGGCTTCGCCCCGTCGCAAAGAGCCTTGGCCTCGTCCACAAAGGGTTTGGCGAGCGCGAAAACATCCGATTCCTCAGACACCGGCAAATCAGCCGAGGAAATGCCCATCTTAAGCTTTATATCCGACCGGGCGGATACTTTCTGCCCATCGACCACCCCGGCAAAAAGCTGCATCATCTCAACCGCACAGCACACGCAGCCGAGCTTCGCGGCGGGTCCAAGATCGGGATCGGAGTTGGCGAAGAAAGCCACGACCTCATCGCGAAGTATGGCCTCTACGGTTCCTCCGAAGGAACTTATAGTGGTTGAAACAAATTTTCTGTAATCGGCCGTAAGAGAGTTGACGCTGGCCGACGAAACATCTTCGATCAGGTTTTCAAAATCCGCGATCTTTACGACGAGTATGCTGACATCTGTCTTCTCTCCCTCGGAATCTGCAATTTCGGTAACAGCAGAGGGAGTCTCCTGTCCGGGTTCCGTATCCTCTTCATCGGAAACATGCACAATTTCCACCAGACCCTCTTCAAAGGAATCTTCGGGGACCTCAGAGGGAGTCTCCTGTTCGGGTTCTGTATCCTCCTCATCGGAAACATGCACGACCTCCACCAGACCCTCTTCAAAGGAATCTTCGGGGACCTCGAATGGAGAAACTTCAGACGGTTGCTCCTGGCTTAAGACTATCTGCGGACGGAAATCCGTCTGCAGTTCATCGGAACGGTCAAAGTCCGCACCTACTGACTCTTCTGTGTCGTCCCGCTCAGCCGGTCCGCCTTCAAGCGAAGAGGCCATTTCGTTGAATTCACGGCAGAGCCACTGAACCCCCGCCCCCGCGATGAGCGAAGACCGTCCATCCAGACGAACCGAGTAGTCTCCGCCGGCGACGGAGCCCACGGCTTCAGAGAATTCTCCCAGAAACCTGAACGCCCGATCGCTTATAAAGCGTATCAGGGAGGCAAATACAACCGCCATCAGGGAAGCGAAAATGAGGCTCCAGAGCAGAGCGTCAAAGTAGAACTTCTTGCTGACGGAGCTTTTCAGCCCCAAAAGGACGGTCTTTCCCTCAGGTCCCTTGAACGCGAGCTTCTCAAAACCCTTGTCATCCTGAAAACCGAAGCTCTTCTTAAGCACCCCGTTATGATCAAGGAGCCTTACGTACCCCACATCGTTTCTCGTATCGAGAACGCTTCTGGCGCGATCGGCGAAAAACTGCTCCTCGCCGAACACTTCTTCCATCTCCGCGACTCTTAGGTCGGCGTACCTCTCCGGGAAATAAAAATACTGGAACACGAAGAGCGCTGAAAACGAAATCAAAAAACAGAAAATAAATACGGGAGTAAATGGAACTAGATTGAAAGATTTTTTCCGGTTTTTCAAAGGACTCAAGGTAAATTTCCGTCTAAACTATCCAGAAGGACAACATACCGGCAAATACATTCAATAATTATAATAGGAGAAAAACAAAAAACTAGTTTTACGGGGAACCGCTCAGGCGGGAACTACGGAAACCTTTGTTCTGCCCTTTCCGGATTTCTGAAATTTCACGACCCCGTCGGCCATTGCGAATATCGTGTAATCCTTTCCAAGCCCCACGTTCAGACCAGGCTTGATGCTGGTACCGCGTTGCCTTACTATTATGTTCCCCTTGACAACCGGCTGGCCTCCGAATTTCTTTACGCCAAGCCTTCTGCCTATTGAATCCCTTCCGTTTTTGGAGCTTCCGCCGCCTTTTTTAGTCGCCATGCTTATCGGCCTCCGCGAATCAAGAGCTTATGCTCGTAATCTCGACGCTGGTCAGGTTCTGGCGATGGCCCGCCTTTTTCCTGTACCCTTTCCTTCTTTTGAACTTGAAGACTACTATCTTCTCGCCCTTTTTCTGTTTTACTATTCTACCCTCAACTCTGGCACTTTCAACAACAGGGCTGCCCACCTTAACGTCCTCCCCGTCAGCGGATACGAGCAGAACTTCCTCAAAGTTCACCTCTTCGCCGGGTTCGCCGGAGATTTTCTCTATGTCGATAATGTCACCGGGCTTGACTATATACTGTTTTCCGCCGGTCTTTATAACAGCGTGCATAACATCCTCCGCACTTTATGGAAGCACTATTTTGCCTGTTAGAAAATTCCTTTGTCAAATGCCGCCCTGAAGATCCCATTCCCCGAGGCGGGTGTAGCGGGATCCCCGGGGTCCAAGTTCGCTCCGCACAAGACCGATCCTGGTAATATGGAACTCCGCTCTGTGCGGTCGAGAAACTTTTGCGATCCCCTCAAAACTTCCTCTGATCCTGCCCAGAGTCACATGCGGGATGAATTTTCTTTTCTCCTTCTCAAACCCGTTCCGCAGGACCGCTTCCTGCACTTTGTCAAAAACAGACTGAAACCGCCCGGTCTTCACGAGACCCAGGGCCAGCACCCTGGGATTTCTCGGGCCCGGAAACAGGCAAAAATCGTCAAACGCGGAATCTATGCCCCCCGAACCGCGAACCGCGGAACCCACATCGGCCGATATGCTCTCAAGGCGGGATTCATCAACATCTCCAAGAAACCTGAGCGTGACGTGGAGTTTCTCCCTCGGCTCCCACCTTACGCCCCGAAGAGAACTCCTAAGCGACTGGACGTGGCGAAAAAGCGCGTCTTTGGTTTCCTCGGGAAGAAAGGCCGCGATGAAAAGTCTCAAGAGCAAAGCCTCCCCGTCCGCTACTTCACGCACCAGGTGGAAAACGAATCATTCTTGCCCCGGGAGAGCGGAAGCTTGTTCTCACCGTTTAAATACATGAGATATATCTGCCTTTTCCCCCGCTTCTTTGAAGAGAAAGTGATGTAGTGACCATCGGGAGACCACGAAGGATGCTCGTTTTTTCCCGAAGAGGTAAGCCTCTGCTGGCCCCGGCCGTCAGGTCCCACGGCGTAGATGTCGGCCTCGGACCTTCTTACTTTCACAAACGCTATACGGTTGACCAGGGGGCTTGGAGACCAGACCGGGTCGGTATTGTAGCCCTCCGAGGTAATTCTTGCCGCCCGGCCCCCCTCGGAACTTATCACGTATATGTTCGGCGCCCCCGCCCGATCCGACACAAAGGCAATTTTTCCGCCGTCGGGAGACCAGGTGGGGGAGATATCTATGGCGGGAGACCTGGTAAGCCGCTTGAGTATTTCCCCTGAGGACGAAGCTATGTATATGTCTCCGTTGCGGCTAAACGCCACGCGCCTGCCGTCCGGGGACCAGCTCGGAGAACTGTCGAGGTGAATGCCCCGGGTTATTCTCCTGCCCTCGGCGGGAAGGCGGGTGGCCTTGAAATTCAGCAGGTAGACGTCATGGTCCCAGCTTCTGTCGGAAGTGAAAACCACCTGGCTTCCGTCAGACGAACAGTCAGGAGAGAGGACCGAAGATCCGTGATTGGTAAGCTTTTTTGCGTTGTGCCCGTCGTAATCCATGATAAAGAGATCACTTCCATGACCGTCCTTCCTGACAAACACGACCTCGGAGTCAAAAAACCCGTCAAGGCCGGTAATCTCCTTCATAAGTTCGCCCGCGAACTTGTGCACCACGTTCCTTATGTGGCGCGGAGACGCCGTGTATCTCCTTCTCATGCGCTCCTGTCGGCCGGGCACATCGTAAACTACGAGATCGTAAGAGACCTCCCGAGGCGAAACATCGAAATTTCCGCTCACCAGATATCTGGTCCTCTGAGCATGCAGATGTTCGAAATCTATATCTTCAAAGGGGGATGAAAACAGGATGTTCACCTGGCGGACGTCAAAAAGGGCCGCGTTGGTAAGATCGTTCTTCAGGATATCAGTGAAATTCTTCCCGTATACGCTTAAATCCCCCCTGGCCTTAAGCACCGCGAGGGCAATCGGTATTTTTTTTATCGAGGAAGCGGCCGGGGGAAGCTGTATCTGCGCGCTCGCCAGGCAGGGAATAAACAAGAGCGTAAAGAAAACCGCAAGAGCTGATCTCATCTTTATTTTTCTTTCCAAGCGCCGAGGCCGCGGACGGAAAATGATCTCGCGGCGAAAACACATCCTGAGATAAACCTTCAGTCAGTCAGTTCAACGTTCCAGTAAGACACATCGACAAAGCTCAGAAAAGGCTCCCACTCCTCATACCTAACGGTCCTGAAGTGGAGGTTGGAAAAAATACTGGCAGCGGGTTTCACAGGTTTGGCGAGCAGTTTCATGTTCGCCTGCTCGGGAGTCTTTCCTCCCTTTTTCCTGTTGCACTTAACGCAACAGCACACTATGTTATCCCAGGTACTTCTTCCGCCCATTGACCGCGGAATCACATGGTCAAGGGTAAGATCTCTTTTCGGAAAAGCCTTCGCGCAGTACTGGCAGGTGTCCGCGTCCCTTCTGAAGATGTTTATCCTGTTGAACTTGGGCTGCTTTCTGTGATACCCCTCATACCTGACGAGAATTATCACCCGGGGAGCCTTTATGACGTTGGTGACGGTCCTCACGCAGTCGTCAGCGTCGACCGAACGGATATCCTTCCACGAATCGAAGTCAAAGGTCTCATACTCCCTGTTTACGGCCCTCGCGGCACCGCCATAAAGAAGGATAAAAGCCCTCTTAAGGCTCGTTACCGAGACAGGGACGAAAAATCTGTTCAAAACCAGTACCGGTGACTGAAGCATATTAGCCGACTAATTTACCGGCTTGGAAAGGTTATTCAAGCACGCGGCGGCACTTTTATTTTCCTTAACTGTTCGTTAAAATTGTCACCGCCCGGCCAAGAGGAAGTCTCTTAACATGGAAATGAAAACCAACCTGCTGATTCAGATAATCCTCTGCGCAACGCTTTTTCTGTCCATATTCCTTCTCTCAAGATCAAACTCCGAAGCGGAAAAACAACTTCAGTCCGGAGAAGAGAAGAAGTAGATGTTTCCTGAACTTCTCAGAATAGGCGATTTTCATATTACCTCTTTCGGAGCGATGGTCGCCGTCTCTTTTCTCGTCGCTTTCTGGGTTTCCGGAATGGAGTTTGAGAGAAAAGGAATGTCCAGGCGACTTCACGAACACGTTTTTCTCGCCGCTCTCGTTGGAGGCATACTGGGCGCCAAGTTCCTTTTCCTGATCGAGAACGTCCCCATAAGCGATCTTCTTTCTCACCCCAAGCATTATCTGCTTCTAAGGGGCGGCCTTACTTTCTACGGGGGGCTTTTTCTGGCTCTCTTCGCCTCTTTCGTAATAACAAAAAAACACAAGGAAAGCTTCTGGAAGGTTCTCGACGCCACCGCCCCGGCCCTCGTAATAGCTTACGCGACCGGAAGGGTCGGCTGCTTTCTGGTCGGAGACGATTACGGAATCGCCTCCACGCTTCCCTGGGCAATGCCGTTTCCGAAGGGTTCCCCCCCGACACTTGAGGCGGTTCATCCGACTCAGGTTTATGAAACGATCATAATGTCGCTTGTGTTCTTAGCGCTGTGGAAGATGAGAAAGAAGGACAGGCCCATCGGCTGGCTCGCCAGCATATACCTTGTGCTCGCGGGTCTTGAAAGGTTCTTTGTCGAGTTCATAAGAACCACCACCGAAAGCCCGATATCCGGCCTTTCGGTAGCGCAGGTAATGGCACTTATTCTGATTTTTATCGGAACGCTTAAGTATATGTCCGTTCGCAAACGCAGTGAATCGCCTTGAGCACGTAATTTCCCCACTACACATGAAAAAGATCCGGATAAACAAGCCAAGCGGAAGTCAAATCCTGGCCGCCGGGTCCGGAGTGCTCTTTTCCATGTCCCTTTTCTCAAGCGCTTTCGGCGTACTGGGCTGGATATGCTTTGTCCCGCTGCTTGCGGCCCTTCGGGGAAAAACCGCCCGACAGTCCCTTCATCTGGGAATGATATCCGGAACATGCATGAATCTCGTCGCGCTTTACTGGCTCGTCGGAACCCTGACCAGATTCGGGGGAGTACCCCTGGTCCCCAGTACGGTGGTTATATTCGTTTTTTGCGTCTACTCGTCTCTTCAGTTCGGAATTTTCACCTGGTATATCTCGAGATTTGGACTCTGCAGCGGAAAAAGCGTCGCGAACGCGCTTGTGATTTCTTTTGCCTGGGTAGTCGCGGAATTTTTCTTCCCGGTTCTTTTCCCCTACGGAATAGGAGCCTCCCAAGGCTACTATCCGACGGCAATACAGGTGGTCGACACGCTCGGGGTGAACTTTCTTGGGTTTTTGATGCTTTTTGCAAACGTATCGGCTTTCTACCTATTAGACGATATGCGGCAAAGAAGAAGACCCGCGTTCGCTCCCCCGGTGATCTCGATCGCCGTAATTGCAATCGTGCTCGGCTACGGAACTTTCAGAATAGATGAAATAGAGAAACTTCTTGAGACAGAACCCCGGGTGGAAATCGCGATGGTTCAGGCAAATTTCGATTACGCGGGAAAAACCCTCCACAACGAGCCGATCATAACGGAAAAACACAGGGAGATGTCGCGAGAGTTCACGGAGGCGGATCTTGTGATCTGGCCGGAGACATCGGTTCAGTACTGGTTCCCCGAAGAAGATTCCGTGTACAGAATCGATTACCAGAGAGACGTGGTGCCGGCGGGACACCCATCCCACTTCCTTATCGGGGGACTCTCCTTTGCCAAGGACCCCGCCCTGCTTGAGGACGGCTGGGACGAGGAAGATCTCAGAAAATACAACACGGCTTTTTTAGTTGATCCCCAAAGCAATATCCTTGGGCGATACAGCAAGACCCGGCTTTTTCTGCTGGGTGAATACTTCCCCTGGATAAACGAGGAACTCAGGTTTTTGAAAAGGTTCTTTCCCATGATCGGGGACCTCACCCCGGGAGAGGGAGCAAGAGTGCTTGAGGTTCCCGGAAAGAACATAAGAATAGGACCCCTTATATGTTATGAGGATATGATGGCGGAACTTTCGAGAAACTACGCGAAAACGGGAGCCAACCTGCTCGTTAACCTCACCAATGACGCATGGTTCGGAAGGAGCACGGCCCCCTACCAGCATCTGCTCCTTTCAGTTCCGAGGGCGGTCGAGACGCGCCGCTACCTAGTAAGATCAACAAACAGCGGCGTAAGCGCGATCGTATCTCCGACAGGGAAAATAGAGGCCCGCACGGGCATATTCACTGAGGAGAGTTTGAAGGGAGAGGTGGTCTTGATCGATTCGATTGAAACTCTTTACACAAGAGTGGGGGATATATTCGCGTGGATAGCGCTTGCCGTAACGATTCTTTTCGTCGTGAAAAACTACCTAGGAAGAAAATATACCGACTAGGGCTTCTATGAGCCGGTCGTTCTCATCGCTGGTTCCGACCGTGATCCTGAGGCAGTTTGCAAGGCGTCCCTCTCCCTTGAAGCGGCGGACCAGGATATCGTTTCTGACCAGTTCTTCGAAAAGAAAATCCGCATCCGGAACCCGTACCAGGAAAAAATTCGCGTCCGTCGGATAAACGTGGATATCCCCAATCCCCTCAAGCGACGCGCGGACTCTTTCTCTCTCGCTCAATATAAGGCCTATCTTCCGTTCAATAACCTCTGGGTTCTCAAGAGCGAAAGACATTACGTCCTGGCTGAAAGAATTTATGTTGTAGGGAAGACGCGCTTTGTTAACTTCGCCTGCGACCTGCGGTCGCGCGAAGAACATTCCAATTCTCGCCCCCGCAAACCCTATCTTGGACATCGTTCCAAGCACCAGCAGGTTTTCATATTTATCTATATGGGGAATATAGCTTTTTTTCGAAAAATCGCAGTAGGCCTCGTCGACAACCACCGCGCCCCCGCTTGCCTCCAGGATCTCGAGCACTTTTTCTTCCGAAAAGGAGTTCCCTGTAGGATTGTTCGGGGTCGCGAGAAAAACGATGTCAGGATCCTGCGCGCGAATCGCCTCCAGGGTCCGTTCGAGATCTATGTCAAAATTCTCATCAAGCTCAACCTCCGTCACCTGTTTTCCCAGAATAAGCGACGTGATTCTGTACATTGAGAAAGTCGGGGACGGCACGAGCACGCGACCGCTTTTTCCTCCGAACACCTCGACGATCATCTGTATGATCTCGTCTGAGCCGTTGCCAAGCAGTATGCCGTCCGCGGGGAAGCCCACGGCGCGGGAAAGAGAAGCTCTTACTTCCAGAGCCTCGGGATCCGGATAACGGTTTACGGGAAGCTTCGCCAGCCGTTCGGAAAGCGCAGCCTTCTCTTCTCCCTCAAGATCGTAAGGGCTCTCGTTTCCATCAAGCCTCACCGAGCACTCTATCCTCGGCACCGAGTAGGCGGATACTGACCTTACGCTCTCAGAAATCCTGCTTTTGATCGAACCTGCGTCAGACACTGGCGTCTCCCGCTCTAAACATTAGCGTTAACATTACTCAGGAATCCTCAATACGTCTTTTTACCGAAAACGCGTGACCCGAAAGCCCCTCGACGTGGGCAAGGTTCATAACGGTCGCGCCGAGAGACGAAAAGCCTTTTTTCGACATCGATATGGTGCTCGGCATCCTCAGGAAGTCATAAACGCTGAGAGGAGAGGAAAACCTCGCCGCTCCTCCCGTCGGAAGAACGTGACTCGGCCCCGAGACGTAATCGCCGAAAGGCTCGGTCGAGAAAGACCCCAGAAATATCGCTCCCGCGTGTTTTATGCCTTTGAGAAGGGATTTGGGGGAGCGCACGCAGAGTTCAAGGTGCTCGGGAGCGACCGCGTTTGAAAGCGCCACGGCCTGCTCCATGCTCTCGGTCACGTAGATTTTTCCGTTGTTTGAGACCGCGGCGCCCGCGATCTCTTCCCTCGGAAGCTCCCCTAGCTGCGAGAGCACTTCCTTTTTCACCTCTTTTGCGTAATCGTAGCTGGTGGTGGCGAGAATCGGGATTGACATCTCGTCGTGCTCGGCCTGGGCGAGCAGGTCCGCGGCCACCCATCCCGGCGGACACGAGCCGTCGGCGATAATCAGAACCTCGGTCGGCCCCGCCAGCATGTCAATGTCGCAGAAACCGTAAACCAGTTTCTTGGCTATCGTGACGTAGATGTTCCCCGGGCCCACTATCTTGTCCACTTTCGGTATGCTTCTGGTTCCAAAGGCCATGGCCGCTATGGCGTGGGCCCCGCCTATTTTGTAGACGTTGCTCACCCCGGCGATCTCGCACGCCAGAAGAATCTCGGGATTCACCCGTTTCCCGGAACACGGGGTGACGACGCTTATCTCGACCGCTCCGGCGACCCGTGCCGGCACTACGGTCATAAGAACAGTCGAAGGGTAAGAAGCCTTGCCTCCCGGAACATACACTCCCACCTTCTCAATGGGCCTTATCAGCCAGCCAAGCTCGTTTCCGAGCGCGTCCTTGTAGGCCCCGGCCCTCGGAAGCTTCTTTTTCTGGTAGGAGCGGATCCGCGAAGCGGCCTTCTTGAGGTCCCTCGCAATGCCGGGCGCGACGGCCGCTCTTGCCTCTTTGAATTCGCGACCGGTGACCTTTACGTTCTTCGCGGTTACGTGCGGTCCGTCAAACTTCTTCGCGTAGCGGAAAAGCGCCGAGTCTCCCCGCTTCCTCACGTCCTCCACGATCCTCTCCGTCTGCGAAACGAGCTCCGGGTCGAAATGCGAGGCCGATTTCTCTATTTCTCTCGACCTTCTCTCCAGATTTTTCGAATTTATCCTTACAATCTTCATGGTTCCAACGGCGTTTTTTTCTTAAAAACCGAGATTCAGTTTATCCCGTCTGGAGAATTCCCCAAACTCAGTTCCCCGGATCGATCCCTTCTCCGAAGCCGCTTTCAATCAGACGGGAGACTTCCTCCATCGCAAGCTCCGAGTCTTCCCCCTCTATCGTGATGGCAACTTCAGTGCCGCAGATTGCCGCGAGGGACAGAACGCCCAGTATGCTTTTTCCGTCTATCTCGAAACTGTCTTTTCTTATCATTATACTGGAACTGAACCTGCTGGTCAGGGCGACCAGAACCGCGGCCGCTCTGGCATGAAGACCCAGACGGTTTCTTATTACGAAGTTTCTTACAAGGGGTTTCTGCGACAATTCACCGTTCCTCCGCGGACCGGAAAAAAGAGATATCCGCCTTTGAGTTTACCCGTAAATTCTCGTCATAATTCACGCTGAGACTGTAATCGGCGGTCTCAAACACAAGCTTTCTCGGGAAATAGGTATCCGAGGCAATCCGCTTCGGCAGCGAGAACTCAACTCTGGCTTTCTCTCCGTCAGAAAGCGCGCCCTCCACCCTGGTTATGAAGTTTCTCGGGAAATCGACCGTGACCCGGAGAGGAGTATCTCCCGAAAACACGAAAACTATCTCCCCTTTTTTATCCCCGGCCCGAACGGAGTAGCTTTCCCCGGGAATGGCAAACGGGGATCCCCCCAGCAGGAAGTTCACTATGTCCTCTACTCCGAGCTGGGGCGGGAGTCCCGGATAAAGGTAGGAAAGCCTGAAATCCTCCGGATTCTCGAAGATCAGCTCTTCCCAGTTGGTCTTCATTCTCACGCTTTCTCCGTCCGAGACCACCCTCGCGAGCATCTCGCCGAAAGGAGCGAAGACCGAAACTCTCAGAAACTCCGGGCGGACGACGGTGGCCACCTGATCGAAGACAATCTTCCCCTGCGGGGATTTTATCGACACCCTGGCCCTGGCCTTTATCGAGGTGAAGCCCATCTGGGTGCGTTTCGCCTTCGCCAGTATGGCGGAAAGATCAGAACGGTCGGCAATAGAGGGCGGGAGCTTGCCGGCGCAGGAGAAAAGCAGAAGAACAAGCGGAATAAAAACCCAGCTATGCCTCATCGCGTCTGAATCCCTTTAGCTTTTTCTGAAGCCTCGCGCGTATCTTCCTGTCTTCAGCCGTAACCAGTTTCTTGGAATCCAGGAGTTCAAGGGCCTTTGCGTAATTCTCCCCCGCGAGTTCCCTTCTGCCGAGTTTCTCGTACACATCGCCCACGTGCTCCAGGATGGCCGCGTCGGGAGGGGGAATCTCGGAGGCGCGAAGCAGATACTCGAGGGCTCTTTTGAAATCGCCCTTCTGGTAGTAAACCCACCCCATGCTGTCGATTATGTAGGCCCGCCCGGGAGCAAGCTCAAGAGCCTTGCTGATGAGTTCCTCCGCGTAATCAAGTCTCTCTCCCCGCTCGGCGTGCGTGTACCCGATGAGATTCATCGCGTCGAAATTCTGCGGATTCCTGCTGATTATATCCTCCATTACCGAAAGCGCTTCCGGTATGCGGTCGCCGTAGTAATACGAAACGCCAAGCGAATACAGAACGGATTCGTCATCGGGGTGCTTTTCAAGATACCCGCCGTAAAGGGAGATCGAATCCTCCTGTCTCCCCTGCCTACCGTAGATTTCACCAAGAGAATTCACGGCCTTGGGATTATAGGGGTTTTTCTCATGAAGCTCCCTCAGTATATCGATCGCCTTCTGCGCCGAACCCTCAAGCTCATGTATGTACGCCCCGTGAATGACCGCGTCTACGTGGAAATCGGAGCTCTGGGGTATGGAATCGAGAAGCTTCCTTGACTGGGAATACCTCCCGAGCTTGGTGTGGGCGAGGGCGGAGTAGTATTTCGCCCCGAAATGCGCGGGCAGGCGCCCGCGAACCTGTTCCAGTTCCGCTATAGCTTCCTCGTAACCGCCGCTTTCAAGATACAGAAGACCGATTCTGAAGCTAATCTCGGGATTCTCCGGATCCGCGGCCTCCGCGTTTCGGTACTGCTTGATGGCGTCATCGAACCTGCGCTGGCGGTAAAGCATGTTCCCGTAGGAAATAAAGACGTCGCGGTAAGGGGCAAATTTCCTGATCGCCGACTCGTACTGCTCTATCGCTTCCTCGATCCTTTTCGCCTTCTCGAGGGTCTCAACGAGCCCGGCGAAGGCGGGGTAGTACGTCCGCTGAATCTCAAGGGCCCTTTTGTAGTGCTTTACCGCGGCATCAAGATCGTCCCTTCTTGAGGCGATGCTTCCAAGGTAGAAGTGTCCCGTGACATCCGCGGGGCTTATTGAAAGGCTTTTCTCGGCGTACCGCTTCGCCCCCTCAAGGTTCCCTGAATAAAGTTCAGTCGCGCAGAGAAGCAGATAGGTTTCCTTGTCCCCGGGATCGATCTCGGCCGCCTTGAGCAGGAACTTCTTACCCCTTTCCTTCATGGCTTCGTCCGGGGATGCGAGGTAGATGCGGGCAAGGTCCCTGTATGCCGGGGAATTTGACGGATCAAGGACGATGGACCGGGTGAACTTGGCGACGGCCTCATCGCGCATGTTGAGAACCATGTAAACCAGGGCGAGACGGTAATTTATTTCAGAAGACTTGGGGTCAATCCGCTCCGCCTCTTCAAGGCTCTCAAGAGCCTGGGGAAGATCTCCCCGCTCAAGATAAAGCGCCGAGAGCGCGAAATGATAGTACGCATCCTCCCGGTTTACGCTCTCAAGCTTCCTTTCGGGGGCAAAAGAGAGTCCAGCGCCGCTGCAGGAAAGACAAAGAAAGAGAAAAAACAGAAGAAAAAGCTTTTTTTCAGGAAATTTCTTCAAGCCACGCACCCAAGCACACATCAATCCCCGGTTCCGAAACCCCGGCGCCTACCAGTCACGAAGGGAAAGACCGCCGGGGAGAACCTTCTCAAACAGAATAACAAAAATGGGTAAAAATACACAGCGAGGGGAAACCAACCCCGACTGCTTCCGCGCAGAAAGCCGGTCGGCCAAGAGCTACTGTCTTTCGGGCCGCTCCCTCCAGCCGCGCTCCGCAAGGATCCGGGCGAACTCCTCGATTCGCGCCGCGCGCTCCGGATCAACTCGTTCGACTTCACCTTCGCGCTCGATAAAGAAGTGGAGCTCTGAGAAAATGCAGCCCGACGGACAATCGCCCCATGCCCTGCGAAACACCGCGTACCATTTCCCGCCCGACCAAAGCATCTCGATATCGGGACCATCTCCCAAAAGGGGCTCGGGCCTGGCGTAAATGACTCCTTCTATTTTCTCATATGATGCGCCCGCGGAGTAGACGTGCTCGTGTGGGTCAAACCCGATCACGATGACCCGCGTATATTCAAAAGGAAGAACTTCCACGGCATGAAGGCCGACCGCGGCATTGAGAGCGTCAAATTCGGGTTGCCCCGTGCAGAAGGGAGCGGAAGCACCCTCTTCGGGCAGGCTGACGGACACGGCCTCGAACAAAGACGGCTCCAAACTCAAAATCAGCCTTCCGGGCACCCATATTGGACGCGCATTCACCTCGGCCATCTCCGGCCACCTAGAACGTATCATCCTCAGAACTCGCTCTATCTCGTCGATCAGACCGTGTCCGGAAAAATCCGGGACCGGGATTTCTAAGACGCGCCGGGCCAAAATCACGGGATCAGCCTCGCTAGTCAGCTCAAGAGTTCCGCGAGTGACAACCGGTGCCTTGTCGCCGCACGCATCAGGCGGAGTAACAGCAGGTGGTGATACCGGAGAACCCGCGAAGCATGCCGCTACCAGCATCCACAAAACAGCAATGATTGAGATCCTGACCATTGATATCCGAAACCTCTTAACAGATAGAGAGTATATATTTTTTCAAGTCACAAGGGTTATTTCAAGCCTGGATAAGACATTAAAGCCACACGCAGATAAGCCGTTAAACTTTTATCACGCCGCCAACCCGCAGGCGCCGGACACTACGCCTCTTAACTATACGCTTTTCCCCAACTGCGGGAAACCTCCCGTTCACGCCCGCTTCGAAGGCAGCTTCAGGAACACCGCTTGCAAGCCCTATTTTCGCATGTTGCTATTTTCAATCCGAACTGTTATAGTGTATTTATGCGTTTTGAGAGCAAACAGTCCGACCTAAGAAAAATCTTCATGAAACCAGTCTGCTCTACTCCCCCCCCCATATAAAACGGCGATGTAGCTTAACAAGCGTCGCGAGTTCTCGCTTCCCGCTCACGTTTTCCGCCCTTTCGCTTGCCGCATTCGTCCTGGTTCTCACCATCGCAGCGTTGACCGGCACACAGTCAGCTTCGGCACAAACAATAACATGCTATCAGGCACAGAGCGTAACGGTAAATGAAAACGCCGGAAGTGTCAGCTTTGAGATCAAAACTACTCCTATTATCAGTGGTGGTATTAATGTTAACCCAAATGGTATAACTGGGGGAACGAGGAACATCAGCTGGGTGACGTCGGACGGAACGGCGCGGGCCGGGAGTGACTATACGGGGGTTACAACCAAGCAGACGGTCAGTTGGACGGGCTCGGAAGGCACACAGAGCAACCCTAAAACGGCTTCCGTGACCATCCTCGACGACAATGTCGGCGAAGATGACGAAACATTCACCATAACGCTGAGCGATCAAAGTCCCACCAGCATTGTTACCACCAACGATGTTGGTGTATGCCATGGCACGATCACGATCAGGGACAACGACCCCCCGGCGGTGAATAATGCGGCGGCGAATGGGACGGCGCTCACAATCACCTTCAGCAAGTCCCTCGCCGCGGCTGCCAACCTGGCGAACGGCGCGTTTACGGTGAAGAAGACCCCGCAAGGGGGGACCGAGGAAACGGTCATGCTCAGCGGGTCGCCTTCCATCAGCGGCACCACGGTGGCCCTGACCCTAGAGAGCGCTGTGCTGTCCAGCGACACCGAGGTAAAGGTGAGCTATACCAAGCCCACTACGGGCAGCAATAACAAGCTACAAGACTCTTCCGGCAATGAGGTGGCGAGCTTCTCTAACCAGCCGGTGAGCAACGCGCAACTGCCATCACGCCCGCGCCCGACGCAACATCCTACTGTCATCGAGTCCCCCAAAGGGGTTCGGGTCGGCGCTCTCACGGATGACGGGTACCCCATTACCCTTGATGAAGAAGAAGGAAGCTTTCTTTACAGGAAGAAAACTATAGATATTACCGTCACGCGGGATGAAGAATGTACGTCCAACCCGGCTGTGATCATACCCATAAACATCCTTGACCGTGTCCTTAACCCCGGTGACCAGGAAATAGCCTTCGATCTCTCGGAAACCTCTTCCCAGGATCCACCTTCCGGGTTCCGCATGGAGGGCTGCACTTTGGAAATAGATCCGGGAGTGAGACTCAGGACAACAGAGACAGTGACTGTATGCCTGCCCCCTGCCGATATTGAAGGGAAATCCTATATTCACCGTTATAACGACGAAGCAGAACAATGGGAACTTCTTCCCTCGCAATTGCAGACGGTTAACGATGATGAGCTTCTCTGCGCGGAGACAGACACCTTTTCCCCGTTCAGAGTTTCCGTTCCCGTGATTGAGTCAGCAGAAGGGGTTCGGGTCGGCGATCTCACGGATGACGGTTTCCCCATCACTCCCCTTGGAGAGGGAGGAAGCATGGTTTACGGACAGGGGACAATAGATCTTTCAGTTACCCGGGATCAATGCACATCGCCTGGAAATCCCGCACTGATCATGTCCCGAAGCATCCTCGACCGCGTAGAGGAGATAACCTTCGAGCTCTCGGAAACTTCTCCCCAGGACCCTCCTTCGGGGTTTCGTCTTGAGGGCTGCGCCGTGGAAATAGATCCGGGAGTAACACTTGGGGAGGGGGAGACCGCGGTTGTATGCCTGCCCCCTGCTGAGATTGAAGGGAAATCGTACGTTCACCGTTACGATGAAACAGAAGGTGAGTGGGAGAGTCTTCCCTCGCAACTTGAGACTGTTAACGGAGATGAGCTTCTCTGCGGGAATACGGATACGTTCTCCCTGTTCGGAGTTTTCCTCCCCGTAATAGAGTCAGCAGAAGGGGTTACCCACAGTGAAGACGAAGAAGGTGTTTTTTCCCTTACTCCCCTTGGAGAGGGAGGAAGCATGGTTTACGGAAAGAGAACTATAGATCTTTCAGTCACGCGGGATGTGGATCCCTCTTCAGGAGATCCCGCAATCATAGTGTCCCGCAATATTCTTGACCGCGTAGAGGAGATCACCTTCGAGCTTTCGGAAGTCTCTCCATATGATCCCCCTCCGGGGTTTTATCTTTCGGGTTTCGCGGTGGGAGTGGATCTGGGAGTCGCGCTTGGACAAGGAGAGACAGTGTCTGTGTGTCTTCCGTCTTCGGGAGGGGAGGAGGATATGTATTACCGTTACAATGAAGAATTGGGGGAGTGGGAAGTTCTCGAGTCGCAATTGGAGACTGTTAACGGAGAGGATGTTGTCTGCGGGGATGCGGGTGCGGTTTCCCTCTCGGGAGTTTTCGTTGAGGAAACGGGAGGGTGCGCTATCGCCGCCGCGGGCGGGGAAGGGATAGTCCGGTGGCAGGGAGCAGTGCTTAACCTTCTATTTACCATATCCGTGCTGCTGCTCTTTCCGGGGATGAGAAAGCTTGGGGTCTATGACGGGAAGACGTCTGGATGAAGCAGAGATTTCAAATCAGCCTCAACTGACTTGAAAAGAAAAAATTTCCGGACAACCAATTTAATTCAAAAGCCAGCCATTTTAATCCGCTTCCTGCAAACACCGCTTGCGGAATTGACTTTGTCCCCGCTATTAGCTTTATTAATTTTCTCTATGGGTTCGCTTGAAAATATCTACGCGAAGGTTTTTGAAGGTAAGCGGATATCGACCGACGAAGCCGCCTTGCTTCTCGCAAAGGCCGATCTCCTCCAGCTCGGTTCCCTGGCTGATATCGTAAGGAAAAAGTTTAATCCGGAGAACATAGTGACCTTCGTCGCGGACACGAACCCCAACTACACGAACGTCTGCGACACGGAGTGCCTTTTCTGCGCCTTCTGGAGACCGCCGGGCGCCTACGACGCCTACACCCTGAGCGTCGACAAGGTGATTGAAATAATACGCACCTCGTACCACAACGGCGCCACTACGGTCCTTCTGCAGGGCGGTCACAACCCAGAACTCAAGCTCGACTACTACATTGAAATCGTAAAAAAGGCCACGAAAGAGATACCGGATCTTCATCTCCACGCCTTCTCCGCCCCGGAGATAGCCGCCATTGCCAAATATGAAAACCTCGATACCACATATGTGCTGCAGAGCCTCTGGGACGCGGGGTTAAGAACAATACCGGGAGGCGGAGCCGAGGTGCTGTCCAACAGGGCGAGAAGAGCGATAAGCCCTCTCAAGATAGACGCCGACACGTGGAGGAGAATCACCAGGGAAGCTCACCTTGTGGGCTTCAAGACGACCGCGACCATGATGTTCGGCCACCTTGAGGAGGACGAGGACATTATCGAGCACCTCCTCAGGATAAGAGAGCTTCAGGATGAAACGGGGAATTTCCTGGCGTTTATCCCCTGGACGTTCAAGCCGAAAAACACCCTGCTTGAAAAAAGAATAAAGGACGAGGTCGGCGGGGAAAGATACCTCAGGGTTCTCTCGGTATGCAGGATATTCCTTGATAACTTCAAGCATGTGCAGGGATCCTGGTTTACCCAGGGAAAGAAAATGGGTTCTATGTCCCTGCACTACGGCGCGAGCGACCTCGGCGGGACCCTTTACGACGAAAACGTCCTGGGGTGTGCCGAGAACAAGATCCGCTCGACCGTGGACGAACTCGTTCACATGATAAAAAGCGCAGGGTTTAACCCCGCGCAGAGAAATACCTATTATGAAATTCTGGAGCGGTTCTAGAGGCTATAATCCGGCCCCGCCTCGGCGACTCTAGTCTTCCCTTTCCCGTCCGCTTCCAGAGCAAACGGCTCGCTCATCGGTTGCCCCTGCCCGCGGGACCATTCAGCACGCTTCCCCAGTAACATGTCCGGACATAACCTTTTCCGATGCAGTTCTCACCCGTGCCGAAATTATAGTAATATCCCGTCCGGCTATCGTAAATCCAGGGATTGAAATTGCTGTCGTAGCCCCTCATGTCCCCATCCGGTTCGACAGTCGCATTCCAGTACGCACCTGTTTTGGTGTCGAAGCCATGAACGGTCGTCCTGCCCTTGGAATCCGTATTCCAATAGTAGCTGTTTCCCGAATACCAGTCGTGGCCCGTCCCGCTCTGGGCATATGCAGGCAGCGAAAACGCGGTCACTAACACAAGCAGTAACGGCAAGAACCTCATTTTGCTAAGGTAACAGGTTTTAAGCGAGCCCGCAAAAAAGCAGACCGGGGAGGAAAACCAATATTTCATAATGGAGATTATCAAGCTAACTAGCCAAAGTCCCCTTTTCTCAAGTTTTTTCGGTAGGTTATGATACGGCGAAAAAATGGCAAAAAACAAGTTACCTTTGAGGGATTTCAGCGTGCCTCAGACCCTCTGTTTTGGTGTGTCACAAGTGCCTGAAATCATTAGGTCGCCATTTTCAGATTTTCGGGATCTGAGGGGTAAAGCCTCTGCGGTGACGGTAGCCAGTTACCCGTGTTTTTTATGAAGAGAAAAAATGAAAGGACAAGAAGTGGAATTAACGAAAGATGAAATCAGGTGCGACAGGGCGCTTACCGGGGCGGTATGTGATGTATTCGGACGGCCTCGAGAAGGCTTTACGGAGGGCATCCTGTACGATACTGTCAGCCTCGTACTTAGCGGCGATTGTGTACGCTTTTTTAAGCTCACAGAACACCTCACAACTGACGCAACGTATCATGTCACTGCGACCTTCCTCCCTGACAAGTTTGGGGCGGCGGTTGCATCTACGGCATACAAGCTTCTTATTGACCGATTTCATGCTTCACAAACTACCCAGAGTCTGCGTAACTAGTCAAGTATGCCTCCGCCAGAAGTGTTAATGACAGATGGGATTGTCCGCTTTTATGTTTCATGGCATAATCATCGGACAGGACAATTATCAGAAAAGCAATTGCAAGAAATGTTATCTACGGAGGATATTAATGATAAATGTTGTTACTATTATCGCTTTATTCTTGGGTCCATTGGTGGCGGTGTGGATTGCCCGGAGAATGGAGGACAGGCGCGCAAAACACGAACGGCGTATGAGCGTCTTCCGTGCCCTTATGTCTACACGTAGCAACGCATTGTCTTTTGACCACGTCTCTGCGTTAAACCTCGTTGAAATTGAATTCTATGACAATCCTGAAGTAGTTAAGAAGTGGAAAGCGTACTTTGACGACCTAGTTGAATATCCCAGACTGGAAGATGAAAAAATATCGGAGGGTCTTAGCGACGCAGAGATTGCCAGGAGACAGGCGAATTATGACAAGAGAGTAAAAGAGGGTCGTTCAAAACTTCTCACCGAACTCCTTTACGAAATGGCTCAAGTTCTCGGCTACGAGAAGATTAAAGTTCTTGAGATTCTGGAAGGTAGCTACTTCCCTCAAGGATGGGGTCGCATCGAGGCTGAACAGGGACTCATAAGGCAATATGCTATTGACCTGTATTTTGGAAGAACGGCATTGCCCGTGCTTGTGCGCTACGAAGAACCACCAACCAATGGATAACAAATCGTATATTTCCCCTCCATTTCTCTGCAAAAAATCGACCGTCCGTATCTCGTAACTCGGTCCAAACACTGGAAAAATCACCTTCTTCAAAAAACTTTGAAAAAATTTTTAGTCTGGGTAATTAGCCGGGAAATGGCGATTCCATAATGTTTTCAGGAAGTTAGACAAAAAACACAGAAATTCTTGGCTAGTTAGTTCGATAATCCCCTTCATAATATGTTGATTTATATCCATCCCAATTGTGGTATATTGTTGATCTCCGCGTCTGGAAGGCTGTGGTGAATGCGCTCGTCCCCGTAAGCCACAGGTATGCGACTCACGCTGGCTTCCTTAATTGCGACCGATTACGATGAATCGCCACTGTCATATACCCGCCCTCGTCTGCGGAGAAGCCAAAACGTGAACCGACCCTCTTATCGTCTATTCGTACTCGGGGCTGGCTTCTCGGCCCCTGCGGGCCTGCCTTTGGGAAAGGATCTCCTTGAACGCGTCCGAGAGGATGTCCGAGACTTGTTTCAGCGCTTCGGCTGGAAAGGTACTCTGGAACAGGAAATCGAAGAATGGTCCTCGCTGTATCCAGGTGAATCGATCGATCTGGAGCGCGTACTCGCATATAGCCACCGGAAGCACTATCTCGGTCTCCTAGGTCCCGACGAATACTTCGCAGATGGCAGCCGATCAATAGTCGCTATGCGGCAAGCAGTCCAACAGATACTCATTCAAGCAACTCCCAGCCCCACCCCGAAGCTCTACCGGGATTTTGCTCAGCGGCTTTGCCCCCGCGATGTTGTACTTACGTTCAACTACGACACTCTTTTGGAGCAAGCGCTCGATGACATCGGCAAGCCATACACCCTTACTCCCGAGTGGTGGCTCAAAACGAGCCGGGGTGACTCTGAACCAAAGTTCGTTGACCTCCTCAAGCTCCACGGGTCGATTGACTGGTACGATCGCTACTACCTTGATGATGCTATGCGCTGGCACACCGAAGAGGGTAACGACGTACCGAACCGGGATCCGATCTTCGGCCCAGCTCCGACAGTTCTTTCGGAGCCTCTTTCACGAGGACAGACAGATGAGAGGTTCGGGAATCACATCCTGCCACGAGTTTTCCGCGTCCCCGACCACGCAACATACTTCCCCATCAAGGAGGGGGAAAACGTGTCAAGGGTCGTTCCCTTCTTTCTCCCGCCGGCGTACGACAAGCTGCTTGGGTACGCACCCATCCTGGATCTGTGGGAGAATCTTCATCGGAACCAGGATTATTCGTCTATCGTCATGATCGGCTACTCGATGCCTCCATATGACGGCTACGCATATGAGGCGCTGGGCCAACTCTTCGTTGAGTACCAACAGGGCGGCGATGCTACCGACTTGGAGCATCGGCGCGTGCCCATTCAACTGATCACGCTGGTTGATCCAGGGCAGCATGACCTCAAGCGTTTTCCGTTCCTAGATCCCGCCAAGACACGCATATGGAATCAAGGATTCTCCACAGATGCTCTCAACTGGATCGACTGGGGGGATGGCGCGGATCATCCCGTGGTTACATAACTTGGATGTGGCGGGAGCCAGTTCGGGTCGCGCCACAATCGAAAGATCGGCGCGGTGCCTTTCACAGCAAGAATCCCTAGGGAGGAGACCTTAGAAGCTATTCGTCAGGCGCTTTCGGGAAAAGGTCTTATCGAGTATAACGATGTTGATGAGCTCATGACTTTTGAGCAAGTTTTTTCATGGGTTTGTCTAGTTATCGCTATAATTCCCTTAAAAACAGGCGGAAATAATGCCCGTTTTCACTCGGCAACGGCTATTATCCAGCTGTTTCCAGCGAAATCCACGCCGCAGATGACTACCGGTCTCTGGGAGAAAACATAGTCAAAGAACTCAAGCGCGCTGCTTGTATGCACCGAGACCCCGAGATACTCCTCTAGATCCTCCGCGGAAACACCCGAACACTCAAAGGCGCAGAGCTCGAAGTCGACTGCCCCCTCTCGATTGACCGCCGCGGGGCGGGACGAAAAAGAAGCGCTCACGAGCGAGGTTTCTGAAGCAATTTCCATCCGCACGTCAAAGCCGCCGCCGAAAAGAAAGAAGACCTCGGCAAACACCTCGTCTATCGAGTTAAGATAAAACTCCCTTGCATGGGGCTTCGTATCCATTTTTACGCGGAGAGCCGGGAGAACTCCTCTGCCCTTTGCTTTATGGACCGGTAGCCGTCTCCTCCGCCCAGAAGCGCGGTAGACACCCCGGCAAGCGCGGCTCCCGCCGAGAAATAATCCCGGATGTTGTCCGCGGTAATTCCTCCTGTGACCATGATATCCATAAACCCGAGAGGCTCCTTTATGGCCTTCACGTAACCCGGACCGAAACTCGAAGCGGGGAATATCTTCACGAAGTCCGCTCCGATGCTGCGGGCGTTAACCATCTCGGACGACGTGAAGGCGCCTGAGACCGCCGTGACGCCGTTTTTCCGGCAATACTCGATTATCCCGGGGTCGGTGTGCGGGGAAACTATGAAACGGGCCCCGCAACCGGACATCCGCTCGGCTGAATCACGGTCAAGGACCGTGCCCGCCCCGACGCATATTCCGTCCTCAGAGGCAAGTTCCCGAAGAAGTTTTTCAGAACCCGGAGAGATTGATATGATCTCTATGATTCTTATCCCGCCGTCGACGCATCCCCTTGCGAATTCAAGAGATTTTTCGTAACTCGTGGATCTTATAACGGCCACGACCCTGTTTTTCTTCATGAATTCAATCGCAGTTTCTTCCATGGCGCGCGGTTTGAGGCTTAAGCACTTTTAAGGTACACTGAGACTGGCTTGCTTTAATGCCCATAAAGGGACAGATCATGAAAAATTCGGAGCTCAGAACCGAAAACAAGATATCGCAATTCATAAAAAGAAGCAAAGAACTGGGGCTTAAGGTAACTCCCCAGAGAATAGCGATATACAGGGAGCTTGCGGGAAGCATGCAGCACCCAAGCACCGAGATGATCTACAAGAACATAAAGGACTACTACCCGAACATATCCCTTACCACCGTGTACAGAACGCTTGAGACATTCGAGAGGATGGGGCTCATATCCGTAGTCAACACCCTTTATCACGCCGCAAGATACGACGCCAACATGGAACCTCACCACCACGTCGTATGCGTGAAATGCAAGAAGATAGAAGACCTCTACGACGACTCGATAGCTTACTCGGAACTTGACCCGCAAATAGACAATTACAAAATTCTTGGATACTCGGTGCTTTTCAGCGGAATCTGCGAGGACTGCAAAACCCTTGACAGCTGATGACCGGAAACCGGCCGTTCCTCGCAAGGCCGGCTAAAAGAGCGGAAAGATGAAAATCCCGCAGGGCTTCGAACGAGCCATAAACTTCAGTCTTCTGGATTCCATATTCTCAAGAAGATCGCGCCGCTTCGGCCTCGGGATGGAAATTCCCGAGGGAAACCTGGCATACAGTTCCGCTCACGACCCGGTCCCTCTCTCCGAACTTGAAGAGGCTTTTCTGATCTGGGCGGGCACGGGAACCACGGGTCTTTCCCTGGGGGACCTCCCGAGAACCGGCATATCGTGGCTTTTCCAGTGGACCGGAAGAAGCTGGCCGTGCTCCTGCAACTCCCATTCAACCGAGCTTTTCTACACAAACGACGAAGGCGTCTACATGGTGCGGCTTTTTGATCTCATGCCCCCAGACACCTCCATCTTCATGTCGCTTGACAGGGAAAAGCAGCTTGAAAAAATAGTCGAGCTTTTCAGGGCGAGCAGAATTACCCTTGAGAACCAAAGAGCCGATCTTCCGAAGGGAGAACCCGGCCTTTTCGACTTTAACGCGTGGAACACCAACAAGCCGGGAACGACTTTCTTTGTCCCGGTGACCAACACCACCGTTGAGTACATGGTGCTTCTGTTCATATACTTCGGGGCCAAATACGGGTTTAACATTATTGACGAACTAAACGGGGGAAGATCGTGCGGCCTCGATAAGTGGATAGAGAAAGGCTACATCAGAAACGACGTCAGGCTCTCTCTTTTCGACCTGGAGCTAAGGGTGCTTACCACGCTTAACGTGGAGCAGGCCTTCATAAGCCAGAACATGAATCTCGCGCTGCAGGCCCTGGGTCTCGGAGGCTGGACTTTCACCGGACTGCTTCCCCATTACGCGCTCGGGGTCGACCCTTCCCACAAGGGGCTCGGATTCCGGTTCGTCCAGCCGGAAGAGAGCCTCAGGAGCACGAATCCGCCTTATCCCGTCGGAAGGGACGGAGTTTTCGAATCCCTCTGCCCTCCCTACGTGGCGGACATGAGCGAAGCCGTCGACAGGTTTCTCGAGGTAAGGAGCCAGTTCTGGAATGAGGACAATCCGTTTCCCTACAGAGACCCCGCGTCTATTCTGCAGGATGAATACCACCCTTCCGAGGTCAGGATACAGATAGTAAAGGATTTCTGCACCTACGTGCATGAGAACTACGGAAGATTCCCGGCTTTCCTTGACCCGATGTTCGTTCGGCTGGTATTCCAGGCCCACCACCTTGATCTTGATTTCTACGACAAGTATTTCGAGAAAGATTCATACCACGACCTGCATAAAGAACACTTCAAGCTCTGGCACCCGGAAATTGAGGATCCTTTCGGGAAATAGGCCGCGGTCAGCAAACCAGGCAGTCTTCGCTCAGGATTTTGCCCTTTCGAGGTAGTTCCCGTTTCTGGTATCGACCTTTATCATGTCCCCGATATTGATAAAAAGAGGAACCGCCACCACCGCCCCGGTCTCTATGGTCGCCGGTTTCGTGGTGCTTGAAACCGTATCCCCCTTCACTCCGGGCTCGGTGTGAGTGACCTCGAAGACGACGGCCGTGGGAAGTTCCACGCCTATGAGCTCTCCTTCATGCATCTGCACCGTGACTTCCTGCTGTTCCTTTAGAAACTTCGCCGTATCCCCTATCGCATCCGCCCTGAAAGGAAACTGGTCGAAAGTCTCGGAGTCCATGAAGTAGAACATCTCATCGTCCCTGTAGAGATACTGCATGGTTCTTTTCTGGATATCGGGAACGTTAAACGTGTCTCCCGCACGGAATTTCATTTCCCGCACGGCCCCCGTGGCGATATTCTTAAGCCTCGCCGTGACTATCGGGCTTCTCTGCGCCATCTTTGAATGCTTGTACTCGACTATCTCCCAGATCGCCCCTTCGGTTTCGATCTTCATTCCCTTGTGAAAACCGCTCGTGTCAACAACAGCCATTTCGGATTCGATCCTCCTTCATAAGTTTGCAGAAAACAGTTTTTCTCGGAAATTCTCGCTTGCCATAAGCGTGCTATCAATCTTCGCAGTCAGGTTCTCTTAAACATCTTCTCAAGCATATTGTACGATATCCGGGTCGCGACCGGCCGGCCGTGAGGACAGGCGTGCGGATTCTCAGAAGCGTCCATATCCGCAAAAAGAGTCCGTGCCTCCTGCTCCGAGAGCGTCCGGTTCGCGGTTATCGAACTGTGGCACGCCATGGTCGCGCACACGGTGTCAAGATGCTGCCCCAGGCTCTTGGGGTCGCCCAGACCGTCAAGTTCATCAAACAGATCGGTAAAAACCCGCGTATAATCGGAGTCCCTTAAAAAGCCCGGAACGGATTTCACCCTCACCGCGCTTTCCCCGAAAACTTCAAAATCAAAGCCGAGCTTTTCCATCTCGTCCGCGAACCGCCCCGCCGTATTGATTTCCCGGGCCGTAAGTTCGACGACTTCGGGGATGAGAAGCTTCTGGGAGCAGGAAAAGGTTTTCTCAACATAGGATTTTTTTATTCTCTCGAAGTTAACCCGCTCATGGGCCGCGTGCTGGTCAATGAGAATGATGCCGTCCGGATCCTCGCATACGAGATAAAGCTTTCCGACCTGTCCGAGGAACTTGAGGCTTGAGTAAAAGCCATCGGAAAACATGTCCCCTCCTGCCGCCTCAGGAGATTTCTCCAACATGGAGGAATCGCCGTGGTGAGAGTGCTGAGACACCGATTCTGGGTTGTAAGCGGCCTGCGTGGAGGCTTTTTTCGCCGAAGGCGCCGCGGCGGAGTGACCCCTGCCCTCGGGAAATCCTGGGTCTTTTTGCTTCTCGTAGAAATCTTCAAGGGCCTTCTGGGTTCTTTCCCTGCGGCTTTTCATCCAGGGAGCGTCGGCAAGCATGCCGCCTATCGCGCGGCGGATGCTCTGGCCGACTTCGTACTGGTTCTCGAACATCACCTCGCTTTTGGTCGGATGCACGTTCACGTCCACCAAGGCGGGGTCCCTTTCAATAAATATCGCTCCCTGGGGGTATTTCCCCTTTTCAATCATCCTTCCGTAGCACTCCATTATGATCCTGTTTATAAAACGGTCCCTCACGGGCCTTGCGTTTACGTAAGTAAACAGCCTGCGCATCGAGGAGCGTGGGTCAAGAGGACTTCCCAGGAAGCCGTGGAGCTCAAGCGTCTCGTCTTCAAAGTCTATAGGGTAAAGCTCCGTGCCGGGAATTATCTGCGCTACGCGCTGCGTAAGCGATTCGCTCGCGCCGTAGCGATGGATGGTTCTGTTGTTCGAGAAGACCTCAAAAGACACCTCGGGCCTTGAGAGGGCCTCGCGCTGGATAACCCCGAGAACCCTGCCGAGCTCGGTCTCCGGCCTTTTCAGAAACTTAAGCCGCGGCTGCGTGTTGAAAAACAGATTCTTAACCTCAACGGACGAACCCACGGGAGATGCCGCCTCCTTTATCTTTCTCACGACTCCGCCTTCAATGTAGATTTCAGTGCCGGATTTCGAACCTTCGGCGGCGGTTATCATTCTGAACCTTGAAACGCTGGCTATGCTCGGAAGCGCCTCGCCGCGAAAACCGAGAGTCCCTACAGAGAAAAGATCGTCAATGTCCCTTATCTTACTCGTGGCGTGACGTTCAATGCTCATGAGGGCATCGTCACGGGACATCCCGTGGCCGTTATCAACCACCCTCACAAGCCGCTTGCCTCCGGCTTCAAGGTATATGGATATTCTGGTTGCCCCGGCGTCGATCGAGTTTTCGACAAGTTCCTTTACCACGGAAGCCGGCCTCTCGACTATTTCTCCGGCGGCTATCTTGGAGACAAGGACATCCGGGAGTGTTCTGATTTTAGCCATCAATACTTTAGAAAAGCTTGAACAGAATGAACAGGATGAGTATGGCCAGGGGCAGGATGACCGCGGCGACCGAGAAAAACGAAAAAGCCGAGAGGGTTTTTTTCGCGTGCGTTCCGAAAACGTCCCGCGACTGTTCTTCCACTACGCCGAAATATTTTTTAAACATCTTCATCTTCCCCGGATGGCGCTGGGGGCGCCTTCTCCGCCCTGGCTTTGTTGAGAGATTCAACCAGAGATTCGACCGAGACCGCCGGAAGAGTTATTAACTCGACCGTTCCCCTTGAGCAGAGGTCCACCGAAACCTTTCCTATGGTCTCGTTATCGGGCGCCTCCACTATATTCACAAAATCGTATCTGCCCAGAGTCGCATACTGCTCGATAACCCTGACGCCTATGTCCTCAAGCTCCTCGTCGACTTCCTTTATTCTCCCGGGCCGCTCCTTCACGGTTTTTCTGCCCTCGGGAGTAAGCCTGCTGAGTAATATGTAAATTGCCATTGAAAAAACCTGCTGTTTCTATGAGTTACGGCCAATAGCGCGCCGAGAAAACCTTTAGTTGCCGGCTGGCCGTTCTAGATTTATAACCTTTTTGGAAGATATCTCAAGAAAAAACCCACTCCGGAACTTCCATAACAAAAACTCTCCGTTATATTATTACAAGCATTCCTTAAGACCTGATGAAAAGCATAATCCGCGTCCTTACAGTCACATTTGTCCTCCTGTTTCTTCCGCTTCTTCCCTCTTTGCAGGCAGAGGTCGCTTACGCGCAGCCAAATCCGCGGGAGGATCTCACCGTAACGGACTACTCGTGGAAATCCTACGGAGTGGGACGCATGGCGACGCTTGGGGAAATAACCGTCGCAAACTCGGGCAAAACCAGCTACAAGAACATCAAAATCAGGGTCGATCTGTTTACGAGAACCGGCAAGCTCCTGGGCTCGCTTCGCGGAAAGATACCCGGGGAACTGCCCGCAGGAAGCCGAAGAACCTTCTCCGACCTGGACCTGGGGCTAATGAACGCGGACCTTGAGAATTCCGAGGCAATGGTAACGGGCGCGGAGGTGTCGGAAAGTCCTTCACTTGAAAGCCCCGAGAGCGTGGTTTTCATAAAGAACTGGGAGTTTGAGGGGGCAAGTTTCGGAACGGAGGGATTCATAACGGAAATCACCCTTGAAAACACGGGAAAAACCCACTTTAAGAACATAAAACTGCTTTTAACGGAAAAAGACGGGGGAGGCGGACCGGGCAGCACTCACCTGTCCTCGGTAACGATACACAACCTGCTTCCCGCCGGGGAGAAAAGAACTTTTACGGGAATAAACGTCGGGTTCTCGAGTCCGGACGCCGTTGAAAGATCCATCGCCGTCTCGGGAGCCGAGGAGATAACGACAAAGGAGCTCAATTATATTCTCTCCGGCGGGGGAAGCCTTGGGGAGAGAATAAAGAAAAAAATCAGTTCCGTCAGCATACTCAGGAAAAAAGACGGGGAGAAAAAAGCCGAACCGCGCCAGGAAACATCATCTTCGGATGAACCCGAAAGCGCTTACGGTGGCGAAACCGGAAGCGTCCCCCCTCCGGCCGGTTCTGCCGGTTCTGTCAGCTCGGCCGCGGACGAGGACACGGAACTTTCCCAAAAACAGTACCGGGAAGCTTTCCCGAAGCACGACATAGTCATAAGGGAATTCGAATGGGGAAGCGGAATCCCCGGGGCGACCGCGACGCTCAGCAAGCTCGTCATCGAGAACATAAGCGACATCGCTTACGAGAAAATAGTGCTTGAAATAGAGTTTTTCAAATCCTCGAACACCCCTTTCGGATCAAACCGCTTCAAGATAAAAGAGGTTCTGGCTCCGAAACAGGTAATGTGGCTCAGGAATGTTCAGGTCGGATTTATAAGCAAGCTTCCCGACCCGAACCTTATAAAGCTAAGAGTGGTAAAAGCAAAAGCGATCATGTAGAGAGCTTTTGCCCGAATGGGGATGGATTAAAACTCCTGGGAACTTCTTCTAGCCTTCCACCAGTTCGAGGGATTGCTTTATCGTTTCGACCAGCTTGTCCCTGAACTGCTCTATTCCTTCAAAGGGAACGACTATGCTTGAGCGGCCGCCGCTCAGCTCGGTAATCCTAAGGTACTGACCCTTGTGGTTTTCCTTAACGTCAAAGAAAAATCTCTTGGATTCAATATCAACGTGGTTGCTTACATGCTCCTTTTCTGTCCTTTCTTCCATCTGATTCTGCCTCCTAGAAAAATTTGTTGGAACAATTATTGAGGCATCACTATAACCCCTGAAAAGTAAAAAGCAAACAATTCTTTTATAGCCCCGAAAATACGGATATATTCAGGGAGAGAACCCGCGAAAATGGCAAGAATAAAAATAGATCTACCGAGCGAATTCGTCTTTTCAACGCAAATTCCGATAAGAATAGACGACATAAATTACGGTTCTCATCTCGGGCACGACTCGGTGCTGACCCTAGCCCACGAGGCCCGGGTAAGGTTCCTCTCAGCACACGGCTACACCGAAGCCGACATAGAGGGAGCGGGAATCATAATGGGGGACGTTGGAATCACCTACAGTTCGGAAGCGTTTTACGGAGACGTAATGGAAATAAGCATCGGCATCGGCGAGTGCGGCAACCATTTCCTCGAGCTTATCTACGCGCTCGTGAACGAAAAAAGCGGCAAGGAGGTCGCCAGGGTAAAAACCTCGCTTGTGTTCTTTGACTACAAAGAGAGAAAAACCGTGCGGATGCCGGAGAAATTCCGAAGGAAAATCATCCCCGAAGAGTAACCGCCGAAAGTTCGCCGCTACTGTTTCTTTTTGGGGGCGTAGCCAATGTATATGGTGTTCTGGCGTTTCTTTACCAGAAAAAGATACTGCTTTCCGGGTTTCAGGCCGCTTACGATCTTGTTGTAGTCCCCCAGGTTTGCCACCTGGTTCTTGTCAACCTCGAGTATAACGTCCCCGGGACGGAATCCCGCCTCCCAGGCCGAACTGCCGCGACTCACATTCGTAACCAGAACCCCGGCTTTGTCCTCAACGCCGAACCGCGCAGCGGTATCCGGGGTAATGTCGCTTAATTCGATATCTTCGTCCTCACGGGACTCGGCAGGAGCCTCTTCATCCGGCATTTTGCCGAGAACGACGGAAATTTCCTTACGCTTCCCGTCGCGGAGAATCGTGATTTCAGAAGAAGTGCCGGGAGCCTTCATCCCCACGAGTTTGGATAAGGACGTAAACTCCTTTATAGGCTCTCCGTCAAATTTCACTACCACGTCTCCCCTCTGCAGACCCGCTTTCTCCGCGGGGCTTCCCGGGCTTATATCGGATATAAGGGCCCCGTCGGTGCTTTCATGCCCCATGCTCTCAGCTATTTCCTGAGTTATCGGCTGAATAACGACTCCAAGCCATGCTCTGACCACCTTGCCCTTTTCCATGAGCTGGGATATGACCCCTTTGGCCATATTGGTTGGGATGGAGAAACCTATTCCCTGGCCTCTGGCCGCTATCGCGGTGTTAACGCCGACCACCTCCCCTCCCAGGTTAAAAAGCGGACCTCCGCTGTTTCCGGGGTTGAGGGACGCGTCGGTCTGAATGAAATCATCGTAGGCGCCGAGACCCAGAGATCTCCCTTTCGCGCTCACTATCCCGACCGTTACGGTGTAGCCGAGTCCGAAAGGATTTCCGACCGCCATGACCCAGTCGCCGATCCTAAGCCTGTCCGAATCTCCGAAAACAACGGGCTCTAGCTCTTCTTCAGGCTTTATCTTAAGGACCGCGAGGTCCGTTTTCGCGTCCTGCCCCACAATCTCGGCCGTATATCTCGACCCGTCGTAGAGAACGACCTGTATATCTTCTGCTCTGCTGATCACATGGTTGTTGGTAACTATGTAGCCGTCTTGGCTGACTATGAACCCGGAGCCCAGGCCCTTTTTTCTGAACTCCCGCTCCCGGTCGTTCGGAAAAAATCTCTTGAAAAACTCCTCGAAAACATCTCCTTCGCCGAAATCAGGGAACGCCTTTCCACGTTTTACGACGCTCGTGGTGCTTATGTTCACGACAGAATGTTTTTGTTTCTCGACAAGGCCCGCGAGGGACGGGAATTTTTCATAAGAGCCGGAAGAAGAGAGAAGTTCCGGGACGTTTTCGGGTGACAGGAATCCAGGGCTTTCTTCGTCTTCCTCTACTTTAGCGCACGAGAGGGAACCTACAAGCAAAAAACAGGCAGCAAGAAACAAGAAAACGTTTTTTTTCATAGTTAGAGCCTCCGACTTCATTCGAGAATCTTGATTATTTTATCAGCAACCTCGGAAATACTAATATCATCCGTAAAGACGACATGCGGCGATAGCTCGTAAATACCCCTTCTTTTCATGAAAAGCTCATGGAACTCGGCGCGCGGGTTCTTAACCTCAAGAAGGGGTCTTCCCTTCTTGCGCCTCACCCTGTTCCAGAGGGTATCGACATCCGCCCTAAGATAGAAAACCTCGCCTGAGGCATCCATCGTTTCGCGATTCTGCTGTCGCAGGACCGCGCCTCCCCCCGTTGAGATCACGGCCGGGGATGTTTTCTTTGAAAGAGCGGCGAGCATCTCGGTTTCCTTCCGCCTGAAACTCTCCTCTCCGCCCGCTTCGAATATCTCGGTTACAGAAAGACCTTCAGCCCGTTCCACTTCACTGTCAAGATCATAGAAATCCATTCGCAGTTTTCCGGAAAGCTCCCTTCCGACGCTAGTTTTGCCCGCCCCCATAAACCCAGTAAGGAAAATATGTCGTTTCTGGCTCAAGTCAACCTACAATTTTCTTCCGACGGGAGAACCCTCGGCGGGGGTTGTCGCGCCGGAGAGCATTTTCTCGACGTACTTGCCTATTATGTCGCATTCTATGTTAACTTCCCTGCCGCGGCGAAATTCGGAAAACGTCGTTTCCCGAAGCGTGTAGGGAATTATGTTTACCGAGAACTCAGTGTCCTTTACCGAATTGACGGTGAGACTTACGCCGTCAACGGCGACCGATCCTTTTTCGACCACATATCTCGCAAGCGATGCGGGAATCGAGAAAGAGAAAACCTTGGATTCTCCCACCGGAGTGATGGACTGAACGACCCCTACTCCGTCCACGTGGCCCGTGACGATATGTCCGCCCATCCTGTCCCCGACCCGAAGAGATCTCTCGAGATTCACCCCGCTTTCCGTCCGGAGGCCGGAAAGATTCGTTCTGGAGAGCGTTTCGTGAGAAGCGTCAACGGAAAAACTCTCCTCTCCAGTTGAAACCACCGTAAGGCATACGCCGTTTACGGACACGCTCTCTCCCAGATCCAGTTCCCCGGCGTCGATCTTGCGGACCCCGATTCTTAAAAGAACGCCCTTGTCCTTTTTCTCAAGCGCCCGGATAGCTCCAACGTCTTCAACTATGCCGCTGAACATTTAACTCTCCTTGTCTCGCCCCAAGACTCCGGAAACCAGGATCGAAATCGCCCCGACCGTGATCGCAGAGTCAGCCACGTTAAAAGGCGGCCAGAGCAGATCCGGGTTCCCCGGCCAGTAGACCGCGATAAAATCGGTCACGTATCCGTAGGCAAACCTGTCTATTGAGTTTCCGATCGCTCCCCCCAGCACAAAAGCAAGCGCGTACCGAAAAACCCTCTGCTCTTCCTCAAGCCTGCGAAGAAAGAAAAAAATCGCGACCAGCACCAAAACGAAAACAACTATATAAAAATAAAGTCTTACATCTTCGGACATGTCCCTTAACATGCCAAACGCGATTCCCGGATTTCGCAAATGGGTTATATCGAACCATGAAAACACGTTTATCCTCGATAGAAAAGGCACGTGAGCCTTGACGAGCCACTTGGTCAGCTGGTCAAGCGCCACTACCAGAAAGGATATAACGAATACGCTCGGATAATTTCTCATGAAAAAAAATCACGACCCCGGAAGAAAAGCCCGGAAACTTCCGGCAGACGGCTAAGCCTCATTCCAGCCGAAACTCTATCGGAACCTTGACCCAGCTTGAAACCGCCTTGAAGCCTCTTTGCGCCGGGACGAACCTCCATTTCTTTACAGCCTTCAAAGCGGCATTATCAAGAACCTTGTGACCGGAGGATTTGAAGACGGTCACTTCCTCGGGCCTCCCGTTCGGAAGCACGTGCACATTAAGCAACACGCTGCCCTCGTAACCGCGTCGTATGGCAACCGCGGGATAGCCGGGTCTTGGGGTAAAACCGTAAGAGGGTCTCGCGCTGCTATTAGCCTCGTCGGGTTGTTGCTCCGGAGCGGATTTTTCTTCCTTTTTAAGCGCCAGAGAGTCATCCCGCTTTTTCACTTCTTCTACGGCTTTTTCTTCTTTCTTCTTAACAACCTTTTTTCTCTTTACGACTTTTTCCGCGGGCGCGGGTTTTTTGAATTCAAAATGCCTTAGGGAAACCTCTATGTGGTCGCCGTACACAGGAACGCTTTTCTGCACGACAATCTTCCCCCAAGCAAAAGATATAAGAACATGGAAGACAATTGAAAACAATATAAATCTCTTGAGATTGTCAACCGGCCTGCCCATACCAAAGGTTTATTCTATATCAATAACCAGAAATTCCTTAATTCCTCCGGGGGCCCTGACCTGTATCTCGTCGTCGACTCTCTTTCCGATAAGCGCGCTGCCGACCGGAGAGGTGACGGAGATAAAGCCATTTTCGGGCTCGGATTCATCTTCTCCAACAAGCTTGTACTTCTTTATGTCCCCGGAATCAATATCCTCCACCGTAACCGTAAGACCGAAAACGACCCTGTCCCGCGAAGTGATTTTCTCGGGGTCGATTACTTCCGCGCGGCCAAGGCGGTCTTCTACTTCCAGTATCCTCCCCTCTATGAACGACTGCTTCTGCTTGGCGGTTTCATACTCGGCGTTTTCGGAAAGGTCCCCGAGGGATCTCGCGTATTCTATAAGCCTGATCACTTCCTGTCTTTCGACGGTCTTTAACCTGTGAAGTTCGTCCCGAAGCTTTTTCCATCCATCGGGAGTAATTAGAACTCTTTGGACACTCATTTAATATCTCCTCCACACCTCAATCATAGCCCAACCGGGTTAATAGTAGCTTTGCAGGGCCTTCACGTCGAGGCCGCTTCTCACCATGGCCTCGATAGCACCGACTCCGGCCACCGCGCCGGCGAGAGTGGTGAAGTAAGGAACATTGTTTACAAGGGCTGTCCTCCGTATTGAATAAGACTGCGCGATCTCCTTTTTCCCGAAAGTGGTATTTATAACCAACTGCACCTCACCGTTTTTAAGATGATCGACTATGTGGGGGCGGCCCTGCTTAACCTTTTTCACCGTTCGGGAAAATATACCATTTTTATTGAGAAATTCAGATGTTCCCCCGGTAGCCATTATATCAAAACCGGTATCGCTCAGCCTTTGGGCTATATCAAGCATCTTGTCGGACTTGTCCTCGTCTTTTACGCTTATGAAGGCCATTCCGCCGGAGGGAAGGCTGTTGCCAGCCGCAATCTGGGATTTGGCAAACGCCTGGTCAAGGTCGGGAGCGATTCCCATGACCTCGCCGGTGGATTTCATTTCCGGGCCCAGAATCGTGTCAACTTCCGGAAACTTGACGAAAGGAAAGACCGATTCCTTCACGCAGTAGTGCTCCGGAACGATTTCCTCCGTGTAGCCGAGTTCCTCAAGAGATTTTCCGGTCATCACCTTGGTGCCTATCTTGGCCAGCTGAACCCCTATGGCCTTGCTCACGAAAGGAACGGTGCGGCTCGCTCTCGGGTTTACCTCGATTATGTAAATTTCCCCGTCCTTTACGGCAAACTGGATGTTAACAAGTCCTCTTACATCCAGAGAAAGGGCGAGTTTCTTCGTCTGGGATTTTATTTCCTCGACAATTTCAGGTTCCATCGAAAACGGTGGCAGAATCGCCGCGCTGTCTCCGGAATGAACCCCGGCTTCCTCGATGTGCTCGAGCACCCCGCCCACAACAACGGTCCTCCCGTCGCAAACCGCGTCCACGTCGACCTCCTTCGCGTCCTTCAGGAACTTGTCTATCAGTATCGGGTGGTTGGGCGAAACGCTCGCGGCTTCCCGGATGTAGGTCCGAAGAGCCTCCTCGTCGTAAACCGTCTCCATGGCGCGACCGCCCAGAACGTAGGACGGGCGGACCATGACCGGATATCCTATTTCGCGGGCTATGCCGATGGCTTCCCCCTCGCTTCTCGCGGTATCGCTTTCGGGCTGGAGGAGCCCCAGATCCGAAACGAGTTTCCTGAACCTGTCTCTGTCCTCGGCAAGATCTATGCTCTCGGGGGAAGTTCCTATTATCTTCACCCCCTCCTCCTCAAGCGCGAGGGCCAGGCGGAGCGGGGTCTGGCCCCCGAGGTGAACTATGACTCCCCATGGATCTTCCCTTCTTATAAGAGCCAGGGTGTCTTCAAGCGTAAGCGGTTCGAAATAAAGCCTGTCCGAGGTGTCGTAGTCCGTGCTCACGGTCTCGGGATTGCAGTTAACCATAACGGCCTCGTATCCCTCTTCCCGAAGCGCAAAAGACGCGTGCACGCAGCAGTAGTCAAACTCTATGCCCTGGCCTATGCGGTTAGGTCCCCCGCCCAGTATCACAACTTTTTTCCTGTCCGTGGGAAGCGCTTCGCTTTCGCTCTCGAAAGTCGAGTAGAGATAGGGGGTGTAGGCCTCGAACTCGGCGGCGCAGGTATCAACCATCTTAAAAGCAGGTTCAATCCCCTCGCGCAGGCGGAAATCTCTTATTTCCCCTTCCTCCGCGGAAAGAAGTTTTGCAATCTCAATGTCGGAAAAACCGTGGCGCTTGGCCTCGAGTATGGTCTCTCGGTTAAGCCCGTCCTTCGCAATATCCGATTCGAAGTCGACAATCTGCTTTATATTCTGAAGAAACCACGGATCCACGTGAGAGATTGAGTAAATTTCCTCCAAATTCATGCCCAGACGAAACGCGTCAGCTATGTACCAGAGCCGTCGCGGAGAGGGAATCCTGAGTTTCTCCCTTACCTCTTCGGGGTCATCGGATATTTTCTCGAAACCGTAGGAATCTATCTCAAGAGATCTCATCGCCTTCTGCAGGGACTCCTTGAAAGTTCTTCCCATGGACATGGCTTCCCCCACGGATTTCATCTGCGTGGTGAGAGTCGGGCTCGTCTGCGGAAACTTCTCAAACGCGAACCTCGGTATTTTCACCACAACGTAATCTATCGTCGGTTCAAAAGACGCGGGAGTGTACTTCGTTATATCGTTTGAAATCTCATCCAGCGAATAGCCGACCGCAAGCTTCGCGGCTATCTTGGCGATCGGAAACCCCGTAGCCTTTGAGGCAAGCGCGGAGCTTCGCGAAACCCTCGGATTCATCTCTATTACCATCATCCGTCCGTCTTTGGGGTTGACGGCGAACTGGATGTTAGAGCCTCCGGTTTCAACGCCGATTTCCCTTATTATTGCTATGGACGCGTCGCGCATATGCTGGTATTCCTTGTCGGTAAGGGTCTGTGCGGGAGCCACCGTTATGCTGTCTCCCGTGTGAACTCCCATGGCGTCGAAATTCTCTATGGAGCAGATTATGACGACGTTATCCATGTGGTCCCGCATTACCTCGTACTCAAATTCCTTCCACCCCACTATGGATTCCTCTATGAGTATCTCGCTTGCCGGAGAGCTCTCGATGCCCGCCTTGGCGAACTCCTGGAATTCCTCCCTGTTGTAGGCGACGCTTCCGCCGGTTCCGCCAAGGGTAAAAGAAGGCCGTATGATGACCGGAAACCCTATCTCGTCCACGACGTCCCAGGCTTCTTCCATGTTATGCGCGATACCGCTTTTCGGCACCTCAAGACCTATGTCCGCTATCGCTTTTTTGAAAAGATCCCTGTTCTCGGCTTTTTTTATCGCAGGTATTTTTGCCCCTATGAGTTCCACGCCGTGGCGCTCGAGCACGCCCGACTCGGCAAGCGAAACGGCAAGGTTAAGAGCCGTTTGTCCGCCTATCGTGGGCAGAAGGGCATCGGGCTTTTCCTTCTCTATTATTTTTTCCAGTATTTCGGGAACGAGCGGCTCTATGTAAGTCCTGTCGGCAAAGTCGGGGTCGGTCATTATGGTAGCCGGGTTGCTGTTTACGAGAACCACCCTGTAGCCTTCCTCCTTCAGCACCTTGCACGCCTGGGTGCCTGAATAGTCAAACTCGCAGGCCTGTCCTATGACTATCGGACCGGAGCCGATGACCATTATGGTTTTTATGTCAGTTCGCTTGGGCATGAAACGGAAAAGCTTGTAACAGGTTGCAAATATATACTTAATAACGCGCTGACAGGCAATAAGAGAAATGTCCGTTTTCCGTGCGAGGGTCTATCCTTGCTAATACGTAGCGTATGTAGCAGCATCCCATTTTCCGATGTCGCAACATATGTATAATGTATTTATGGGCGATGGCTTATCTCAACATGAAGTCGAACTGTTGAATGGTCAGGAACCATTTCACGGGCCGGGAGTCAAAGAACTGCTGCTGGTCGACTACTGGCGATGGTCAGGTTCTGTGCTTCTGGATAACACCACCCGCGGGATTCTGTCAGAATTTCTTATCGCTACAGCACTAGGTCTCCACAAAAAACCAAGGAAAGAGTGGGATGAGTCTGATATCCGCATGGAATCCGGCACCTCAATTGAGGTTAAGAGCTCCGCATATGTGCAATCGTGGGAGCAATCCAAAACTTCTGTTATCGAGTTCGGGATTGCTCCCCATAGAAGCTGGAACGCCGAAACTGGAGAGTACAGAGAAGGTGTTAAGCGTTGGACGGATATCTATGTATTCTGCGTTTTCACGGGGAAAGAACCTCTTCACCCGCTTGATACAAGCAAGTGGGATTTCTATGTTCTTCCAACGGAGGCGCTTGACCGGGAAGTTCCCGAGCAGAAAAGCATTCGACTGAATTCCCTCAAAAAACTCAAACCTTACGAGTGTCAATACGTTGACCTGAAAAAAACAATTGAGAACATAGAGAACAGCATTAGAGAAAAAGCATGATAGCCCATCTCAAACTCTCGAACTGATCTGGAATCTATTTTCATGGGAATAGATGTCTATTTGGAACCTTGAGTAGATTATTAAGGGGACTTCCTACCTTTTATCAAGCGATAAATTTATATAACGATTTTATTTTTCAAAAACTTTTTCCGAGTTTTTCCATACTGTTTTTCCCATAATCAGGCAGCAACTGCCTCCGGCACTTTTTTAAACTTCTTGTCAAACAACTCTCCCTTTTCCAGCAAAGAACAACACACAAGTAAAAGACGGTCGCCCACAGTGCGAAGAGACCTTGCATGACTCAGTCCCCTGGCCCGTAACGACTTGTACCTGGACTTGCTTACCGGGTCATGTATAACGGCGACTCTTGCCAGATGATAAACCGCTTCCATTAGTCTTGGGGAAGCTGCGCGGCGTCGCGTAACATACTTGCTCTTACCCGACTGCTTCGTTACCGGGGCAGTCCCGGCAAAGCATCGCAGGGAGTTGTAGTCGCGGCGGCACAGCAGCTCATGAGCCTCTCCAAGCAACGCGCCCAGCACAATCATACCCACACCGGGAATTGACCGCAGGATTTCTATATCGCCTGGTTTTGCTTCCTTCCCCCTTCGGGCATTTTCTCGGGAAGCAATAATTTTGATAGTATCTTCGATTAAATTTTCCGTTTCGCTCAGTTGACGGTCAGCAACCTTGATTCGCTCAACAATGGTTTCTATATGCGCAACTCGACTGCGGACGGTTTCTTCCCGAAGGGTTATTTCCTGTGAACGAAGAACCTTGAGCACTCCCTCGGTGTCAATACGCCGGATGCCGTGATGCTTGAGAAGCTTGCGCACCCTTGAGCGCCTGATTTTCCTTGCGGCAGCAGGGGTTGGTGCCAGCTCCCACAACTCAATGAGCCAAGGTCGCACAGCGTCACCGATAATCTCATTGAACTGGGGATAGTAACTCCACAGCAACTGACGCATCCGATTCACCATACGGATTCGTTCCGCCACGAGTTCCTCTCTTGTACGCAGCAGTTCCCGCAGAACCGTGATGTCCGGATCCCGCGGCCTGACTCTGCGCAGGTGTCGACTGTCGGTGCGAAGCGCCTCTGCAAGCACCTGGGCGTCGCGACGGTCATCCTTGGCTCCGGATGGAGAGAATCGGTCTCTGAACCGGTCAAGCTGCTTGGGATTGACCGAGTGAACACAGAACCCTCTTTCCAAAAGACTTTCTACAACCGGACCATGGTTAACCTCGATTGAGACAGCGACATTATCCGTGGCTGAACCACAGGTTTTTAATATCCACTCGGCCATCTCGCAAAGACCTTTGCCTGTGTGGTCGAAAACCTTTTCTCCCAAAATAAAACCGTCTTGGTCGATAACGCAGACTTGGTGGGAGGAAGAACCCCAGTCAATACCAGCAAAAAATAGTGTTTTATCATGTTCCATGATAAATTACCTCCGTGTGTAGTAGTCGGGTCTGCCGTGATGGTTACCTGATCCAGTACGGGTGCTCAGTGGCACGAACTTCCTACTGGGTATTCATCACGGCACTCGACCGAGGCACATGTCCCCCTTAGGCGCTCAAAAACGCTGAATTACATAAGGTAACTCCCGATCGAGTAGCCCGTGATAATCTAATTCTGTGCTAAATAAAAGTTTTTAGGAAGGTACTGAATTACATACATAAATAAAAAATAAGGATGGCTGCAAAGAAAGAGGTTGCTTCAAAAAGGAAGGTTGCGAAAAAGAAGACCGCGCGGCGTACGCACAAGGTCTGTAATAGGTGCGGTTTCGACTGCGCACTCAATGCCCGAACATGCAGTGAGTGTGGCAGCGAGAAGTTCGCGCCGGACTGGGTGATTGCCAAACGACCTGTCAACCGACAGGTCAGTGTCGAAGTGACCAAGTCAAATCCGAAGTTCGGAGAAGCTCAGGAACGTCTTACCCTGAGCAAGTGGTGGCCGGGCGGCAGTGCGACTTTTCACCTGCCCAATCTCGGGCAGTGGGAGGAAATCGAATGCATCATCAATAACGACCTTGCGCCGCTGATCGGCTGGAAGCCTGCCGATGAACTGGTCAAGTCAATCAAAAAGAAGTCAAAGAACGGTAAATCCGGTGCGGCGGGGGAAGACTATATAGAGCTGATGGACACGCACCCGGATTTTCTCAAGAAACTGGTACAGGCGATTGATCCGAATAGGATATCAAAAAAGGAATTTGAAGATGTAGTCGAGATTTTCGGCAATATCTCGGATGCCCTAACGAATGCGAATGCCGGGTTCCGGGAAGCCTTTCTTGCTGTCGTTGAAAAACTCCCGAAACAGAAACAGCGTGCGCTTGAAGACCTCGACCTGCTTTTGCAAAGCTGGTCGTTACAGGTCGTGACAAATGTCGCCCAACAAGTCAAGGCACGCATGGAGACGATTAAATTGTTCGAAAAGCAAATCCAGGACAAGAAGACGTTCGAGATTATCAGCGATAACTCCATCCACCGTATTCTTGAGCGCGCCATGTGGCTTGTTGACGAGCGCTACTGGCTTTTGCAGTCCAACAATACACTGCGCAAATTTATCGGCGAAGAAATGAGCAAGAAAGACAAGAAGAAGTACGGCAAAAAAAGACCGGATTTTGTCTGCGGCACCGTCGATAACAAACTCATTATCCTGGAGCTCAAACGTCCTTCTCACAGTTTGACTGTTGAGGATTTAAATCAGCTTGAGGCCTACACGGTCATTGCCGAGGACTACAAGAAGTTCACCTCATACGAAGGCTATCTTGTTGGTAGTAAGGAAGATAGCGAGTTGCACCGCTATCTACGGCGGCGCTCAGGATTCAAGGTACTTCACTATGCAGACATCATCGAAAAGACGATGGGGCGCTACAAAGAGTTTCTCGATGCGATTGAATCCGATGGAGGTGCTTGATGAGTATTCTGTTAGGCGACCCTCTTGGGAATTACATACATAAATAAAAAACCGTAAAATCTAAAAATATTTTTTTGTATGATCTAATCTGCATAAACAATAAGGAGGTTTTTTATTATGGCTGAAGAAAAAATTGCAACTAAAGTTTTTTCCATTCATACGCCGGATGGAGAAAGATTTGACTTTAAAGTACAGCAAATATCTGAAAATCAATTAAGAGTATTTGAAATTTTAGACGAGGACCACCCCATAATTGTCACTTTTAGAGAGACTGATCCCGTTTGCACAATGAATTTTCAGAACGAAACGGGAATTGTAAAAGAAATAAAATCATCTGAACTAACAAATACCAATGCCAAATTCCAGATAATATTTGGAGAGATAAAATTACTATTAAAGGAAAGATTAGATAAAGCAAAAGCCTATAATTCATTAATTGAAGATGTAAAAGATTTTGTTGATTTTCTTCCCAAAATAAGAGAGATTTGAACTCACGAACAATTAACCTCCCTCCTATTTTTATTTATGTATGTTATTCCCAAATTATGTCAGCCCTTGTTTGCCACTCTTAGCATAAAGAAGAAGTGAACAAACCATTTTTTCTCTATATAGGTTGTTTTATCTCTGCTGCTTATCAAATACCTAAAACAAAGCAGACTGAATTGGGAAGGTCTATTGTGACACTAACTGGTTCTTTAAAGCATCTTCTTAGCAATGAGGTCAGCAAGGCCATCAAGGTAATAATTGAAGGGAGTTATAATTAACACTTAAGATATTTTCTATCGTTTCTTTCTTGTTCTTTATTCTGCTCTAAAACCTTGACATACACCTTTTGATGATTAGTTTGAGAAGTGGAGGTACATGTTAGATGCAGACGGCAGTTGCAACGTGCGATTCTCTTTCGGTTTTCATGCGGGAGATGGAAAAACATCCGCTTCTCTCAAAAGAGGAAGAGCACGCGCTTGCGGTCAGATATTACGAAAACGAAGATCTTGAAGCGGCCAACAAACTTGTGGTGTCAAACCTCAGGTTCGTGGTGAGAATCGCTTCTGAGTACAGATCTTACGGTTTCCCGATGATGGACCTTGTTCAGGAAGGTTCGATAGGACTGATGCGCGCCGTTCAGAAATTCAATCCCTACAAGGGCTACAGGCTAATATCCTACGCGGTGTGGTGGATCAGGGTAAGGATCCAGAACCACATAATGAAGTTCTGGAGCAACGTAAAGATCGGAACGACGCAGTCCCAGAGAAAGCTTTTCCAGAGAATAGAAGGGGCAAAGCGCAAGCTCGGGATAACAGCCGCCAGCATGGAAGATGACGACATAAGTCGCCTGGCCGACCATTTCGGCGTCAAGGAAGAGGAAATCGGAGAGATGCAGGTTCGCGCTTCCAAAAGAGATCTCTCCCTCTCGGAGCGTCCCGCAGGGGACGACTCCTCGGCCACTTACGGGGAGTTGCTCCCTGACCCGTCGGATAACCAGGAGCAGGTGCTCGGCGAACTCGGGTTCGACAGCCTTGCCAGGGAGAATCTGCGCGAAGCTCTCGAGATGCTTTCAGAGAGGCAGAAAAAGGTGATAAACGAGAGGTATTTCACCGAACCTCCAAGAAAACTCCACGAAATAGCCCGTGACCTCGGGGTTTCCCAGGAGAGGGTAAGGCAGATACAGGCCGAGTCCATAGGGAAACTCAGGGCGCACATGGCCGAAAAACTAGAAATTCACCCGTAACAAGAAGAAAATCCAGGAGGAATTAAATGGCTTCTAAGATAATAGGAATAGACCTTGGAACAACCAATTCATGCGTCGCCATCGTCGAGGGCGGCGAACCGAAAGTGATAATCAACGAGGAAGGCACGAGAACCACCCCGTCGGTGGTCGCGTTCCTAAAGGACGGAGACGAGGTTCTGGTCGGCGGACCGGCAAAGCGCCAGGCCGTGGCCAACCCTGAGAACACCGTCTACTCTACCAAAAGGCTTATGGGCCGCAGGTTCGAGGAGATATCGAGCGAAGCTGACAGCCTAGCCTACAAGGTAGTGAAATCAGGCAAATCAGACGCCTGGGTCGAGGTCGAGGGAAAAGAGTACTCTCCCCCGCAGGTTTCAGCGCATGTGCTAACGAAGCTTAAAAAGGCTGCCGAGGACTACCTGGGTTCCGAAGTCCAAGAAGCCGTTATCACCGTTCCAGCGTATTTTAACGACAGCCAGCGCCAGGCAACAAAAGACGCCGGAAAGATAGCTGGTCTTGACGTAAAGCGCATAATAAACGAGCCGACCGCGGCGGCGCTTGCCTACGGGTTTGACAAGAAAAAAGAGGGCATGATAGTCGTCTACGATCTCGGGGGTGGAACTTTCGACGTATCGGTGCTTGAGGTCGGAAACAACGTAATAGAGGTAAAGTCCACAAACGGTGACACCCATCTCGGAGGAGACGATTTTGACAAGAGGGTCATTGATTACATTGTCTCCGAGTTCAAAAAGGATTCAGGAATAGACCTCGGGGCGGACAAGATGGCCGTGCAGAGACTTAGGGAAGCGGCAGAGAAGGCCAAGATCGAGCTTTCAAACACCGTCGAGACGGAAATAAACCTGCCGTTTATAACGGCCGATGCAAGCGGTCCCAAGCACCTGGTGCTTAAGATAACACGCTCCAAGTTCGAGCAGCTGATCGAGGATCTCGTAAAAGGCACCCTCAAGCCCTGCGAGCAGGCCCTCAGGGATGCGGGGCTTCGCCCGGGCGAGATAGCCGAGGTGATACTGGTCGGCGGATCGACCAGGATTCCGCTTGTGCAGAAAGTCGTGACTGACTTTTTCGCAAAGGAGCCGAGCAGGGGGATAAACCCAGACGAGGTGGTTGCCATGGGGGCCGCCATACAGGCGGGCGTGCTCGGCGGAGACGTAACCGACGTGCTCCTTCTAGACGTGATACCTCTCTCGCTTGGCATAGAAACCCTTGGAGGGGTAATGACCACCATAATCGAGAGAAACACGACCATTCCCACAAAGAAAAGCCAGGTTTTCACAACGGCAGAAGACAACCAGAACTCGGTTGAGATCCACGTGCTGCAGGGAGAGCGGCAGATGGCGGCCGACAACAGGACGCTTGCCAGGTTCATCCTGTCGGGAATTCCCGCGGCGGCAAGGGGGATTCCCCAGATAGAGGTCACTTTTGACACCGACGCTGACGGAATACTTCATGTATCCGCGAAGGACAACGCAACCCAGAAGGAGCAGAAGGTCAAGGTCGAGGCTTCAAGCGGGCTAAGCAGCGACGAGATTGACTCCATGGTCGATGAAGCCGAGAAGATGTCCGAGAAAGACAAGGAGAAAAGCGAGCAGGTTCAGAAAAGAAACCAGCTTGACGAACTTGTCTACAGGACGGACAAGAGTTTCCAGGAACTTGGCGACGGCCTATCCGAGGATGAGAAGAAAGAACTTGAACAGGCCCTTGAGGAAGGAAGGGAGGCGCTTAAGTCGGATGATCCGGGCAAGATCGACCAAGCGACGGAGAAAATAACCGCCGTTTCTCATAAGCTTGCGGAGCTTATGTACAAGAAGCAGCAGGAAGAAGCCGCCGCGGGAGCCGGAGAGGGCGGAGCTGAGGGCCAGGCCCCAGAACAGGGAAATTCCACCTCGGGCGATGACGTGATAGACGCCGAATTTACCGAACAAAAGTAATAGCGCTGGGTCTCACAGAGCTAGACAATTATGCAGAATGATAAAGAAAGCAAAAATGATAGAAATTTTTACGTAGACCATCTCATAAGGGGGTATTACTCAGCTAATTTCAACTACGACAGGAGTATCATGACCGTGGCGGGCGGTGCCCTGACGGTCTTCGTTGTTTTTATAGACAAGATGGTGGATATGGACTCGGTTCAATGCTTTCCACTGATGAAGTTTTCTTGGATTCTCTTTGCCTTAAGCTTGGCTGTGATAATCTTTCGCCATTATTCCGGGGTAAAAGCACATGAGAAAGCCCTTAAACAGTTGGATAAGGGAAAGGAGAAGAAAAATGAGCCGACGGGAGGCAAATGGAACAAAATCTCAGAATACTGTCTTTTTACCTCCTGCATATTAGTGAGTTTTGGATTTATTTTGGCCGCGATCTTTATTTACAAAAACATATAGGAGGTAAAGTGATGTCCAAGAAATCAGATAGAATTACTCAAGAAATTCGTAAGATTAAAGAAAAATATCCCCCTGGTCGCCATTCCGTTCCCCACATCCCGGAGGAGAACTTTCCTAGTTCAACCGAGGAACCTGAACCGCCGGCAGGGGGCCCTTCAGAGGAAAGCGACAATTCGGTCCAAGAAGATAGTTCTGGAGACAATACCGAGTAGTAAGTTTTGTCTTGCCCGTTTGTTGGTTGTTTTGCCGAGTTCTAGCCCTGAGAATCTTTTCGAGCATATTCCAAAGTTTCGGGAAGTTGTCAGATTCAGAAACAACGGCGAGAGAACAGAATAAGAAAGTATGCCAAGAATAATCGACACATGAAATTCATGATAAGGAGATGAACATGACTCAAGGATTCAATGATTTGGACAAGAGGTTCACAGTGCGCTCTAAAAGTTTTCAGCAGGAGTTTCAGCACCTAAAAGACCCGGAGAATGCATTCGGAATTCGTTTCACCGCAGTACCCGTGGGTGATGAAGTCTGCTTGGATTGTGTTTTTCGCCACGAAACAGTCGCAGAAAAATTTAAAGAACCGCAGCCTAAGGTTTTCATTCAGAAAAGTGGAAGGAGCAGACGGCTTCTAAAAGATGAGAGGATCTTCTCTTCCCTCAGATGGTGGCCTATTCCAAATGGTGGCGCACGGCAAGCACTTGCAGTTGGTGACACCAAGTTCTCTGTTCATAGTTATCGGGAACTTCACCGCGACGGACTTATAGAAATGGGCTTTGTTTCAAACTTTCATTATGAAGGTGATCTTTGCCTTCTGTCCGACTTGCCTTTTGTTGTTTTCTCTAATCTGATGGTATGGACCAACCATATCAGAAATCAAGTTTCTGTTCCCACGGCGGAATATGCTATTGAAACTGAGATTCGTACCAGAGGCACTTATGTGATCGTAACAGATGAGTATGCAGCTAAAGATTTTGCAATAAGAACTGGAACGGTATTTCCGCCGGAAACAAGAAGTTCTCTCAGACATCGGCTTGGTAATTCTGGAGAAATTTCAGAGCTCGTTGCATCGTTTTATTATGATTTTTGGGATTTTTTCCCTAAGTATGTTGCTGCCAAAGAGGTAGTTTTTACGATAGAAGATTGAACGGGTGATTAAATTTTTCCCCGCACGGTATTTCAGATAAAAAGGAGTCCGAATTTTAAGACAACGAATGAGCCAACATCGTATACATGTTTTCATAAGCCACTCATGGTCATATTCGCATCACTACTCCACCCTGCGCAGATGGATATTTGAAGAAAAGAACCATCTCGGACAGGCTTCGCTGAGATTTCGCGATTTCTCTGTGCCGAAAGATAATCCGATCCATAAAGTGTCCAACGCCAAGGCTTTGAGGGAAGCCATTTACAGAAAGATTGAAAGGAGTCACGTTATAGTTATTCCATTAGGTATGTATGCAAACTACAGCAATTGGATTAAAAAAGAGATTCAAGGCGCAAAGCTAAAATCAAAGCCGATTCTGGGAGTCAATCCATGGGGTCAACTGCGAAGCCCTTCAGTTGTGGGGAATGCCGCTCAAAACACGGTCGGTTGGAATAAAAAAAGCATCATTCGAGGGATCTGGGAGTTGTATCGCAATGACCGATCTTGACCATAAGCTTGAGATCTACAAGGTTTACATTTCCACCATTACGGCCAATGAGAACCGCCGACAGCAGGCATCAGTCGTATATCTTGGCATGGTTGCGGCAATCGTTACTGCAGTTGGTGTTGTTAGCAATAGGATGCCGTTGATTTATCCGGCTTCGTTAATTTTCTTGATATCGGCGATCTGGTTTTTAACTATCAGATATTTTCGCAGGTTAGCAAAGGCGAAGTTTTCAGTGGTTTCTGAAATAGAGAAAGATCTTCCTATTGCCCCCTTTGAAATGGAATGGGAGATATTAAGCGCCGGAAAGAACAACCGAATCAGTTTGACTCATCTGGAGATGTTTCTTCCCTTGTTTATTGCTTTGGGTTGCCTAGCTTACATTGTTTTCCATGTCGTTCCTCGTTGTTAATTAGGCAAGAACTATGCGTGTAATTTATGGATAGGATGGTCAATATTTTTGGGAATTACCAAATTAAGTTGACTGCTTTTCTTGCTTATTAAGTGGGAATTATTAAGTGAGCACAATGAGGTATGGATTTGGAACTTCAGCGAATCCAATCGAGTAAAGAAAACTCAGGTAAAATAACAAAGCTTGCTCTTAGGGTTGCAAAGTCTTTCTGCGGGCGAGCTTAGCTTGTAATTCCCAGAGAAAGGATTTACGTTATGGCTCGAAAAATTTCAGCATCTCAACTGCGTAGCAAACTTCGTCAGATTCAAAACAAAAATAGACAGGCTGTAGATAAGTATAACCGCGAAGTTCGTAAAGTTAACCGGAAGCTTAAGCAGTCTGTTGATCAATACAACAATCAAGTTCGAGAATATAATAGAAGAGTTCGGGCAAATCAACGAAGAATTAAGTCGGAGCTTAACAGACTTCAGTCAAGAAAAGTATCAGTTCGCTATCAAGTGATAACAACATCTGCCATATCTCTTAACACTCACTACGAAATTCTCAATGCTAAGGAACAAGAGTTTGAAAACACACATTTTGGTAATGTTTTCCTTGATCTATCTGAAAAAGAAAACGCCAACAGCCTGCAAGTCTCAAACGTTCTGGAGTCTGATTCAGGTTCAGAGCAGATAATTGCAGACTTATCTTCATTGAGCCATACGGAAATCAGTGGCGATCTTGAATCAATCTCACATGATCTGAAAGACAGGTGGGAGGGAGCTCTGTTTTCATTGAGTCCTAGGAACCCTGATGCGGCACGTCATTTCTGTACAAGTGCTCGGGAGATACTTGTTAAGATTCTGGATACTGCTGCACCTAATGACGCTGTGAAAAGCACTTTTCCTGGTTGTGAAACCACAGACCAAAATGTTCCAATTCGAAAAGAAAAGATCAGATATTTGCTTAAGCGGGCAGGGATAATAAATAATTCTGCAGTAAATTTCGTCGATGAAAATGTTAAAAATGTTCTTGAACTTATTCAAATGTTAAGCGGTGGTACACACGAGCCTTCGGGAAAATTCAGTATTAATCAACTCATGGTTATTAAAACGAGAGTCGAGGACGCAATAACATATCTTTTCTCTATTCAAGAACACCAAATATAAAAGAGCTTAACTATTTGCTCTTTATAACTTACTGTCAACTCAACTTGGTAATTCCCCTTTATTCCTCTTCTTTTAGAATAAAAGAGTGATCAAACCATCCTTCCAACCACATTCCGATTACCCAGAAATAACAATTCAGGCAATTAAGAGATTTACTTTCAAGAGAAGGACTGTTCAATCTTAAAATATGGTATGATCTTCAAACCAATTTTGCAAATTATCTAGAAGTTCCAATATGATTGAGATCTTGGGAAACATTAAAGGTAGTGAATATGAAGCAGCAGAGAAGCTGAAAACACTATTTCTAAACATTTGGCCCGATCTCGCCAAAAGCAAAAATGACCGACTTGTAATCTTTGTTGGATACACGGTACATGAAGCAAGGATAAAAGATATTGACTTGATTGTAATAGGAGATTTTGCCGACAATCGAAACGTTCAATTTCCAATAGATCCTTCTCAACCCCCAACTCGGCGTGGGAATGCCTCAAAAAAAACCTTCGAAGTAAAGAATTTTGTAATAGTAATGGAGGTCAAGAGTAACGACCCGCGATATGTTAGATTCTCGGGTGGAAACGCCTTGGTCAAATATTCCAACCGAGAAAGTTGGCATTCCGTTACTGACCAAAGTAGGGGACAGCTTTACTCTTTTAAAAATCACCTCAAATCCAAACAGGTAGATGATTTTTTCGTCAGCAACTTGATATTTTTTACACAACTTGAGCACTTCAACTTACCTGGTGGCGGATTCGACAACTTCATCGCATCGAATACGCCCATCGAAACAATCCTATACAAAGCACATTCCCAGTTTGCCACATACAAAAGCAGGCAGCCGGATGAAACCACCATGGCTTATGCAAAAGACAATTATGAAATTAAAAAACTGTATGAAATCATGGAGGAAATACGCCCAACACCTCTGGATAGACGCAGAATGGACCAGATGGCAAGTGCCCAATGGAGAAGGAAATGGCTAAATGATATTGGGAAAAAGCAAATTATAATCAGAGGACGCGCAGGGACGGGGAAAACAGTTGCACTTATGCAACTCGCTGACCATGCTTTCCGTATACACAATAAACGTTCATTGTTGATTACATACAACCTAGCCTTGGTAGCAGACTTGAACCGACTGAAAGGACTGATGGGGATCCCAGATGATCTGATAAACGGTGGTATTTCGATTTCGACAATCCACTCTTTAATCGGAAAATTGACACGGAGAATGGGCATATCTGGCGACAATTTTTATAATCGATTTGAAGACATAAAAAACGAAATTTTAGACCATATAAGACACGGATCTGTAACACAGGAAGATGTGGAGCAATATAAAAGATCTTCTCCGCAGGATTTTCGCTTTGATGTGGTTTTTGTGGACGAAGGACAGGATTGGCCAGACAATGAAATTGAGATATTAAGGTGGTTTTTCGGTCTGCAAAATATTGTTGTAGCAGACGGGGTGGATCAGTATGTGCGAACCCGGAGAAATACTCGTCCGGAGAATGCTAAGGGTTGGGATCGAGGATTAGAACCTGACTCTTATGTTCGACACAGTTTGCGTAAAGGCGTACGCATGAAAAACAACCTAGCAGTGTTTATGGCCGATGTAGCCTGGGATGTTTTTAAGCTCGACAAATGGGATGTAGATCCAGACGATAAGGCCATTGGGGGACGTGTATTGATCCTTGAAGGTGATTTGGTTTCGCGACCAGACGTGTATAAGGAATTGTATGAACAGGCACGAGACGAAGGGAATTCTCCGATAGATATGCTAGCTTGTGTGCCCCCCAATATGGTCAAAAGATCAAAAGAATACGGGTACTCGGTAGTGGGAAAAAATTATGGAAATGATGGTATAAAATGTTGGGATGCATGCTCAGACATAGTCCGAAAGGAAGTTCTCCCAAGCAAGGATGCGTTTCGTATTGTACAGTACCAGTCAAGTCGAGGACTGGAGGGTTGGACAGTTTTTTTGTTTCGCTTTGATGAATTCTGGAACGTTAAATACAATGAGGGCTTAGATACGGCAAAGGGCCGTAGGGAAATGTTCCCTGAAGATTATGCCTGTAGGTATGCAGGGCAATGGATGATGATTCCGATGTCAAGAGCAATTGATACGCTTGTAATTAATTTAGGTCATGGAGACAGCACGATCAAAGACGATCTGCTAAAAATATACAAAAAGGGCGGTCATGACTGTATTGAGTGGAGAATACTCTAATCTGTGTAGAACTGTATATAATCCCAAAAGATTAATTCGAATATAATTTCCCGGTTATGAATGAAAACAAAGTCTTAAGAATGAGCTTCGACCCCCAGACCATAGTGCATCTGGGGATAAAGATGTATTCTCGAATTCCCAATGCCATTGCAGAGTTAATTGCGAATTCCTACGACGCAGATGCCGGAGAGGCAAAAGTAAAGCTTTACGACAAGGTCAGCGAGAAGAGAATCGAGGTTGTCGATGACGGAGTCGGGATGGATTTTGCTGAAATTAACGAAA
>JAJEGO010000022.1 GCA_022819805.1 Candidatus Dadabacteria bacterium
GGAGTGAAGACTATCTGCGGTTCCGTGTCGGCTTTTCCATCGCGTACTTGCCTGTGTTCCGCGGCCGGGGTTTTTGCCGCGCTGGGGGTTGCCTTCGGTGCATCTTGCTTTTTTCTTCCTCGGGTGCTCCTTCGTGCGGCGGCGCGTTTTAGCGCACCGATCGGCGCAGAAATTCCTTTTAACGCACCTGAGAACAGCAGGCGGATGATTTTCACTACGGTGGCAATCTTGGTTTCCGTTGTTATTATCACGGAGAGGAATATGACGATTATGACGACAATGTATGTTCCAAAGGTTCCCAGGATGTTCTGCGCGAATTCCCTGGAGATCGCAAGACCCAGCCATCCCCCGGCCGGCGAGTAGCCCAGAAGGGAACTTTTTCCGTAAACGAGCCCGAGCAGGGTGGTCGAGGAGAGAAGGAAAATAATCGTGGAGAAAAGCTTCCAGTATATTTTCTGGGCGGGCTGCTTTCTCAGAATCACATATGATGCATAGAACATCAACACGGGAAATACGAAGGAAAGCGTGCCAAAGGAACTTCCGAGGGACTGTGACACGTAAAGGCCCGCGCCTCCCATTGCGCCTTTTACGTCGATTTCAAGAAGGTTGCTGAAGACCAGAAGGCTTGCGAAGGTGAATACGCCGAGGGCGAAGAAAAAAACCGCCATCACATCTATGAATACGCCTTGAGTGTTCTTGCCTTTCTCCATTTCCTAGATTCTGAAATAAAAACCCTTCGCACCCGGGCGAAAGAAAAACCCCCTGCCGTCTAAAAGGCGATCGCAGCGAGAAGAGTGTTTGAGGCCTGAGCTGCTAGATCCCATGACAAGAAAGGAAATATACCGAAAAAAACCGTGACTGCGGTAAGTACTGCAATTGTAGCCCCCGAGAGCGGTTTTTTTGCACTTGCCCCGTAGCTGTCCTCCCTCATAAATGCGTAGACGAGCACCTTGAGGTAATAATACGCGGAGATTACGCTTGTTATTATTCCTATTACTGCAAGCGGCGTCAGATTGGCGTCGACCGCAGCTAAAAACACCCTGTATTTCCCGAAAAATCCTATAGTCGGCGGGATTCCCGCAAGCGAGAACATAAATACTCCAAGTGCGAGCGATGCCGCCGGTTTCCTGCTCCAGAGTCCCGATATCCTCTCAAAAGTGTCACAGTCGTTTCCCTCCCTGCTCGCGTAGGCGAGGATTCCGAAAGCTCCGAGGTTCATGAAAGTGTAGGCAAACAGATAGTAAAGAACGCTCCCGCTTCCGACCGAAGAGTCTGAGAGAACCGCCGCCACCCCGACTAGGGCGTATCCCGCGTGCGCCACACTTGAGTAGGCAAGCATCCTCTTTACGCTTTTTTGATATATGGCCGCTATGTTGCCTACTATCATGGTCAGCACAGCCGCAATCTGTACGGCGACCGTCATGTAGTTTTCAAACCCAGGGGCGGAACCGAGAAATATCCTCAGCAGCAGCACGAAAGCCGCCGCTTTTACCGCAACGGACATGTATCCCGTAACGGTGAGAGGGGCTCCGTCATAGATGTCGGGCACCCACTGGTGAAGCGGCACGGCTCCTATCTTGAAAATGACTCCCACTGCCACAAAGGCGGCTCCGCATACATACATCGGGAGATTCCCCGGATTTCTTAGGATCTCCTCAAGAAAAGTGGAACCGGTAGCCCCGTAGAGAAGGGCGATTCCAAAAAGCAGCACCGCGGAAGAAAATCCTCCCAGGACAAGGTATTTTACGCCTGATTCTGTCGAGTCGAGGGATTTGCTTCTGAACCCCGAGAGTATGTAGACGGCGATTGACATGATTTCGAACCCAACGAAAAGCGTCATGAGTTCGACCGAGGAGGCGAGAACCATCATCCCGCTCGTGCAGAAAAGCACAAGCGCGTAGAATTCCTCAAGCCATTGTGTGCGTTTCTCGAGGTGGTCTTTTGAAAAAAGGATAGTCGCAAGCGCCGCCAGGAGGAAAAGGGAGTTGAAATAGGCGGAGAAGGAATCGATTACCAGCGCACCGGAAAACGCGGAACTTTCGCCGGAGAACCTGGAGAAGTTAAGGACGAGGGAGAGCACGGTTCCGGAGATTGCGAGGAGAAAAAGCGAGCCCGTCCATCTTTTTTTCAGAATCGGGGCGCAGATGAGTATGAGCAGGCCGGCGAGTATGAGTATGCACTCGGGAAGGATGGCCAGCGTACTTTCAAACAGAACCTGCATATTCATAGCCGCGTTTCTCCCGGCATGTGCAGCCTTCTCCCGGTCTCGGTTGTCTTTTTCATTACATCAGCTGGGGTCTTTAACTACTTCGAACTTTCTTTCTTCAAACTGGAAATCTTGCTCGTCAATGTACCATATTCTCGCATCGGCGAGCTTCCCGCGGTTTACCGAGAAAATTATATACGCCCATCCGGGTGATGCCACCTGTCTGTCCGTCTCCGAAGGTACCGAAGGGTGGTCTGGATGCGAGTGGTATATGCCAAGAATCTCAAGACCGTTCTCCCTCGCCCACGAATCCGCCTCTATGTAGGAACGCGGATCAAGCTCGTAACGGTCCTTTAACCTCTTGCTGTCAATGTCTGATGTTTCCTTAAACGCCGTTTCGGATTCGTCGTCAGCGACCAGATTGTCGCATTTGCGGAAGTGAGTGACGGTATCTTCTTTCCCGATCATCACTCCGCATACCTCGTAAGGATAACCGGATTCTGCGTCCCGTGTCATGCCCAGATAGGCCGATCTGTATATCTTTACCACCAGAGTCCTTCGCTCAGGTACCTTCTGCCCGAGTCGGGAAGAATCGTCACGAGCACTCCTTCTTTCAGTTTTTTCGCGTACTCAAGCGTTACGCAGACCGCGGCTCCTCCCGAGTGACCCACAAATATTCCCTCGGTATCCATCAGCCGCTCCATCATTTCATACGCTTTCTCAGTTGAGATGAAGACAACTTCGTCGGCCGCTTCCTCGTCGTATATGCCTGGAACTATTGAAGTGGGCATATGTTTCATGCCCTCAAGTCCGTGAAGACTTTCTTCAGGCTGAATCGCGATTGTCTTTATATCGGGATTGTATTCTTTAAGCCTTTTCCCGGTTCCCATGAAGGTTCCCGATGTGCCGAGTCCCGCGAGAAAATGGGTCACGTCACCCTTTGTCTGCTCCCAGATCTCAGGCGCAGTCGTTTCGTAGTGAGCCAGGAGGTTGTTAATGTTGTTGTACTGGTCCGGCATGAAATATTTATCTGGATCATCCGCTTTTAGCCTGTGAGCCATTCTTATCGCTCCGTCGGAGCCTTCAAGAGGGTTTGAGAAGGTTATTCTCGCTCCGTAGGCCTCGATAGCTTTTTTTCTCTCGGTGTTTACGTTCTCAGGCGTTACGATTTCAACCTCGTACCCGAGTGCGGCCCCAAGCATCGCGTACGCGATCGCTGTATTCCCGGAAGAAGAGTCCATAATGACCTTGTCTTTTGTGAGTTCGCCGGAGCGGATGGCTTCCAGGATCATTCTGCGGGCGGGGCGGTCTTTTATTGAGCCTCCCGGGTTAAACCACTCGGCCTTTGCGTAAATACTGACTCCGGGAGAGCATTCCTTTGCCGTCTCGGAAAGTTCCAAAAGAGGGGTGTTGCCTATAAGGTCAACCACCGATTCGACTCTTGAACCTCCGGCGGCGGAGGTTCCGGCTTCGGATCTAGACATTAGCAGCGCTCGATGATTACCTTGTGGTAGCGGCCTTCTTCTTTCTCTATGGAGAGAACCCTGTGACCTTCCTGTTCCACGCTTCTCGGGAGATTGGAGAGAGGTTCTCCTTCGCAGAGCCTTACTTCAAGGACTTCCCCGCGCTTCATTTGCTCGAGCTTGAGCTTGGTTTTGACAAACGTCATCGGACAGATGTAGTCCGTTATGTCTATTCTTTCTTTGCTCTGCGTGTTGTCCATTTTAAACTCTCGTGCGCGCGATTTCCCGTTAAGACTAACACAGTCTGTGTTTTACTCAAATGGCTTTTCCGTCGGCATTCCGGGACTCTATCCACGATATTGCGGATTCAAACATTTTTCTGCCGTCCTCTGAACCTAGCAGGCTCTCGAAGCTGCGCTCGGGATGAGGCATCATCCCGAGTACATTGCCCCGGTTATTGGCGATTCCTGCTATGTTGTCCTCGGCACCGCTTGGATTCGCTTCGGCACTGAGCTCTCCCCCTTCCCCGCAGTAGCGCAGAACTATCCTCCGTTCCCGGGCATCGTCCCCGCCCGGGGGCAGCACGAAATTGCCTTGCGCGTTTGCGACCGGCAGTTTCAGCACCTCTCCCCTGCGCAGAAGACAGGTAAAGGGCGTATCGGTATCCTCGACCCTTACGTTTGTCCATCTGCAGACGAATTTCAGCGAGGAGTTGTGTATGAATGCCCCGGGAAGAAGCCCCGATTCAACAAGAATCTGAAACCCGTTGCATATTCCTATTACCGGGACTCCACTTGCGGCAAGTTCCCTGAGAGGACTTACCACCGGAGAGAACTGCGATATAGCTCCCGCCCGAAGATAGTCTCCGTAGGAAAACCCCCCTGGTATCACGATGCAGTCGATTCCCTCTAGGGAAGTTTCCTCGTGCCATATAAGTTCGCAGGGCCGGCCCAGGATTTTTTTTATGGCATGGTAGCAGTCGTGGTCGCAGTTGGACCCCGGAAAGAACAGAACTCCGAAACTTGGCATATTATTTTTCCGCTATCTCTACCGAAGAATCCTCGATTACCGGGTTGGAAAGGAGTTTCCGGCACATCTCGTCCGCTTTGCGGCTTACCTCCTCGGCGGATTCGCCCTCCATGGTGAGTTCCACGATTTTGCCCACCCTTGCGTCTGAGACCCCGCTGAATCCGAGACCGCCAAGAGCATTAAGCACCGCCTTGCCCTGGGGGTCGAGCACCACGGGCTTGAGCTTAACCTCTATTTTCACAGAAAACTGTTTCATCTCTTGTTTCCTTGCTCCGGTGTGAATTTCGCGGGATGTTACCCGCGCGAGAGCAGTATGCCAACAATTCTCTCAAGCTCCTCGGGAGAATAGTATTCTATCTCTATTTTTCCCTTTGTCTTGTTGCGGCTTATTCTTACTTTGGTTGAGAATTTCCCGGCAAGCTCTTCGGTAAGTTCTCTGGTGAATATATCTTCTTCTGGCTCCTCTGAGGCTGGTTCAGCGGACGGTCCGGCATCTCTGTTTTGCTTTTTTACAAGCGCTTCGGTTCTCCTTACTGTGAGATCCTTTTTCAGCACTTCGCCAAGAAGGAAATCCATTTCCTCAAGGGATGAAGCGCCGAGAAGCGCCCTTGCGTGTCCCGCCGTTACAGCACCCGAAACAAGCGCTTCTTTAGCTTTATCAGAGAGCTTGAGAAGCCTCAGCTGGTTTGTGATGACAGAGCGGTTTTTCCCCGTTTTTTTGGCTATATCGTCATGGGTAAGCCCGAAGCGCTCCGAGAGCTTTTCATAAGCCTCGGCCTCTTCAATGGGGTTTAAGTCCTCTCTTTGTATGTTTTCTATTAACGTCAGTTCCGCCACGTCCTGGTCGGTAGCGGCTCTTATCACTACGGGCAGTTTCTCGAGCTTGGCGATTTTCGCCGCTCTCCACCTGCGTTCCCCAGCCACTATTTCGAAACCGCCGTTTTCCTTCCTGACAATAAGCGGCTGTATGACTCCGTTTTCCTTTATGGACTCTGCGAGTTCCTCAAGCGCACCCTGTTCAAACTGCTTTCTCGGTTGCGAGGGATTCGGCTTAAGCAGATCCGTACTTACCATCTGGTACCCGGTGGATTCTGTTTCCAGCTTCTTTGGAATAAGAGAGTCGAGTCCTCTTCCCAGGCTTCGTCTTTTCACGTCAGTTAACCTCCGCCGCCCTGCTTATTATCTCATTTGCGAGTTTCATGTAGTTCTGAGCTCCGCTCGACTTGATTTCGTAAAGTAAAAGCGGTTTTCCGTAGCTTGGCGCTTCAGCGAGCTTCACGTTTCTGCTTATTACGGTGTCGAAGGTTTTTTCGCCGAAGTGGTTCCTTACGTCCTCGGCCACTGAATGACATATGTTATTACGGGAATCGAACATCGTCAAAAGATAACCCTCCACCTCGAGCGAAGGATTGAGTCTCTGCTTCGCGAGGGATATGGTCGTCTGCAGCTGGCCTATTCCTTCAAGAGCATAGTATTCGCACTGAACGGGTATTAGCACCCGGTCGGCCGCGGCAAGCGCGTTTATGGTGAGCAGACTGAGAGACGGCGGGGCGTCTATGAATATGTAATCGTACTCGGTCCTTATTTCGTCAATGACCTTTTTGAGACGGTATTCCCTGTTTTCGGTCTCTATAAGGTGTATCTCGGCCCCGGTGAGTTCGTGGTTTGCCGGACATAGGTGCAGGTAACCGTTCAGAAGCTCGGGATAAATGTCAATTGTGGTGTCCGGGAGCTTTACTTCTCCCAGTATAACGCTGCAGATGTTTTTCGAATTAACCGAATCCTTGTCAATGCCGAGCCCTCCGGTTGCGTTCCCCTGCGAATCAAGATCTATGAGAAGTGTTCGGCGGTTTGCCACCGCCAAAGAGGCCGAAAGGTTGACTGCGGTTGTGGTTTTACCGACTCCCCCTTTCTGATTTACCACGCATATTACTTTTGACATTTGGTGACTAAAGAATGATAAACTTGCAGGTGTTATCAGTCAAATAAGTCTTGCTGAAGATCCACCCCCGCGAGCGGGGTTCCCGGGGAGTTAACCTTGATAAACAGGATATGCGTTGCTTTTTCGACTTTTTTCGGGGTGGGATATGTGCCCGGAGCCCCCGGAACGGCGGGGACTCTTGCAGCAGTCGGGGTCGTATACCTGCTCAGCCTCGCAGGCGGCGCGGTTTTTTATTCAGCATTCACGTTGGGACTGATCCTTGTCTCTTTTATCGCCGCTGGCCGTTGCGTGCCGATTTTTAAAAGGGAAGACCCGCCTGAGGTCGTGATAGATGAGGTATGCGGATTTTTGGTGTGCATGCTTTTCATCACCCCGAACCCTCTTAATTTGGCAATCGGCTTTTTCCTGTTCAGGTTTTTCGATATAGCAAAGCCGTTTCCGATACGAAGAGTCGAGAGACTCCCGAGGGGTTACGGTATCGTGATGGATGACGTTTTGGCCGGGGTATACAGCAACCTGTGCCTTCAGGCGATCATCTTTCTTTCCAGTTAGAATTACCCGGCAATGTGCGTCGAGATAATCACGACCGGAAATGAGATAATGAGCGGTCTTACCCGGGATACCAACTTCAGCTGGGTAGCCGCGGAACTGTCCTCATCCGGTATTGAGGTTAAGCATCACTGCGCGGTTGCCGATCATCTTGACGATCTTCTCGCTTCTTTTGCTACGGCGTCGAAGAGAGCCAGATTTGTCATAGTCACGGGAGGGCTTGGTCCCACCGAGGATGATCTGAGTGCGCTTGCCGCCTCGAAGTTTCTGGGAACTCCCCTTGTTTTTAATCCGGCGGTCTATGAAGACATTGCCCGAAAACTTAGGAATAGGGGAAGGGAGCCCAACATCCATCATGAAAAACAGGCCATGTTTCCTGAAAAAACGGCGGTTATTGAAAATCCCGTCGGTACGGCCGCAGGGTTCAGTTTTTTTTCCGGCAACTCGAAATTCTACTTTCTTCCCGGTGTCCCAAGGGAATTCAGGCGGATGTTCAGAGAACATGTTTTCCCGGATATAAGTGGCGTTGCGGAAAAGGGAACCATCCTGCGGGTGAGAGTGCTCAGGACATTCGGGTTGGGGGAATCCGAGGTGGCGGAAAAACTGGGAGGCTTCTCCCCCGAAGGGGTGGACCTCGGGTACAGGATCCGCCTGCCCGAGATCCATCTGCGTCTCACGGCCTCGGGCCATGACGGCGAGGTGCTGGATTCACTTCTGCGCGATGCCTGCGCGCAGGCAAAAGAAAGACTGGGGGGTTTTCTCTTTTCCCAGGAGGATGAACCCCTTGAGTATGTGACCGCAGCTTTGTTGCTTGAAAAAGACCTGACCCTTTCCGTTGCGGAGTCCTGTACGGGAGGGCTTTGCTCAAGCCGGTTTACAGACATCGCGGGAAGTTCAGCTTATTTTCTGGGTGGAGCGGTGGTCTACAGCAACGATTCAAAGGAAAAACTTCTGGGGGTAAGCACAGATACCCTTACGCGGTTCGGCGCAGTAAGCGAGGAGGCGGTTTTCGAAATGGCCCGTGGGGCGAGAGAGCTTTTCGGAACCGATATAGGAATTTCCATATCCGGAATTGCGGGTCCGGGAGGAGGAACCGCGGAGAAGCCCGTGGGTACCGTGTGGTTTGGATTCAGTCACGTTTCCTCGGGGACTTTCTGCGAGAAACGGAATTTTACTGGAACGAGGGATGAGATAAAGAACTTTGCCGCTTCCACCGCCATTGATATGGTTAGGAAGTTCTGCCTTGATTATGTAGGATAGTAGTTTCAGAACCCCAAAAAAACCGAAACGGAGATTAAGACGGAATGAGCAATCTTGACGAGAAGAACAAAAACATAGATGTAGCCATCAGCACCATAGAGAAGCAGTTCGGAAAAGGTTCCATAATGAGACTGGGAGAGGATGCTTCCCTCTCGGACATTCCGGTTATCACCTCGGGCTCCCTTGGACTTGACATAGCGCTTGGAGTCGGGGGCTTTCCCAGGGGAAGAATCGTCGAAGTTTTCGGCCCTGAGGCCTCGGGTAAGACCACCATAGCGCTCCACGCCATTGCGGAGGCCCAGAAAGCCGGCGGGATAACCGCATTTGTCGATGCCGAGCATGCTCTTTCGACAAGCTATGCGGCGGCACTTGGGATCAAGGTTGAGGATCTTCTTATTTCGCAGCCCGATTTCGGAGAACAGGCCCTTGAAATCATCGATACCCTTATAAGGAGCAACGCGGTTGATCTCATAGTGCTTGACTCGGTTGCTGCCCTTACCCCCCGCGCTGAAATCGAGGGGGAGATGGGAGACACTCACGTGGGTCTTCAGGCGAGGCTGATGTCGCAGGCGCTTCGCAAGATAACGGCTAACGTGAGCCGTTCCAAGACCATAGTGATCTTCGTTAACCAGCTTCGCATGAAAATTGGGGTTCCGGCATACATGAACCCCGAGACCACCACCGGGGGTAACGCCCTTCGGTTCTACTCGTCGGTGAGAGTTGACATAAGGCGCATCGGATCGCTTAAAGACGGCGACCGCATCGTGGGTAACAGGGTCAGGGCGAAGCTTGTCAAGAACAAAGTCGCTCCGCCTTTTAGGGAAGCGGAATTCGAGGTGGTTTTCGGAAGGGGAATATCAAAACTCGGTGAACTTGTGGACTTGGGAAGCAGATTCAATGTGATAAAGAAAAGCGGCACTTGGTATTCCTACGAAGGCGAGAGAATAGGACAGGGTAGGGAGAATTCCAAGAAGTTTCTCCACGAAAATCCGGAAATTCGTGAAAAAATAAGAAATGGGATCATAAAAGCCTCGGGAATGGGTTCTTCTGAGGAAGCGGAGTAAGGAGAAACCCCCGAGGGATACAGTCTCCGGTGTACCAGATTCACTAAACTTGATCACATAACTTTCACTCCTGAATGTCCATTTCCGCCATATTTTAAAGACGCACATGAAAATTCTGGGAATTGAAACCTCTACTTTTTCGGGAAGCGTATCAATATCCGACGACGAAGCGCTTCTTTGCGAATATGTTTTCAACACCGGCCCGAGACATAACGAAGTGCTTATTCCCACCATTGAGCGGCTTCTTTCGGACTGCGGACTCGGAAAAGACAATCTGGACGCGGTCTGCGTGTCGACGGGACCGGGCTCCTTTACCTCGCTTCGAATAGGGGTATCCACTGCGAAGACGCTTTGTTATTCCCTGGGCACGGATCTTGCGGGAGTTCCGTCGCTTGAGATCCTCGCCTCAAACGCGCTCTGGTCAGGGAACAACGTATGCGCCATGACAGACGCGGGTAGAGGGGAGGTTTTCTTTTCGTTTTATGATTCCGAGGGCGAAGAAATAATGAAGGCTGAAATCGCCACTCCTGAGTCTGTATGTGCCGGGATAAGAGAAAAAACCGTTTTTGTGGGCAGCGCAGCCGTGCTCCACGAAAAGCTTATACGGGAAACGTTGGGGAAAAACGCTGTGTTCCTGCCTGGAAACCTGAACACTCCCAGAGCGTCCGGCTGCGCACTTCTGGGAAGAAAAAAAATTCTTTCGGGACAAAAGAACGATCCCTTCACCTTAACTCCCTTCTATCTTCGCCGCTCCGCCGCGGAGCGCTAAGCGGCGTTGCCCAAACCGGGGTGGGGATCTTTTTCTCAAGGCTATCTTACGCTAGATGGGAAAGCTGCCTTTACCGGGATGTGTTCCGGCATTTACGCCGCAACGATCTCGGGGTCAGGGTTCCACAGGGAACCGCGTCTCAGTCAGAGCGCGCTCGAAGTCCCCTGGAGAGGGCAAACAGCATAAATACTGCCACAAGCAGGGCGGACGCTCCCATGCGCTCAGAAGACGCTCCCACCGCGCACCCTCCATCCCCTTGCGCGGACGCCATGTCATCGGGCTGAGTGTCGCAGCCCCTTCTGAAACCTTCCCCAAGATTCATGGTCCACCCCTCAAGCTCCTCGGGAACAGTTATTTCAGTACACCTTATGTCAAGAACTCCGAGATTGTTAAGTTCAGAAAGTCCCGGGGGAAGCTCCCCCGAAAGACCGCTGTTGCCAGAAAGATCAAGCTCCTGCAGTTCCTTGAGTCCTCCGAAACACCCAAGCGCCTCGGGGACTTCTCCCGAAAGACGGTTGTCCGGGAGACTGATAACGGTAATGCTGCCGTTTTCTGTTTCCACTCCATGCCAGCTGTCAAGAAGACTTTCCGTATTCCATCCTCTGTCTTCTTCCCACATGTCTCCTTCCGTTGAGTCATAGAACATAGAGAGAATCTCTCTTTCTTCCCCCGGGCAGTACATCACCGCAAGGGTGTAGGTTTTCGTGGTTCCGTTCTCCGCGGTCACTTCTATCTCTATAGAGGTTTCCCCGTCATTATCAAGGGCAACCATGGCGGATGATCCTCTTTGTACCGTATTTCCGTTAACGGTTATCTCGGCATCTGGGTGGTTTGCCGTGGGGGTCAGGGTTACGGCTGTCACTCCGTAGACATTAACTGTGTAGGTCCGCGTATCGGGGTCGAAGTCAAGTGAGGCTTCTTCAATCTCAATGTTGTTCAGTGTAGCGTCTGAAGACAGTGCGGGGGGAGTCTGCCGGTCAGTCGGCTGGTTTGTAGGCGTCGTGGTGGTGGGCGGGGAAGGATCTGTAGGTGTCGTGGTAGGCGGATCCGTGGTCGTCGTGGTGGAGGGCCTGTCGTCGTCGATGATCGTGAAACCCACTATGTACGGGTTGTCCCGCCCGATCGAGGATGACAGGGAGGGGTTGATTTCCACGTAGAGCACCTCGTTGTCGATGTCTTCATCATGGTTCGTGGCGATCGTACCCGTGCCGGTCGTCTGGCCGGCGTTGATCGTAATGCTTGTAAGCGCCCCGTAATCCTCCGGCTCGGCCGCTATGCTGGGTGCTGTGCTCGGCTTCAGAGTTATCGGGATCGTCACGTTGTTTGACGGCGCTTCCGACAGGTGTGCCGTCACCGTAATCGACTCGCCCTCACGGACGGATAGACTGGCTGGCAGCGACAACCACACATCCACCGTCGGGATCGGGGCCGTCGGATCCCGCGGCGTGCCGGTTGTGGATTCCCAGTTGGCAAAGACGGCTAACGCGGCCCAATAGAGACGGACCTCTATCTCGTACGTCGTGCCGTTCGTCAAGTTGCTGATTACGCGAGAAGTTATTGAACCGGCCAAACCTGTACCCGCGCTCTGCCAAGTGCTCGTGTCCTGCATCCTGAAGCGTATGTAGACTTCAGTCACGCCAGCCCCAGCGCCAGAGGGGTTGGTCCAGGTTACCGTCAACTGTCCATTGCCCGGGGCTGCGGCCAAGTTACTCACTGGATGCGCCGTCTGTGCCTGGGCCGGCACGGCGGCGAACAGGAACAGCGCGCCGAGCAGCACAGCCAGCACAAGGGAAACGAATGTTCCCTGATTATGTATTACAGAATCAAATTGAGGGGGGGGGTAGAACTAGACTCCAGTTGAGCCGGTTTATTTCTAGAAGCTAAATTCTTCATGGAAGCATTTCCCCCTGATTGCAGACTTCCCGCATTAGGAACATCCGGTTAGTCTAAATATGTATAATCAGTCTATACTAGCGTGAATTGCACTGTCAAGTCTCAGTTCAGCCCTGTTGCCCCGGAAGCGAGATGCGCCAATATAGCGCTGACTGTGCGGAAACAGATAACAGCGTCATTATGCGGGCCGCCGAGCTGTGATCTGAAAATCCCCCGGTGAAAACTTCCTTCGTTGACGATAAATTCCGATATCACCCCGTAATCCGCTTGCAAGCGTAAGAAAGTCTTGATCTTTTTCCTTGCCGGTCTTGAAGTTGTCTGCACGCGGTGATAAATTAAGCGGGTGGGTTGTTGGTATTCCGCATTTTAAAAGCAACCAGGGAGATATAATAAAATGGCCAAGATGCTCGGCGCACAGATGTTCTTTGAGACGCTTCTTCACCAGGGTATTGACGTGGTCTTCGGACTGCCGGGAGGTTACGTTCTCAAGGTCTATGACGTGATGACCGATTACACCGACAAGATAAATCACGTGCTAGTGAGGCATGAGCAGGGGGCTACGCACATGGCCGACGGGTACGCAAGGGCCTCGGGAAAACCGGGAGTGGTGCTTTGCACCTCGGGTCCTGCGGCAACCAACACCGTTACCGGTATTGCGACGGCGCAGATGGATTCGTCTCCCATAGTTATCTTTACGGGACAGGTTCCTACGCAGTACCTTGGAAGCGACGCTTTTCAGGAGGCCGACCATATCGGCATAACAAGACCCTGCACGAAACATAACTACCTTGTACGAGAAACCCGGGATCTTCCTAGAGCGATGAAAGAGGCTTTCCACATAGCCGGCACCGGAAGACCCAGCCCGGTTCTGGTTGATATGCCCAAGGATGTTCTCATAGGAGAAGACGAACTTGTAATACCCGAGGATCATGAGATAGATATCAAAGGTTACAAGCCCACTATGAAGGGAAATCCTTCCCAGATAAAAAGGGCGGTGGAGATGCTGCTTGCCTCAAAACGGCCGGTTATTTATTCCGGGGGAGGAGTTATCTGGTCCGGGGCTACGGATGAACTGCTTGAGTTCTGCCACCGGCTTCAGATACCTGTGGCTTCAACCCTTATGGGTCTGGGGGGTTATCCGGCGAGCGATCCGCTCTTCATAAGCATGCTCGGGATGCACGGTTCCTATGCCGCCAATATGACGGTTACCGAATCGGACCTCGTTGTCTCGATCGGCGGGCGGTTTGATGACAGGGCTACGGGCGGGAATTTTGATGAGTTTGCTCCCAACGCAGAGATTATCCATATAGATATAGATCCCTCCTCGATAGACAAGAACATAACGGTTCAGTGTCCGATAGTAGGGGATGCCAAAGTTGTTCTGCGCCAGTTACTCGATGCCCTCCCCGGGGAGATTGACCTTGAGGGAAGGGAATCCTGGCTCAGACGGATACGGGACTGGAACGAGAAGCATCCGCTTACCTATTGCCAGGGAAGCGAGAAAATTCTAACGACCTACGCCATAGACACGCTTTACAAGCTTACGAAAGGAGATGCCATAATAGTTTCCGATGTGGGTCAGCACCAGATGTGGGTGGCCCAGTTCTACAAGTTCGAAAGGCCGAGAACCCATCTTACCTCAGGGGGCTTGGGAACCATGGGATTCAGTTTCCCTGCGGCTATGGGAGCGAAATATGCAAGACCTGATGAGCAGGTTATATGCGTTGCCGGCGACGGAAGCTTCCAGATGAATTTCCAGGAACTTGCGACTGCGGTTGAAAACAATCTGGATCTTAAGATTATCGTTTTCAACAACCGTCACCACGGAATGGTTAGGCAATGGCAGACCATGTTTTTTGAGGGCAATTACTCGGCATCTCGGTTTGAAGTGCTGCCGGATTTCGTGAAGCTCGCAGAAGCGTTTGGAGCCCGCGGCCTTCGGGCGGTGAAGCCCGAGGAACTTGAGCCCACTCTCAGGGAAGGCCTCAACACTCCGGGAGTTGTTCTCATGGAGATAGAAGTCGATTGTACGGAAATGGTTTATCCGATGATAGCCCCCGGTGCATCGATGGACAACATGATAATGATGCCCGCGGATCTTGCCTGATCCTCTATTGTTGGTAACAGGTGGCCATTTCGCTGTGTCCGTTGGACTGATGTAATTTGACCTGTCAATGCAGCATTCGCTGCTCTCACGGGTCATAATAGCAAGACAGCCTCTTTAAGACGCTGAAATGAAAAACACCTGCTCAGTTCTGTGCGTTTTCATCCTGACCTGCATTCTGGCCTCTTCAGGTTGCCGAAGCAATGACTGTGCAGATGCTTCTCTCTGCATAGGGGTGCTCATTCCCGAGAGG
>JAJEGO010000035.1 GCA_022819805.1 Candidatus Dadabacteria bacterium
ATATCTGGAATGCCGCCGATTTTTTAGATAGCTTTTTCTGCGCTTTCATTATCCGCAACAGGTGAATTAAGCATGTATCGTCGGAAAATAGTATCAGGTCTCTTTTTGTTTTTGTCGAGATGATAAGCTTATCGGGCATATGCCACTCTTTTCTGGGAAAGAATCTTTTCCTAGATCTTGAGTGGGGCATAAAAAAGGGAAGAAAGTACGGGCTTGTGGGTCCAAACGGCTCAGGCAAGACCACGCTGCTTGAAATCGTGATGGGACTCATGGAACCGGAAAAGGGGGGTGTTTCCGTTCCGGGGGCGTTAACCGTTGGCTATCTGCCGCAGATAATGGATCTGGGAACGGGTGATCTTACGGTGCTCTCGGCGGCCCGTGCGGGTGACAGCGATGGAGGCGAGGACGGTTCCGAAAAACCCGTCCACGAAGCCGAGAAGATCCTGTTCGGACTGGGTTTTACCGGGGAACAGCTCCCCCATAAGGTTTCCTCTCTTTCGGGCGGCTGGAAAATGCGGGTTGAGCTTGCGAGGATACTTCTTCTGGAACCCCAGATTCTTCTTCTCGATGAGCCGACTAACCATCTTGACATAAAAAGCATAGAGTGGCTCGAAGGGTACCTTGGAAGCTACCGCGGAACCGTGGTTCTGGTATCTCACGACAAATACCTGCTTGACCGGATGGTTGACACGATAGCGGAGCTTGAAGGAGGGGCGATAAGGGAATTCCGGGGCGATTATTCCTCTTACCTTGAGAGAAAAGAGCAGATTGCCGCGGTCGCCGAGGCGACTGCCAAAAACCAAGAGAGAAAACTCCGCGCGCAGCGCCGTTTCATAGAGCGGTTCAGGTACAAGGCCTCAAAGGCAAGACAGGTGCAGAGCAGGATAAAAATGCTTGAGAAAATGGAGCCCGAAGCGCCGTTGCCGGAAACCCGAAGAACCCTTGAGTTCGATTTTCCCGTCCCCGAACGCGCGGGACGCGTGGTATACGAAATAAGCAATTTCTCAAAGGAGTATAAAACTTCCGCTGGGACAAGAAACATTGTTTTCCAGGACTGTCCCGCACTTCGAGTTGAAAGGGGAGACAGGATAGCGGTTACAGGGAGAAACGGCGAAGGAAAAACCACCCTCTGCAAGATGGTTGCGGGCGTTGAGAACTTCTCAGGCAAAAGCCGACTTGGTCATAACGTGACCTTGGGTTACTACGCACAGAACCAGGACGAGATGCTCAATCCCAAGAACACGGTTTACGAGGAATTCATCGGGGCTTATCCTCTTTTTTCCCAGACCGAGGCGAGAACGCTTCTTGGCTCGTTTCTTTTCGGAGCTTCCGATATAACCAAGAAAGTCTCTGTTCTCTCAGGCGGCGAGAAAAGCCGCCTCTCCCTTCTCAAGATTCTGGTTTCCCGCTCCAATTTCCTGGTTCTTGATGAGCCCACAAACCACCTTGACATGGCGTCGAGGGAAGTGCTTCTCCGTGCTCTTGAGGAGTATTCCGGCACCTTTCTGCTGATAAGCCACGACAGGTATTTCATTGACAGCTTGGTGGAAAGGATATGGTACGTGGAGGGAGGAGGGGTTGAGACGTTTATCGGCAATTACTCGGAATTTCTCGAGAGAAAGACCCGTGACTCCGACAATGAACAGGTATTCACCGAAGTGCAGGACGACGAACCTAAGAAAAAAACCGTAAAAGCCCTTGAAGCTGAGCGGCGCAACCGGCTTTACAGGGAGCTCCAAGAAAAGGGAATAGAAAACATGGAAAACTGGACGCTTCTTTCGAAAAGGCAGATGGAAAACGCTCTTTCGGATCTTGAGAGCAGGATATCTGAGTGCGAAACCGAGAAAGAGGAGATGGAAAAGCTTCTCGCGAGCCCCCAGACTCTTGCACAAGACGCCGACTGGGAGGAAAAAACAAGGCAGTTCGGCGAACTTGAGGCAAGGCTTTCCGCCCTTTACGGCAGGTGGGATGAAGTGAACGAGTACATGCGGAAGAATTTCAGTTGAGTGCGGTGCTGTTTCCGCTCCGCCGTTTTTTCTTTATAATGATTGAACCCGCGATTTTCTGATTTCGGGGAACTTTGGATGAACGCAGCCTTAATAGCGATAGCCTCAATAGCTCTTTACCTGCTCGGGTACAGGTATTACTCGAAGTTTATTTCCGAAAAAATTTACGGGGTAGGCGACGGGGAACCCACCCCGGCGCATCAACTGCGAGACGGCGTGGACTACGTGCCCGCCGGAAAGCACGTTCTCTTCGGACACCATTTCGCGTCCATAGCGGGGGCCGCGCCGATAATAGGGCCGGCCATAGCAGTTTTCTGGGGATGGGTCCCGGCGATTATCTGGGTCGTGTTCGGAACGATTTTCATCGGGGCAGTTCATGATTTCGGCGCTCTTGTTATCTCTGCCAGAAACAGGGGAAGATCCGTCGGAGACCTTGCCGGAATATTCATAAGCCCGCGGGGAAGAACCCTTTTTCTCCTCATAGTCTGCTTCCTGGTCTTTTTCGTGATAGCCGTTTTCGCTTACGCAATTGCGGTTCTTTTTGTAAGCTTTCCCGCGAGCGTGCTCCCCGTGAATTTCCAGATACTGGTGGCGCTTGTAATCGGGTTTCTCTTCTACAGGAAAGGGGTGCCCATTCTCTGGCCCACTCTGATTGCGCTTGTGCTTCTTTACTTCATGGTCTGGGCCGGAACCAAAGTTCCCCTGACCATTCCCGAAGTGATGGGAAGCCAGGTGGTGACGTGGGTGATCATTCTTATGGTCTACTCCTTCGTGGCCTCGGTTCTTCCCGTGTGGATGCTTCTTCAGCCCAGGGACTACATAAACGGAATCCATCTTTTCGTGGGTCTCGCGATACTTATAACGGGCATAATGGTGGCTCATCCCGAGATGCAGGCCCCGGCCATCAACTTCGCCGCCGACGGGCTTCCCTTGCTTCCGTTTCTTTTCATAACCATTGCGTGCGGAGCTGTAAGCGGATTTCACGGCCTTGTCGCGAGCGGAACCACCTCGAAGCAGCTTGACAGGATGTCGCATTCAAGGTTCGTGGGTTACGGGGGAATGCTGGGGGAGGGCACGCTTGCCATGATAGCCACTCTCGCTGTAGCGGCCGGGATAGAGCGTAGCGAATGGCTTGAGCACTATCATTCGTGGGAATCGGCATCGAGCGGAGGCATAGCGAATTTCGTCATGGGAACTTCGAGCTTTCTTACCTCAATCCATATCCCCGAGGTGCTGGGGACCACCCTCATAAGCGTGATAGTCATAAGTTTCGCGGCCACTTCTCTTGATACCGGGGCCAGGATACAGAGGATCGTTATAGGGGAACTTGGGGAAGCCTACGGCATCAAGGCTCTTAAAAACAGGTATATCGGGGCGTTTTTCGCCATCGTGCCGCCGCTTGCGCTTGCGCTTTTCGCCCAGGTTCCGGGCAAGGGCCCCGGCTCGGGCGGGTTTCTGCTCTGGCCTCTTTTCGGCGCTACGAACCAGCTGATAGCGGGAATCACGCTGCTTCTGATAACCCTTTATCTCAGAAGAGCGAAAAAACCGTTTATCTATACGCTTGTGCCGATGATTTTTCTGGTGGGGATGACGACGGCCTCGATATTCTTCAACCTTAAGTATTTTCTCGACAATACGCTTCTTTTCAGCCTCTCGGCGATAATGCTCGTTCTTGCCGTCTGGCTTGTTCTTGAGGCCATAGCCGTGTCGAGAAAAAACCCGGGAGGCGGCTGAGGCTCGGGCCGTCACACTTCTTTTCTGTCCCGAAGGGCCTTGCCGAGCGTGAGTTCGTCCACAAACTCTATGTCTCCGCCGACGGGTATTCCGTAAGCTATTCTCGAGGTTCTGATTCCCAGAGGCTTTAGTGTCCTTGAGAGGTAAACCGCGGTCGCTTCGCCTTCGACGTTTGTGCCGGTCGCGAGAATTATTTCCCTTATATTCTCCCTCCCGGCCCTTGCTACAAGCTCTTTTATCCGGAGATCTTCGGGGCCCACTCCTTCCAGAGGAGATATTACTCCGTGGAGGACATGGTATTGCCCCCGGAACTCCCCGCTTCTCTCTATGGCGAGCAGATCAAGCGGCTCTTCAACGACGCAGAGGGTGTGAGGATCTCTTGAGGTGTCTGTGCAGATTGCGCATGGGTCCTTCTCCGTGAAGTTATAGCACGTGTTGCACATGCTGACGTCTGATTTGGTGCTGATTATCGCGCTTGAGAGGCTGCGCGCGTAGCCCTCGGATGAGCGGAATATGTGAAATGCAAGGCGTGTTGCGTTTTTCTCGCCGATCCCCGGAAGCTTGGAAAGCTCTTCTATCAGTCTTGAAATCGGCTCGGGAAGGCCCGCTCTTCCCATCTCAGATAAGCCCCGGCGGAAGTCCCATGCCGGCGGTGAAGCGCGAGACTTCGTCTTTCATCAGCTCCTGTCCCTTGTAAAGGGCCTCGTTTACGGCGGCAGTCACGAGGTCCTGGAGCATCTCGATGTCGGTTTCGCTTATTATTTCGGGCTCTATGACTATTGACGTTATCTCTCCTTTTGCCTTTGCCATAACCGTAACCATCCCGCCGCCGGAAGAAGCTTCCACTGTCTTTTCCCCAGCCTCGTTCTGAAGGCGCTCCATCTGCTCCTTCATTTTCCCCATCTGCTTCATGATGTTTTTCATGTTTCCGCCTAATTTCATTTTTTTCACCCCTGGCTTAAATTTTTTCTTTTTATCACGCTTGCGTCAAACTGCCGGATGGCATAGTTCACCAGCTCGTCTTCTGCGGGATCAGGCTTCTTCGCGGCTCCCCCGGTTCCGTTAATCCCCTCTTCGTTTATGGTGTCGATATCAAGCCTTATTTTTTCAACGCCTAGCATTTCCCTGAGTATTTCTCTGAGTTCTTTTGATTTTTTAAGCTTTTTTTCATGATTGATGCCGTTTTCGAGGAATTTCACGCTTACCCGGCTCCCGCTGACTTCAAGGAGGTGGGCCTGGGCGAGTCTGTTCGCCAGGAAACCGTCCTTGCTCTTGCTGCGTACAAAGTCGATGACCTCCTGCTTTCCGGGGCCGCCGCCCGCCGTTTCTGTCTCAGCGGGGGGTCTGGAAGCTTCCTTCTCCTGTTTTCTATCTTTATCCGGGTTTTTTCGCCCGGTTTTGTCGTTGTCCTTTCCCGCAGGCCGCTCTTCCTGTTTTTTGGGGACGCGCGCCGTGGTTTCCCTCTTTCCTCTAGGGGAACCGGGCGGTTTCTCCGCGCCGGGTTTCTGCGGCGACAGCCTCTCAAGTCTTTTCAGAATATCGTCTATTTTCTCGACTTTCCCGACCGTGCTCATCTTGACTAGCGCGAGCTCAAGCACGATTTCCGGGTAAAACGAACTCCTTATCTTCTCTCCCCCGTCAATTATTATGTTGAAGAGAAGCTCCACGGTTTCGGTGGACTCGTTTTTCACCAGTTCCGACAGCTCGTCCTTTTCATCAGGGGAAAGGTCCGAGGCGAAGTCCTTGCCGCAGATCTTGAGGTAGAGGAGGTTCCTGAACATATAGATTATGTCCTGGGCCATTCTCCTTGGGCTTATTCCCTTCGCGGCTGCGTTTCGCACAAGCTCCACGCATTCTGCGGGTTCCTTCGCGAAAACGGCCCTGAGGATGCTCTTAAGCGACTCGTTATCCGGTATGCCCAGGAGGTTTATCACGTCTGTGTGGGTTATTTTGTCTTCAAAAGACACCGTGAGCTGATCAAGCAGGCTAAGTGAATCCCTCATGCTTCCCTCAGATTCCCTTGCGATTAGGTACAGGGTTTCAGAGTCGATTTTTATCTTCTCCGCCTTTATTATTTTCTCAAGCGCCTTTTTTATTTTCTCGACGGGGATCTTCTTGAAATCGTATCTCTGGCAGCGTGACATTATGGTCGGGGGAACCTTGTGTGCCTCCGTGGTCGCGAGTATGAAAATCGCGTGCTCCGGGGGCTCCTCCATTATCTTGAGAAGAGCGTTAAAGGCCGACTGGGAGAGCATGTGCACTTCATCGATTATGTAGACTTTTTTTCTCGCTGAGGCCGGCGAGTACTTGACGCTCTCTATTATCTCGCGAACATCCGCCACGCCCGTGTGCGAGGCGGCGTCGATTTCCTGCACGTCAAGCGATCTCCCCTCCGATATTCCCTCGCAGATTGAGCACTGATCGGTTGAGCAGGGGTACTTCCCCCCGTCTTTTCTGTCGCAGTTTATGGCCTTTGCGACGATTCTAGCCGTGGAGGTCTTGCCCGTCCCCCTGGGACCGGCGAACAGAAGGGCGTGGGCTATTTTCCCGGATTCAATGGAGTTTCTGAGTGTTACGGCCGGGAACTCTTGACCGACAAGGTCTTCGAAAGTCTGGGGTCGCCACTTGCGGGCGAGTACTCTGTATGCCATTGTATCAAAACCAGCGACCAGGTATCCGTAACGCACGGAGGTTATTGCTACCGTTGCTCCCTTCCGGGCCTGGCGGGATTCGCAAGCCCCAGTCGTACGGGCCCGGCCACTGGGTTTATTCTCCAAACAGGTGAACCGTTTCGGTCCGGTCTAATCAATCTACACAAAAACGGGTTTTTTAGAAATGGGCGGTCGGGAATTCCGTTTCATATCAAGGGAAAATGACACTATATACCGGTTGGCGGAATTCCGCTAAGATGGTTTTAACGGTCGGGATTATTTTTAATCTGTTTCTCAACAAGCTTCGCGCGTCTTTCTATGACGGAGCATATATCTGCGAAGATCGTGGACCCTATCGTTTCCTTTTCAAGCGAGTCTTTAAGCGCGGGAGCATTTTCAAGACAGTCTCGCGCGGTGGTAAGAAGCAGTTCCTCGAGATTCTTTCTGGCAACCGCGGTATCGGGAACAAGTTTGTGCCAGTCCCTCGGAAATATCTTTTCCGGGTTGTACTTCTTACCGATTTTCATAGGCATTTTCTTTGACAGTTCTGGATAAACGGCCGTGCTCAGCAGATCGTAGGACGGGGCAAGTTCCGGTTTTCTTTCTCTGTAGAGAAGCGAGAAGTTCTTTGCGTGCGCGTCCGCGTTGCCAATCAGGTAGTTGAATATCACTTTTTTCAGAAAATCGAGTTGACCCGTAGCGGGTCTCAGGCCGTGTTCTCTCAGTATTTCCAAGCAGCTTGGTATGCCGGGTCCTCCCTCGCGTTCATACCTAGCCTCTGGAGCGGTGCCCGAAGCCTGACAGAAGTCTTCCTGATGCAGTCTCCTCGTAACACCTCCTTTATCCGTTACGCGATCATAACGCTCCACGAGCAGGTAAGGTGCGTCGTCTGACCATCCCGCTTCAACATCCGGAGCCTCAATTCCGACCATTTGCGCAAGGCGCATGCAGAATATTTCATTTCGCAATAAGTAGTTAGGGGCTTGACATTCTATTCAACCTAAGTAGTATATTACCATACGGAGGTTAGATGATGAATTTAATCAAGATATTCAAAAGATTCCCCGACCAAGAAGCTTGCATAGAGCACTTAGAAGACATCCGGTTTAAGGATACGCCTCATTGCCCGCACTGCGGAAGCATCAAAGTTGCCCGCAAGCATGACGGCAACCGGATAGGGCGCTGGAACTGCCACGATTGCAAATCCAGCTTCAATGTACTTTCCGGCACTATCTTTGAAAAGACAAAGATTCCCCTTCAGAAATGGTTTCTCGCCATAGGGCTTATCGTAAACGCAAGAAAGAGCCTGTCCAGTTGCCAACTTGCCCGTGATTTGGAACTCAATCAAAAAACATCCTGGTATATGCAACAACGTATCCGTGCCCAAATGGCAGCGGAGCAAACAAAGGAAACCGGACTGCTTCAGGGAATTGTTGAAGCGGACGAGACCTATGTAGGCGGAAAACCTCGAAAATTTAACAACAAAGACCTCACCCCCCCCCTAAAAATCCAAGAGGTCGCGGCACTGACAAAACCCCTGTAATCGGAGCCGTAGAGCGGGGCGGAAAGGTTGTTGCCCGTGTTGCCACGGACCTTTCAGGAAAAGGCATACTGGACTTCATAAGCAAGTCGGTAAACCCGCAGGGTTCGCTTCTGATAACCGATGAGTACAAGTCTTACAGAGCCGTCCGCAGGATGATAAGCCATGCGGTTATCAATCACAGCAGACAATATGCGGACGGGGAAGTCCACACTAACACGATAGAGGGCTTTTGGAGCCTGTTAAAGCGGGCTTGGTATGGCACTCATCACGGCTACACGGAAGAGAAAACACCCCTCTTTGTTGCCGAGGCGTGTTGGAAGTACAACAACAGGGAGAATGAGAACGCCTTTGGAACCTTCATGCGGGGGTGCTTCGCATGAACACCCTCTATTACGGGGATTGCCTTGAGATAATGGAGGAAATGCCAAGCAGGGGCATAGACCTTATTTACTTAGATCCTCCGTTCAATTCTGACAGGCAATACAACTCCATTTACAAGGACGAGACGGGGCGACCCTTGCCCGAGCAGATAGAGGCGTTTTGCGATCAGTGGACGCTTGATGAGGAAAGGGAGCGGGCAATAAGGAATATGCCTATACTCATGCGAGAGGCGGGCATAGAGGACGAAATAGCCGACTTCTGGCGTATCTGGGTAAATGCTCTTAGGGCGACGCAGCCTCGCTTGCTTGCTTATTTGTCTTATATGGTGCAAAGGCTTTTGATAATGCGGACCCTCCTAAGCGATACGGGGAGCATTTACCTTCATTGTGATTCCACGGCCAGCCATTACCTCAAAATCATGATGGATGGGATATTCGGACACAACAACTTTCGCAGGGAAATAGTTTGGAGCAATGAGGATTCTTCCGGTTTCAAATCCCGAGCCGACAACTGGATACGGGGGCATGATACCCTGCTTTATTATTCACGGGGGAGCAATCCGATTTTCAATAAGCAGTATAGCCCGCTTGATGAGAAAACTATCAAGAGATATGACAAGGTGGATGATGAGGGAAAGCGCTATAAAATCTATCGCAATGAAGACGGGTCGGAACGCCGTTCTTATCTGAAGGAAGATAGGGGCGTGGGGCTTAGGACTGTCTGGACGGATGTACCCAGCTTCCAAAAGGTCAACAACACCGGGGAGTATCTTGGCTACAACACGCAAAAACCTCTCGCTCTTTTAGAGCGGATAATCAAAGCCTCCAGCAATGAAGGCGATGTGGTACTGGACCCGTTCTGCGGGTGTGCCACTACGATTGAAGCCGCTCACAGCCTGGGGCGTAAATGGATAGGGATTGATATTGCCATACACGCTATTAAACGGGTTGCGAAAAGACGGCTAGAGGAACGGTTACACCTTGTTGAGGGTGAGGACTTCGAGGTAAAGGGCATACCACAGACGCTTGAAGGGGCAAGGGATTTGTGGAAGCGAGATAAATACCAGTTTCAAAAGTGGTGTATAGAGCAAGTAGACGGGTTTGTTACCGCAAGGAAAACGGCGGACGGAGGGATTGACGGAAGGCTTTATTTCGATACCAAGGAAAAAGAGCTTCAAAGCATGGTGCTTGAGGTGAAAGGCGGCAGGAATGTAGGCATTGCGGACTTGAGAGCCTTACACAGCGTTATGGAGCGGGATGAGGCGGAGATGGCGGGGCTTATCATAATAGAACCCCTCGGGGAAAGAAAGGAAAGGAACTTTCACAAGATGATGGCGGAAGCCGGAGACCTTGAAGTTTACGGGAAGCAGTTTCCCCGGATGCAGATGCTGACAGTAGAAGAAATCATAGAGGGGAAGCGGTTTGAAACACCTTTTCCCCAGGGAAAAAGAGATAGACAGATGGCTTTACTTCCTTGAGGTTTGAGGGTGTTAAAGCCCCTAACTACTTATTGCGTTTCATTTTGTACACTGTCTCTTAAATCTCCGATTGGGGGCTTCAGGATATGGCTTGTCGGGACGGCGCCTCTCGCAAGGGCGATTTTTCCGTCTCTTACGCTCACAGCGATTTTTTCCTGAGCCCCGGCAAGCGACATGCGTAATCCATCGTAGTCCGCAAGCAGCGGCCGCTGCTTGAGAAGCTTAAGAATTCGGCTGAGTTTTCTGTCATCGAGGATTTCAACGTCCCCTTGGCTTTCCTCCGGAGGTTCTACACCCTGGGGATACAAGGATACGGCCCCCGCGCACTCGCCGCCCACGGCTTCGAGCAGCGTGAAGGTGTTCCTCTCTGAAATCCCGAGAAACCTGGCCAGTCTGTGCCGCAGGATGTCATCGGGCAGGAGTCCTGAAAAAAACGCCTTTACCACGTTTCCTTCATAGGTCCCTTCCCCCAGAGGAAGAGATACGGACAGTGAAGGGTTGCCTGCCTCCAGGTATCTGGCATCATAGGAGAACAGTAGTTCGGCGGAGCCATGGGACATGAAGAGTTGACCCGCGTAAATTTCATGCAGATAGACGTCGAGAATCCGGTTCATAAGTCCCCGTATCCTTCAATTGATATGTCCATACCCAGCATCCTTACCACCCTCAGAGATTTATCTAGGTGACATGACTCCTTCCCTGACTCAAGTTCGCGAACGAACCTTGTTCCGACTCCACAGGCAGCTGCGAGTTGTTCCTGAGTCAGCCCCTGTGCTTTCCTGACTTTGCGTATGGTCTCGCCAAGTTGTTTCACATTTTTGATAAGCAGCTTCATAAATCATCCCTCTCGGGACTATTTTATCATAAGACAAAGTAAATACAATAAAATCATCCCTCTCGGGATTATTTCTTATCTTAAAAAGGATATCCTGAAGAAATGCTCCCGATCGGGATGAATTTGTTTAAGATCAAAGCTTTTTTCTTTTTCGTTAAGAATGTCTTCACTTGAGTTAAACGAACGATACATATGACCTTAATAGTTAATTTGTTGCATTCAATGGCGCAGAGTCTGTAAAATGAATTTAAAGATTTTATTAGTCGGAGGTAAAAGCGCATGCATGTAAAAAAAATAGACGATATAGAAAGCGAGGTCTTGGAATCGGCCAACGGTGTTTCAAGGCAGATGCTCATAGGTCCCGAGGAGGGCCCTAATTTCTCTATGAGAAAGCTTGTCATTGAACCCGGGGGCGGCATTCCCGCTCATACAAGCGGCGCCGAACACGAGCAGTATGTTCTTGGTGGCACGGCGAGGGTCGGAATCGGGGATCAGGTTTACGAGGTCGCAAAGGGCGACGTGGTCTTTATACCAGCCGGTGAACCGCACTGGTATGAAGCTTACGGGGAAGAGCCTTTTGAGATTCTGTCGGTTCTGCCGAATAAAGACAACGAGATGGTTTTCGCAAAGTAGTCGCTTCGAGAAGTGGCAAGCGGTGCCGCTCCCTTCTTTCAAACAGTGTTTTTGCGAGGTGTTTGCCTTGGGGTGTGCAAACGGCGCAACTCTCGGCGAAGCCCTATCCAGATGCTGAAAAGTATCACAACGAATAGAACGGACAGCGGGAGACTCGCAACGACAACCGCAGCCTGAAACGACTTCAGTCCGCCCGCGAGCAGCAGCACGGCGGGAATCAGTCCCGCTATAACACACCAGAACTCGCGTTGGCGCACAGGTGCGTCCAGCTTGCCCCCGGCCGTTATGGAGTCAACGGCCAGAGAACCGGCATCCAGCGAGACGACAAGAAATGAAAACAGCAGGACGATACTGGCTAAGCAGAGTGCCTGCGCATGCGGAAAGGTCTCCAGCAATTTAAACAGAGCTAGTTCGAGGCGTCCCGTGGCGACCGCTTCAGTTACCCCCGTGTAACCTTCGGCGAGGAACTGGTGAACTGCCGTGCCTCCGAAAGCGTTCATCCACAGCACGCAGATAAGAGTCGGCAGTATAAGCACGAAAAACAGGAACTCGCGCACGGTTCTGCCTCGGGAAATGCGAGCGATGAACATTCCGACAAACGGCGCGTAGGTAAACCACCAGGCCCAGTAAAAAATGGTCCAGTAGTGTAGAAAGTCCGTGTCCTCACGGCCTGTCCAGTTGCTGAAGGATATTATGCTGACAATATAAGTGGCGAACGAGACCATGCAGTGGCGGAGCACATCCAGCGTCGGTCCGGCCGCTGCGACAAACAACATCAGCGACACCGCGAGGGTTATGTTAATCCGGCTCAGGCGGCCGATTCCGGAATTGATTCCGGTGAGCAGGGCTATCATCGCCGTTACCACCACCAGGGCGATCAGCACCACCTTGGACAGCCCGGTCGGCGGAAATGAGAACAGGTAGTCAAGCCCGCCGGTTATCTGCTCGGCTCCCAGGCCGATCGAGACCGCAAGGGCGAACAGGGTGCAGAATACCACCAGCGTTTCGATCAAGTGCCCGGTCCAGCCCCACACCCGGTTGCCGAAAACGGGATAGAACACCGAGCGTACGGAAAACGGCATGCCCATATTATAGGAGAACAGGCCCATGGCAAGACCCATGACGGCGAATACCGCCCATCCGTGGAATCCCCAGTGAAAAATGGCCCCCGCCATCCCCACTGCAAAAGCAGTTTCGGTGTCGGAAGGGTCAGTGCCGAGCGGCGGATTCTGGAAATGGTATACCGGCTCCACAACGCCGAAAAACAGGAATCCGACGCTTACAGACGCCGCGAAGATCATGGCGAACCAGCTTGCGTATGAATAATCCGGCTTCGCGTCTCGCCCTCCCAGGCGCACTTTGGCAAACGGAGAGACCATAAGCAGGAGGCAGAAAAGCAATATTATGTTGGCGGCGATCATGAACCACCAGGAGAATTGCGTGACGACCCGGTGGTGGGTGCTTACGAGGACCTCGGCTGTTTGCTCTTGAAATATTGTCCCCGCGACGACGAATATAGTGATCACGGCCGCGGAAATCAGGAATACCCGAGCGTGAAAGTCAAACCCGAATATCCTGACATTGTCCCACCCGCGCCAGTAGGAGCGCTTCTTGTAAGTCCTTGATCCCCGCGCCGGTTTCTTCTTTTCTTTCATTTAACGCAAACCGACCTTAAGCTACCACATTTGTGTCGAAAAGTCCGTACGTCTCCGGATCAGCGGGGTTCGCTCCTGATCCCCTTCCATATGCTGACCGTCATCAGGATGAGCAGGATCGAAAACGGAAGTCCGGCTATGATTGAGGCCGCCTGCAGTGATTTGAGACCTCCGCCGAGAAGCAGGGCGATGGCGACTGCGCCTTCCATGCTGCACCAGAACATGCGCTGGACCCTGGGAGGTTCAAGCTTCCCGCCGGCCGACGTGATGTCGATGACAAGCGAACCGGAATCCGATGACGTAACGAAGAAGATTATAAGAAGGACGACACTCGCGAATGAAGCCAGCTGTGCCATCGGCAGCAACTCAAGCATTTTGAACAGCGCGAGTTCCGGTTTCCACTCCGTAATTATCTGGGACACGCCCGTGTAGCCTTCAAAGAGCAGCTGGTGGATGGCCGTGCCGCCGAAGACACTCATCCACAGCAAAGAGCACAGCGCTGGTAGGAAAAGGACACAGACAACAAATTCACGGATGGTCCGCCCCCTTGAGATACGGGCGATGAACATTCCGACAAACGGCGTCCATGAAATCCACCAGGCCCAGTAAAAAGTTGTCCAGCCGTGCAGAAAATCCGTATCCTCTCTGCCTACCCAGTTGCTCAGAGGTATAACCTTGGCGAAATAGTCCGTAAGTCCCCCGAAGAAGCTGTGAAATATATACTGCGTCGGTCCCGCTACGAGAACAAACAGCAGCAGGAGCAGGGCAAGAGCGATGTTGAACTGGCTCAGGCGTTTAATGCCCACGTCCAGCCCGCTCAGCACAGAAATAGTGGCAAGGAAAGTAGTCGCGATTATAAACACCATCTGGGCCAGTTCGGTTGCCGGAATTTCAAACAGGTAGTTGAGACCGGCTACGGCCTGTTTCGCGCCGAGGCCGAGCGAGGTGGCGAGGCCGAACAACGTGGCGAATATGGCGAGCGTATCTATAAGATGTCCGCTCCAGCCCCATACGCGTTCGCCGAGAAGAGGGTGGAATGCGGAGCGGATCGTTAGAGGCAGCCCCCTGTTATAGCAGAAAAACGCGAGACCGAGACCCGCGGTCGCGTAAAATGCCCACGCGGACAGTCCCCAGTGGAAGGTTGCCGCGGATATGCCGATGGCCTCGGCCGCCTTGGTATCCGAGGGATCGATTCCCAGAGGGGGATTCTGGAAATAATAGAGCGGTTCCAGCACGCCGTAGAACAACAGGCCGATGGCGACTCCCGCCGTGAAGATCATTGAGAACCAGGTGATTCTTGAGTATCGGGGAACCGCGTCCGGACCTCCGAGGCGTATTTTTCCCAGCGGGGATAAGATCAGAAAGAAGCAGAACAGCGCGCATATGTTGCAGGCACTCATGAAAAGCCAGTCAAACTGGGTGGTAATCCATACGCGAAGAGCTCCCAGCACTTCCGTCGCTCTGTCCTGGAAAATCAGCGCCCCGATTACGAAAGCGAGTGTGACGATCCCCGAGGTCACAAATACCGGGGCGTTTATATCCAGGCCGAATATCTGAGTATTTTCCCCCCCCGGCAGGGTGTCCGTGATTATCTTGCATTATGGTTTCTCCCGCTGGTGCCTTTTATTCGTAAAGACTGAAATAGTAGCCCACGTTGACGTTAAACCGCTTATGCCACCTGTTGTTCCCGCTGGCGCCGAAGTCATTGAGCCCATATATGTTGCTGTAGTCATCTCCTTCGCTGCCGACGAAGAAGTTGCCGTCGGAAACCCCTAGATCAGTGTAAATATACAGGCTGCCCCAGTGCCAGAGAGCGCCGAAGACCCAGAGAGAGCTGCTGTTAAGATCGCCTCTTTTATTCAGGATGGAGCTCCACTCCACATAGGGTGTGACGCCGTCGAGCCACGAGATGTCGGAGTTTTCAAGGCCGTTGTATCTGAGCGAAACCGCCGGTATCCACGCTTCGGACGCTACTGGCCAGGCAAAGTTAAAAGCTCCCATCGGAATAAGGTCTCCGGTTCCCCAGGGAGTATCGTCCGTAATGTCGTACCTGTAGTAAGACAGCTGTGAGTGAAGCGAGAAATCCCGAAGCGGGGTCACCGCGTGGGCGGAGACGGCGAGGTGGTCGGCGCCGGAGTCCTCCACGTTTGTTCCCTCAAGCCTGCCGTACTGAAACGACATTCCTATATCTCCCATGCTCCCGGTCGAGTAGATAAGACGCAGATTCACCTGATGCTTTTCTTCAAAGCCGTTTTCCCCGAAGTCTGTAACATCCCCTTCTGATGTGGCTCCGCTGTTCCACTTCACGGGATCGTAGCTGTACCGGGAACTGTCGCGGCTGCTTCCGTCCCAGTGCCCCTCGTCCTGAAGATAGTAGGCTAGGTCAACCGCGAGATCGCCGAACGACCTCGTCCACCTGACCCCAAGGTCCATGTCGTCGGCAAGTCCGACGTAGTAATGCTGATCGAAGAACCAGCTGTTTGAAATTCCCCAGGCTCCCGGTCCGAAAGGAACGCGGACGATGCCCGCCTTCAGGGTGCCGTAATCGTTCGACTTGAATCCGAGCCACGCCGTGTGCATCATGCTGTAGTCGTCGTAATACCTGTATTCGACTCTGCCGATAATGTTGCCGTAGTCGAGATCGGCGTTAAGGCGTAAGAGTTCAAAGTCGGAATCTCCGATGTTCTCACCCCTGCGTCCGGAGTAATCGCCGTAGGCGTGGTTCACCCGCATGGCGCCGCCGATTCTGATCGGGCTTTTTTTCGGTTCTGCCGGCTTTGGGGAAGCGGTTTGCGATTCCGACTCCGCAAGTTTCTCGCGGGCTTCCTTCAGCTCTTGCTCCAGGTATTCGATACGCTGCCTTAAAGCTTCGTTCTCATCGGCTGGCTCGTCGGCAAATACCAGCGGAGAAGCGAACAGCAGAATTAGAATGCTTAAGGCCAGATTATACATACATCGTCCCGTCACCCGTGTTGCTTTCGTCATTCTAAGACCTCCTGCTTATTTCTCTCATGATATTAGAAATAAACAGTTATATCAACTGATTCTTAAACAAATCATATCATATCAGGCTGTGAAGTTGTTCTGAAGCATCTTATTATTTTTGTTTGGCGCGGCACCGAAATTCATAGAACCGGTAGACGCAACGACGGGTGATGTGGTCAAGTCATTTTTGTTGAGAGCCCTAAGCCCTAAGCCCAAGAAACCCGCTCAGAAAGACAAGAAAGGCCAATCTTCATCCCTTATAGGGCCCCCTAAGTATTTATAGAACAATCCGTTTTTTCTGTGTTACACTGCTAGTATGTATGTAAAAAAGGTTAGAGAAGTAGAAAGCACGGCTATCGGAGCAGGGCAGGGTACTTCAAGGCAGGTTCTCATCAGTCCGGAAGAGGGTCCGAACTTCGCGATGAGAAAATTCGTTATGCAGCCCGGGGGCGATATCCCCGCTCATACTAACGCTGTTGAGCATGAGCAGTATGTGCTTGGCGGGAAGGCGCGGATCGGAATCGGCGACGAAGTATATAGCGTCGAGAAGGATGACGTGGTTTTTATTCCTGCAGGGATTCCGCACTGGTACGAAGTTGAGGGTGACGAGCCTTTTGAGTTTCTGTGCCTTGTGCCGAATCTTGAAGACAAGATAGAACTTATAAAATAATCGTGCTTGGAACCAGCTGAATCTGGCGGAGAGAGTGGGATTCGAACCCACGAGGGAGCGTAAACCCCCTACACGCTTTCCAGGCGTGCACCTTCGGCCACTCGGTCATCTCTCCCCATGTTTGTCGCTATAATTACACTCCGCGGATTATTCTTTCGGGAGTTCTATAAATAAATTTTCTGTGCAGTTTCTGAAAAACCCTCTCTAGTTTAACAAGAGAATCGGGTTTGTTAAAATACCAAAATGCCGAAAAAATGGAAACTTCAAGAAAGCACCGAGCTTAACGACTATAGAATCTTCTCAACGAGAAAGAAAAGCAGCATCTCGCCCAAAGACGGCACCGTCCATGACTTCTACGTAATGGACGCTCCCGACTGGGTTAACATCATTGCCGTTACTCCCGCCGGCGAGATTGTTCTTATAAAGCAGTTTCGCCACGGCACCGGGGAGGTCACCCTCGAGATTCCGGGCGGGATGGTCGACCCGGGGGAAAGTCCCGCCGAGTGTGCGCGCAGGGAACTGCTTGAGGAAACGGGATTTACCTCCTCTCGGTGGGAGCAGATAGGATGCGTGCGGCCGAATCCGGCCTTCATGTCAAACTCCTGTTACACCTTCCTGGCATCCGGGTGCGAGCGGACGTCAGAACCTTCTTTTGACACCACCGAAGACATAGAAACCCTGCTTGTCGCTCCCCAGGAAGTGAAACGATACATAAGGGAAGGGACCATAGACCACTGCATAGTTATAGCGGCGTTTGGGTTTTACTTTCTCGGGGAGTGATTCTGTTGATTTCTCCGGGTTTAGCGAGAATAATAGTCCCCTATCTTAAAGGGCGGGTGGCGGAATAGGTAGACGCGACGGCCTCAAAAGCCGTTGGGCTTTGGCCCGTGAGGGTTCGATTCCCTCTCCGCCCAGAGAGAAGCGTCCGCTTCCTTTTTTCCCAAAACCCTTGATCCTGAACTCAGTACCTGGCCATTTCCGAGTCGTATTTCTCGGCCCACTCGTCTATGCCGCCCTTGAGGTTCTTGACCTTGTCGAAACCCTGCTCGGCAAGGAAAGTTGCCGCCTTCATGCTTCTTCCCCCGTGGTGGCAGTGAACGACTATCTCGTCTTTCGGATCAAGCTCATCCGTTCTGTCTTTGAGTTCGCCGAGAGGAATCAGCCTTGAACCCTCGATGTTGCATATTTCGTACTCGTGGGGCTCTCTAACGTCGATGAGGACGATATTGGCCTTGTTCTCCTTGATATCGCTGAACTGCTCGACAGTTATCTCCTCGACCTTGGGTTTTTCCTCTTCGGCTTCTTCGCCTCTCCCGATGCCGCAGAACTCTTGGTAGTCTATGAGCTCGGTTATGGTGGCGTTCTCGCCGCAGATGGGGCAGTTGGGATCTTTTCTCAGCTTGAGTATCCTGGGCTCCATGTTTAGGACGTCAATAAAAAGAAGTCTTCCTATAAGCGGCTCTCCTTCGCCGATTATAAGCTTCACGACCTCTGATGCCTGCATGGTTCCCACTACTCCAGGCAGTATTCCCAGCACTCCTCCTTCGGCGCAGCTCGGCACCAGTCCCGGGGGAGGGGGTTCCGGATAGAGACACCTGTAGCATGGGCCTCTTTTCGCGTCGAACACGCTTACCTGTCCCTCGAACCTGAAAATGCTTCCGTAGACGTTAGGAATTCCTAGGAGAACGCAGGCGTCGTTTGTGAGATACCTCGTGGCGAAATTATCTGTTCCGTCAACGACCACGTCGTAGTCCTTCATGATATCCATGGCGTTATCGGAATTCAGCATCTCGTTATAGGTAACGATATTTGTATCGGAGTTAAGCTCCAGGAGACGGTCCCTAGCGGATTCCACCTTGGGCATGCCCACGGTCTTTTCGCTGTGGATCACCTGTCTTTGCAGGTTGCTGAAATCCACCACGTCAAAATCCAGTATTCCCAAGGTGCCTACCCCCGCGGCCGCGAGGTAGAGAGCAAGCGGAGACCCGAGCCCTCCGGCGCCGATACACAGGACCCTCGCGTTTTTGAGTTTCTTCTGTCCCTCAATGCCGACTTCGGGCATTATGAGGTGCCTGCTGTACCTTGTTATCTCCTGATTGCTCAAGTCCATTTTGAATACCTTCCTTGCGATCTAAAATATTCAGACAGTAAAGTTAGTACATATTTGCGTATTTTCAAACCGCAGACACAACTTTCCCGTCAGTTGAGAAACGGAAATCTTCCCCGGGGAGCGGAACAACTGGATTCTGAATTCCCTAGGAAGTTTTTACAACGTTGGTTGCGGTGGGTCCTTTTTTACCTTGAACGATCTCAAAGCTTATTTCGTCACCCTCATTGAGAGTCTTGTAGCCTTCGCCCTCAATGGCGGTGTAGTGAACAAAAACATCATCCTGCACTTCGTCGGATGTTATAAATCCATAGCCCTTGGAGCTATTAAACCATTTTACAGTTCCCTGCATTTATAATACCTACCTCTAAATTAATATTTGCGGGATTATTCCACACCTGTATTGCTTTGTCAAACAGCATCTCCCCGTCTCCAGCATTCTTTCTGTTTCCAGAGAAAACGCTGGATGCGGGAGAAAAAAGCGGTTCTCAAGGTTTTTCGCGGTATGCTTACCTGCTATCTCAGACCCGCTTAAAGCGGACTCCTAAACAGGTACAACGTTGGTTGCGGTGGGTCCTTTCTTGCCCTGAGTAATCTCAAAGCTTACTTCGTCACCCTCATTGAGAGTCTTGTAACCCTCACCCTCAATAGCGGTGTAATGAACAAAAACGTCATCATCCACTTCAGCGGATGTTATAAATCCATAGCCCTTGGAGCTATTAAACCATTTTACAGTTCCCTGCATTATAATACCTACCTCTAAAAATTTAATATCTGCGGGATTATTCCAGACCTCTGTTGTTTTGTCAAACAGTATTTTTTCCCATGTTAGTACTAAACTAATTGACCGGTTTCTTAACAAATGGTTTGACCG
>JAJEGO010000044.1 GCA_022819805.1 Candidatus Dadabacteria bacterium
CTTGCAAATTCCCCGGGTTTTTCAGGTGGCAGATGTTCAGCGACTTCCAAGCTGATGGCAAGATCATATCTTCCTTCGATCCGGGGGATTTCCCGGGAGAGATCCGCCACAAGAAAACTGTCTTTAGGTATTACAAGCAAATCAGGATCAATCCAAGGCCCGTCAATCCCGAGCATGTCAACCTGTCGGTCCTGAAGTTTTAAAAGACTTACAAGCCAAGTTCCGGGTCCACAGCCCACATCAACAACGGAATTTACCGGAGGAAGTTTCGGAAGCACAACCGACAGTGTCTTCTCCGCTGAGTAGACCAGTTTTTCGTCCATTAGGTCCAGATAAAATTTTTCCGTGTATTGGGATTTCTTCATGATACGCTTTCAAGTTTGAAACGAGACTGTGATGAAAACAATACCTCCGCAGGATAAAACAAACTATCTTTGGCTTGAATCGACTTAAGATTATATCCGAGCGGTTTACAACACAAGCTCAGGGCCCCCGAGCAACATTTCTTACGCCTGGAGAAAACGGTATGGGCGATCAGTTACAATTAGCCCCATGAATCCGCTTCTCTCAATCGAGATTTCATACAGGGCCATAAAGAGCAACAAAATAAAGTCACTTAACAGAATCACGGTTTTCGTAGACCCAACCTACGATCTAGCGTACGCCCAGGGGGAGATAGAAAAAACCCTGCGCCGCCAGCACGGAATAAAGGACGAAATGGACGATGACTTCTTCGTAAGAACCCAGCAGGCGCAGCTAAATCCCATAGAGGCCCTGAGATATGAGTGATGTCTTTGGGGCACGTGTCCTGGCGCAAAGTGAAACAATCTTGGAACAATGTGCGGCATAACAGGCATCTACAGTCCCGGAGCAACTGTCAGCGCAGCCGTGCTCTCGGCCATGACCAACACTCTCCGTCACAGGGGCCCCGACCACTCCGGCACCTACGTTAACCCGAACGGAACTGTGGGCCTCGGACACACGAGGCTCTCGATCATAGACCTCTCCGAGAGAGGAAATCAGCCCATGGCGAACGACGATAGCGGGGTACAGGCAAGTTACAACGGCGAGATATACAACTACCGGGAAATCAGGGAAGAGCTTCGTTCCAAGGGACACGCCTTCAGAACCAATTCCGACACCGAGGTGCTGATCAGGGCTTATGAGGAGTGGGGGATAGAGTGTCTCCACAAGTTCATAGGCATGTTCGCCCTTGCGATCTGGGACGAGCGGGAAAGCAGGCTTTACCTAGCAAGGGACCGCGTGGGAATAAAGCCGCTTTACTACTACAGGGAAAACGGGCTTTTCCTTTTCGGTTCGGAACTAAAGGCCTTAATGGAACACCCAGGTTTTCAAAAGAGAATAAACCCCGACGGTCTCGCGCTTTTCCTGAGATACAATTACATAAGAAGCCCTTACACCATATTTGAGAACACGTTCAAGCTTGAGCCCGGCCATTACCTCTGCCTGCACGACGGGCAACTTGAAAAGCACAGGTACTGGGACATAACGGAAGCCTATAACGCCCATCCTTATGACATCGACGAGGAAGAGGCCCGCGAGATGCTTGAGGAAACTATGCTTGATTCCCTTAAGTACAGACTGGTTTCAGACGTGCCCGTAGGGCTTTTCCTGAGCGGAGGTATAGATTCGAGCATAGTGGCCACGCTTCTTCAGAAAAACATCCCCACGCCGCTTAAGACCTTCACCATAGGGTTCGAGCAGGAAAAATACAACGAGGCTCCATGGGCGAAAAAACTTGCGGAATATCTGGGAACTGAGCACACGGAATTCTACGTATCGGAAGACACTGCACTTGAGACCGTGTCCGATATCCCGTCGATTTACGACGAGCCTTTCGCCGACACCTCGTCAATACCGACATGCATGCTGTCGAGGCTTGCGAGGGAGCACGTAAAGGTGGTGATGTCGGGGGACGGGGGAGACGAGCTTTTCTGCGGATACAACTACTACTCGAAATCCGTGCGTCTTGCGGAGGCGGTCGCAAGAATGCCCAGAGCTCTGAGAAACGGGTTCAAAGCGGCGCTTGGGGGCCTAAGCGTAGGCAGATTCGAGTCTGCGGGAAAAGCCCTCGGATGTTCCTGGATCACTAGACGCACCAGAAACTACGAGAGAAACCGGGCGGCGCTTCTCGGCATAATGGAAAACGACATGGCCGAGATGTACAGACGGAGGCTCGGAACTTGGGCTCCTGAAGATTTCACGGGCATATTCAGGGAAAACCGGAATTTTCACGATGAAACGTTCAAGTCTGATTTTGCCGCCATACGCAACGAGGAACTCTGGACACAGATGCTTTACGCCGATTTTAACGTCTGGCTTCCCGACGACATACTGACCAAAGTAGACAGGGCATCCATGAGTACGGGCCTTGAGGCGAGGGAACCGCTGCTCGACCACAGGGTCGTTGATCTTGCGGCCAGAATCCCCCTTGATCTCAAGTACAGGAACGGGGAAAGCAAGTATATTCTGAAGAAAATACTCTCAAGGCACATACCCGCTGAGCTTTACGACCGCCCGAAAAAAGGATTTTCAAGTCCCGTTGATTCGTGGCTCAGGGGTAGGCTTCGGCCCCTTGTCGAAAATTACCTGAGCCCCGAGGCGATAAGAAAAAGCGGGGTGTTTGACCCGGGTGAGATCTCCCGGTGGAAAAAAAGATTCTACGATCATTCATCCCCCGGGGCACCCCGGATCTGGAACCTGCTCATGTTCCAGATGTGGCATGAGAGATGGCATTGAAAACATCGGGCATGAAAGTTCTTCTCTACACCCATGAATTCCCGCCTTTCCAAGGCGGGCTGGCAACGACAAGCTACAAGCTTGCAAAAGGCCTTGCGAAAGCCGGTATAGATACTACGGTCCTTGCCCCGGGCTACTCCGAGGAAGACGTCGCGGCAGACGGAGATTCTGACTTCGCCGTTCGAAGAATGAGCGCCTTCACCAGAAACCACGGAGCCCCGTCCCCGGTAAAGGAGATCGCCGGGTGGATATCGCTTTCAAGGTATCTATCTTCCAACACGCCGGATGCGGTGCTGCTTGTAACGAGAGAAGCCCATTTCGCCGGGGGCATCTCGCCACTTGATCCCCGAAAATACAGAATCATCGCAAGGGTGGCGGGACGGGAGGCCAAGAAATTTCTTCTCGGGCGGCGGTTTAAAAACAGGGTTCAGGCCCGGTTCATGAACAGGCTTTACAGGAGGGCTCACAAGATCATAGGCCCGAGCGAATCTACAAGGCAGATGTTCATCGAGTCGGGAATCCCCGGCGAAAGAGTGGGAGTGATACACAACGGTACACCCAGGGAGCTTATCCTGCGCGAGGCCGACCCCGCAGCCGTGCGGCAGCTTAGGGAAAAATACGGTATCGGGCCCTCAGAGAAAATGATTCTTACCATCTCGAGGCTCACCCGGGGAAAGGGACAGGACAAGGTAATAGAAGCCCTCTCCGCCGTAAGGGAGAAATGCGCAAATTTCAGGTACGTAATCGCCGGGGAGGGACGTTACGAAAAAGCTCTTAGGGATCTAGTGGCAAGCAAGCGGCTTGGGGACAGAGTCGTTTTTGCCGGACCGGTACGCCACGAAGACGTGTGGACCTTCTATGACGCGTGCGACATTTTCACAATGGTTAACCGGACGATACCGAGCGAGGAGAACATCGAGGGACTCCCAAATGTCCTGATCGAGGCCGCTGCCAGGGGAAAGCCTATAGTCACGGGAGTTGACGGCGGGGGCAAGGAAGCCGTCGAGCAGGGAAGGAGCGGCTACGTTACGGACGGAAACGATGTTCCAAGAATCGCGCAATATCTCGTAGAACTTCTTTCTGACGAGGATAAAAGCAGGGAATTCGGGGCTAGGGGAAAACAGAAAATGCTTGAGGAATTCACCGAGGAGGGAATGATCGAGAGGTACCTCGGAGTAATCGGCTACCGGGAATAATATGGATCCGTCCTAGGAAGTTACCCCAGATACTCACGGCTGAATTTCCGGGCAAGATAAACGGTCACCAGAAAATGCCCGAATTCCACGATCAGATAGGCGATGCCGGCTCCGAAATACGAATACTCCGGAACCAGCAAAAGCAGCAAGACTAAGTATGTGAGGACTTTAAACGTGCTGACCGCGGTCCTAAGTCCAGGTCTTCCGATCGCAAGCAGCATAGGCGTAAGCCAGAAAGTTCCGCCCGTGAACAAAACGGCTACCGCAAGCACCCTCATGGTATTGGAGGCAGGCACGTACTGGCCGCCGAAAATCAGTTCTATTATCTGCTCGGTAAACAGAAGCACTATGACCAGCACGGGGATTACGAACTTAAGCAGGCTTCTTACGGAAAACTTGACGATCTCGGCGAACCTGTCGTAGAGGTTTGACGTTGAGAAACTCACAAGTCTCGGGAAAATGGCCTCATGCAGGGGATCCGTAATCCTGTTAACCACCTTGATCACGGCCCTTGCGATCTTGTAAAGACCCGCCGCACCGCTTCCAAAGAAATAACCTAGGATCAAAACGGCTACTTTTCCTTCGTTAGCGATCGTAAGCGTGGCGTTAAAGCTCGTGTTAAGCAGAAACCAGATTATCTCCCTCATCCTGCTTGAGAGAAGTCCTACTTTCGAGGAAAGCCAGGTGTGAAGTCCCTTGTCCCTCAGCATTTTGTTCACAACTATCTGGGTAAGCACGAACTCAAAGAAGGAAACCGCCACGTAGGCAATCAGCACGCCCTTTATTCCGTATCCCAGATATAGAGCCGCGAGCACTGAACCAAGTTTGAAAACCGCTTTTGCAGACTGCACGAAAACTATCGTCTTGAATCTGTCAAACACCCTGAAAAGCGCTTCTGACGTGGTGTTGACGCTTGCGACTATGAGAGTAAGGGAGAAGATAAGAACCAGATCGAAGCCGTCGGAAGACTTTATGAATATGTCGTTTGCCACTCCCGCAAGCACGAGGCAGACCCCGAAGGCCAGCAGACCAGCCGCAGCATCGACTATATAGGAGAACTTTATCATCGACAAGGCGCTCTCCGATTCTTTTTTCTCAAGGAATTCGCCTACGTATTTAACTACAGACTCCCAGACCCTGAAATCCACAAGAGAACTTACAATTTTCACGTAAGCTATGACTAGTGTCAGCAAGCCGAAGAGTTCAAGACCCAGCACTCTCGCCAGAACGATCATTTCAACTACATTGGCAGCGGAGGGAACAGACTTGGCGACAACGAGCCAGGACACGTTTTTCATGAACTCTTTTTTTTCCGCTTTCAGTTCACGCATATTTCAGAAGCTGGGAGGAGGTTTGATGTTCGGATAGATTCTGGTTTTCTTAAACGTACTTCCGCAATTGTTAAACCATCTTGCATAACATTAAACCTTACCCGGTATAAATCTATCAAGCCTGAAAAGACAACGGCAGACGTAGCCCCGGTTATTTGGTAGTCTGCGGAGAATGATTCTTCGTGGTTTCAAGTTTGAAACGCAACATGTGGATTAATTTTGAAAAATACCTGATTTGGGGTTTCGAAGCCAAGTCAGTTTCCGTTACCCTTACGGACTGCATTCGGACAACGGAAGATATTTGATGCAAGCAACGCTGATCGGATTTAGCGCAATTCTTATGTGGTCGCTGCTGGCCCTTTTGACGGCCTCGTCAGGAGAAGTGCCGCCCTTCCAGCTTGCCGCAATGTGTTTTTCGATCGCCGCCTCCATCGGGCTGATTGCACTTGCCGCAAAGCCGTCGGGTTTTCGCAATCTGCGCCAGCCCCTACGCATATGGTGTCTAGGAGTTGGGGGGCTGTTCGGCTATCACTTTTTCTACTTCACCGCCCTGCGCAACGCACCGGCTGTCGAGGCGAGCCTGATCGGCTATCTCTGGCCTCTGCTTATCGTCGTCGGTTCGGCGTTCCTTCCCGGAGAGCGGCTCGGCTGGCACCACATAGCAGGCGTACTGGCGGGTCTTGCGGGAACAGTACTGATCGTTTCGAAAAACAGCCTTTCTTTTAATAACAGCTTTGCCTTTGGCTATGGCGCGGCGCTGCTCTCCGCCTTTACTTGGGCCGCCTACTCGCTTTTGTCACGACGGTTCGGCGCAGTTCCGACCGATGTCGTCACCGGATTTTGCGCGGGAACGGCCATTTTTTCGCTCATCTGTCATCTGGCGCTAGAACAGACGGTCTGGCCGCAGGGAACCGCACAATGGCTGGCCGTCGCCGGCCTCGGCTTGTTGCCGGTCGGTGCCGCCTTTTACGCTTGGGACTTTGGCGTTAAACACGGCGATATCCAGGTCTTGGGCACCGCGAGCTACGCGGCACCGCTGCTTTCAACCTTGATCCTAGTTGCATCAGGTGTCGGTCAAGGCGACTGGCGCATTGCTCTTGCCTGCGTCCTGATCACCGGGGGTGCCGTTCTGGCCGCAAAGGATCTGCTGTTCACACCGAAGCACTAGGGAGGACAGGCGGAGGAATGACATGGATATCCGAATACGTCCTCGATTCACCATTCATTGCACTCTTATGCCCAGACTGATTGTTGAGTTTAACTATGGCTAACTGTCAGATTAGGGGATCATTGAGAGCACGCGGCACG
>JAJEGO010000036.1 GCA_022819805.1 Candidatus Dadabacteria bacterium
CTGATGGCGATTTCAATACAGAGCCCTAGAAGTCTATACGGCTTAACTGTGTTGTAAAGAATGTTCCTGCAATAAACTTACCCGTAGTCTTTTACGGTTCCTGAGTTGTGTGCAGGTAGTATCTATTTCCTCCGAATTCCAGATAAAAACCTTTTTCGTCTTTCCCTGCGTGTCTCATTAGTTCGTAGTAGGCCGTGCTAAGCAGCCTAGCCTCGAATTTCCCGTTCTTTACCTTTATGTAAGGTATGTTCTGCTCGGCTATGGTAAAAGTCGTCAAATCCAGTTTCTCTCGGGATTCGTCATTTAATCTTACGGAAAAACCGTCTTCCGTTTTGCCTACCATAGTAACGACAAAAGGTGTGTCCTCGCACTCAACGTAGACCCTGCTTCCCCCTTCCTGAACGAAGAACCTTCCGTCTTCGTCCACATCGAGGTTCTTGTTGTTCTCAAGGTATGTCCACCTGTGGGTTATCCTTACCCCGTCGTGAAACCACCTGCCGCGGCTGTCTATGAATATCCGGGGCTCTTCGCTGTGTTGTCTGTTTTTCATATCCCGATGGCCTTGACGACGACCCTTTTTCTTCTCTTGCCATCAAACTCACCGTAGAAGATCTCCTGCCAGGGACCGAGGTCAAGGTCTCCTTCCGTTACGGGAACCACCACCTGGTGGTGCATGAGGAGGTTTTTCAGGTGAGCGTCGCCGTTATCTTCTCCCGTGCGGTGATGCTGGTAATCTTCCCTGAAGGGGGAGATGCCTTCAAGCCACTCCCAGATGTCCTCGAAAAGTCCCTGCTCGAGGTCGTTTACGAAGACAGAAGCGGTTATGTGCATCGCGGATACGAGTACAAAACCCTCGGTTATGCCGCTTTGCTCCACTATCTGTCTTACCGTCGGAGTTATATGAACGAACTCCCTTTTTTTGTCGGTGTTAAACCACAGATATTCGGTATGAGATTTCAAAATATGCCTCCTTATTTTTTTCCCGTAACTATACTTTGTCCGTCGCAGGTTTTCCTCGGTTCTGTTTATTTTTTGGGGATTTGTTGTACCCTATGTTGTCTTTTTAATTGCTTAAGAAGTCCTGTGCGGGCGCTACTTGCGGACTTTGCCGGGGAGATTCAAGAGATGAAGATAGCCGTTATAGGAACGGGTTACGTGGGGCTTGTCACAGGCGCGTGTTTTGCCGGGAGCGGAAACAGCGTTCTGTGCGTTGACATAGACGAGGATAAAATCAAGAGTCTTCGGCGCGCTGAGGTTCCGTTTTTCGAACCCGGTCTTGATAAAATAGTTCGCACTAACATAGATGAGGGAAGGCTTTCTTTTACCACAGACATAGCTTCGGCCGTCAGGGAGTCTTTTCTGATATTCATTGCGGTCGGAACTCCTCAGGCGGAAAACGGCGAAGCCGATATCTCCTCCGTTCTCGATGTGGCGCGCTCTATAGGAGAGAATCTTGACGACTACAAGATAGTTGTAACCAAAAGTACGGTTCCCGTGGGTACTACGGAAAAAGTGCGCGACACCATAAAGTCTCTCACGGACCAGGAATTCGGGGTGGCGTCAAACCCCGAGTTTCTCAAGGAAGGCGCGGCTGTGGAAGATTTCCTTAAGCCCGACAGGGTTGTCATAGGGGTTGAGAGTGAATCGGTGGGTTCGGTCCTCAGGGAACTTTACTCTCCTTTCATGAGATCTGCCGACAGGACTATAGTGGTTTCCATACGGTCTTCCGAAATGTCAAAGTATGCCTCAAACGCGATGCTTGCCACGAGAATATCTTTTATGAACGACATAGCAAATCTGTGCGAGCTTCTGGGCGCCAATGTATCGGAAGTGCGCTCCGTTATGGGTTCTGACTCGAGGATAGGAAGGTACTACCTCTACCCGGGAATCGGATATGGAGGATCATGTTTTCCAAAGGACGTAAAGGCCCTTGAGAAAATGGCTCGCGATGTCGACTACGAACCCAAGGTAGTAACCGCGGTTGACTCCGTGAATGCCGCTCAGAGGGAGAGGTTCTTTGATAAAATAGCCGGATTTTTCGGCGACCTTGGCGGGAAGAGAATCGCCGTGTGGGGAATTTCGTTTAAACCCAATACTGATGACATAAGAGAGGCCCCGGCGCTTTACGTGATAGGAAGACTCCTTGAGGCGGGGTGTTCGATTGCCGTTCATGACCCTGCCGCCATGGAAAACGCAAGGGCTGTACTCAAAGACGAAGTGGATTACTTCGAATCCTACTACGATGCCTGCAGGGATGCCGACGCCCTTGTGGTTCACACCGAGTGGAGCCAGTACAGGCAGCCGAATTTTGAAAGAATAAAGGAACTCATGAAGACCCCGGTAGTATTCGATGGAAGAAATCTTTATGACCACACGAAACTAGAGACCCTGGGAATCACTTATTTCGGAGTCGGCAGGTGATGGGAATGGACTGGGAGCGGTTTTTGCTATCATGAACATAATCGTTTCGGGTTGCGCGGGATTTATAGGCGCCAAAGTCTGCGAGTTTCTCCTTGAGCGCGGGGATTTCGTTTTCGGGCTTGATAACATGTCGGATGCCTACGATGTGAGGCTCAAGCACCACCGGCTGAAAACTCTTTCCGAACTTGAGAGATTCAGGTTCTTCGGATGCGATATATCCGATAACCCCGGGCTTCTTTCAGTATGTGAGGAAATAAAGGGTCTTTGCGAGGGCGGGAGAATTGACTGTGTGATTAACCTCGCGGCCCGCGCCGGAGTTCGCCAGAGCATCGAGAATCCCTGGATATATTACTCCACCAACGTGACAGGGACCCTTAATCTGCTTGAGTTCTGCCGCTCAGAAGAAATAGGCAAGTTCGTGCAGGCTTCAACCTCGAGCGTTTACGGGGAAAACGATATTCCTTTCAGCGAGGATATGAAGACCGATTATCAGCTTTCCCCATACGCATCCTCAAAGAAATCCGCCGAGGGCCTTTGCTCGGTTTACAACTCACTTTACGGAATAGACATCTCGGTGCTCCGCTACTTTACCGTTTACGGGCCTGCGGGAAGGCCGGATATGAGCGTTTTTCGGTTCATAAAGTGGATAAACGAGGGAGAGGAAATAGTGATATTTGGCGACGGAGAGCAGAAAAGGGATTTTACCTATGTTGACGATATCGCGGCGGGTACGGTTTCGGCGATAAGGAACCTGGGCTTTGAGATAATAAACCTAGGAAGCGCGGTTTCTGTATCACTCAACGAGATCATAGACGTAATAGAGCGCAGGACTGGCAAAAAGGCCAAAGTCACCTGCGGTCCTCCGCACCCCTCCGATATAAGGGTTACACTGGCAAGCATAGACAAGGCTAAGAGAATTCTGGACTGGGAGCCTTGCTTTGATATAGAAACCGGCATCGAGGACTCGCTCAGGTGGTATAATGCCAACAGGGCTCTTGCGGGGAGTATTGAAGTCTGATACGCTGTAGCGCCTTTAGGGAAGCAGTCCCGATTTTTGCGTCGGTCTTGACAGATTCCGCCGCCTCTTTATAAGATTTAGATTTATTCTGTAAAACAGAGCAACTGTTCTTATGGCTAAATCCCTTGTTATAGTCGAATCTCCGTCAAAGGCGAGAACAATAAAGAAATATCTCGGCCGGGATTTCCGCGTGGAAGCTTCTTCGGGGCATCTCATAGATCTCCCGAGCAGCAGGCTTGGAGTGGATATCCAGAACGATTTCAAGCCCAACTATACCGTCATAAAGGGCAAAACAAAGTATCTTGAAAATCTGAAAAAAGCGTCGCGGGACGCGGAAAAAGTTTATCTTGCCTCCGACCCGGACAGGGAAGGGGAAGCCATCGCGTGGCATATAGCCAACCGCCTTGATCTCTGGGACAAGGTCCACAGAGTGCTTATACACGAAATAACGGAAGCGGGCATCAAGGACTCAATGAGCAGGCCTCTTGAGATCAACAGGGACCGCTTCGAATCCCAGCAGGCAAGAAGAATTCTTGACAGAATCGTCGGCTACAAGGTGAGCCCGGTTCTCTGGAAAAAGGTGAGGAAGGGGCTGAGCGCCGGGAGGGTGCAGAGCGTCGCTCTCAGGTTCGTTGTGGAGAGGGAGAGGGAGATTGAGAATTTCAAGCCGCGGGAATACTGGACGCTTGACGCGCTCCTTACGAAAAAACCGTTCTCAGACAACGAGAAGCTACCTGTCGACTCAGAGCCCTTTACGGCTTCGCTCCACACGTTCCGGGGAAAAAAGGCCAAGATCGAAAACTCACAGCAGTCAGAAGAAATAGTTTCCGCACTCTCTGGAAAGGATTTTGTCGTGGGGTCGATTGAAAAGAAAGAGAGGAAAAGAAGACAGCTTCCTCCTTTCATAACAAGCACCCTTCAGCAGGATTCCTCGAAGAAAAACCGCTTCTCCGTCAAAAAGACCATGTTGGTCGCACAGGGGCTCTACGAGGGTGTTGAGCTTGGAAGCGAGGGGCCGGTCGGACTTATAACCTACATGAGAACCGATTCTGTGAGGGCGTCTGATAACGCTATAGCGGAGGCCAGGGGCTTTATATCCGAGAATTACGGTGGAACTTACGCACCAAAACGCCCAAACGTCTTTAAGGTAAAAAAATCCGCGCAGGATGCCCATGAATGCATAAGGCCCACCTTTCCCTCAAGGCATCCTGATGAACTGAGGAAGTTTCTCACCGACGACCAGTACAAGCTTTACTCACTTATATGGAGAAGGTTCATCGCCTCGCAGATGACCCCGGCTGTATACGACCAGACTAGGGTTGACATCACGGCGGGAGAAGCTGTTTTCAGGGCCACAGGCAACGTGATGAAATTCCCGGGTTTTACCGCTGCCTACGAGGAGGCTACGGAAAAAGAGGAGAGCAACGGAGCGGATAAGAACTCGAAAAAAGATAGGGGCGAAGACAAGCGGCTTCCCGAGCTTTTCGAAAAAGATATCCTTTCCCTTCTGAAGCTTGATCCCAAGCAGCATTTCACTCAGCCGCCGCCTAGATACTCTGAGAGCTCACTTGTGAAAGAGCTTGAGGAAAAGGGTATCGGAAGACCCTCGACCTACTCCTCCATCCTTTCAACGATACAGGACAGGGGGTACGCCGAGCGGCAGAAGGGAAGATTCGTTCCGACTGCTCTTGGATGCTCCGTGAACGATTTTCTGATGGAAGGGTTCCCCGGGATAATGAACGAGGAGTTTACAGCCCAGATGGAGAGCGATCTTGACAGGGTGGAGGAAGGCGAAGTCCACTGGGTTGATCTATTGCGGGGCTTTTACGAGGGATTTTCAAAAAGCGTGACCCGAGCCGAGGAGGAAATCGAGGGACGCAAGGTGGAAATTCCAACCGATATCAAATGTGATAAGTGCGAAGCTTCGATGGTAATAAGGGAAGGGCGCTACGGGCAGTTTCTTTCCTGTTCAGATTACCCGAATTGCAAGAACGCGAAGGATTTTACAAGGGGGGAAGACAGGGAAATCATCGTGGGGAAGAAAACCGATCCCGAGATCTGCGATGATATTGAATGCGACAAGTGCGGAGCTCCCATGGTCATAAAGGAAGGGCGCTACGGGCAGTTTCTTTCCTGTTCAAAGTATCCAGATTGCAAAAACCCTAAGGAATTCACAAGAGAAAATGGCAGAATCGTCATAAGGCAGAAAGAAGCTCCCCAGATCCGCGAAGACATAAAATGCGAGAAATGCGGTAAGCCCATGGTAGTTCGCCGCAGCCGGCGCGGGCAGTTTCTCGGCTGCAGCGGATATCCAAAGTGCAAAAGCACCCTTAATCTCGATAAAGACGGCAATATAGTTAGAAAAGTTCCTAAAACGGAAAAAACCTGATCATCATGCGGGGCGAGCTGGAAAAATCTCTGAATCGTCTGAAAACCCCCCTTGATTTTGCTTCAAAGAATAATTTTTCGAATCTGGACAGGATGGCTGATCTGGAAGGAACCGTAAGGAATTTATGTACAAAAGTCCTTACATCCGGCCCCCCGGCGGAAATAAAAACCCTTATAACATCCCTTCGGGATTCTTTCTCCGGCTTTGAGGGGTTGGGACGCTCGGAGAAAAGAAAAAGAATATCTTCTGCGCTCTCCATTGTCCGAAAAACAATAAGCCTTGCCGGAAAAAGCGAGCGCGGGAGTATCCCCAAGAAAAAACCCGTTTCCAGAAAAAAACCTCCTCCGCACGGAGATCCTTCTTCTGCTAGCGTCACGTACCTCAAGGGGGTTGGATCAAGGGTTGGGGGATTTCTCGCGAAAAAGTCCATACGTACCATCTCTGATCTTCTTTTCTGCTGTCCGAGAAAATACGATGACCGGAGAAAGATAGCTGGAATATCGGAAATAGTTCCTGGGGATTCCTGCACTATTCGTGGCACTGTCCATTCAGTCAGCGATATAAGAAACAGAAAGAGAAGTTTTTTTCAGGTAGTGATTTCCGATAAGACCGGTAAGCTGAGACTCACCTGGTTTAACTACAATGCCTCCTATCTGAGGGGGATCTTCAAGAAGGGAAGAAATTTCATAATTCACGGCAAGGTGTCGGTAGCCCCAGGCGGCAGAGCTCTTCAGATAATTCATCCGCTTGCTCAGGACATTGAGGTAATAGAGAACGAAGAGGATATAGGAAACCCCCTTCAGTTCGGAAGAATCGTTCCCGTATACCCGCTTACAGAAGGTCTTACGCAGAAAAAGCTAAGAGAGATAGTAACGAGGGCTCTTGAGGGCTATGCAAAGGACTTCGAGGGACTGATCCCAAAAGATATTCAGGAAAAGCATGATCTGATAGACCTGCCCGAGGCCCTCGAGCAGGTCCATTTCCCGCCCGATGACGTCCTGCCGGTTGATTTTGACGATCCTGGGTCGGTTGCGGGTTCACGCGCCCATAGGACCGTTATATTTTTTGAGTTTTTCGTTCTTCAGCTTGGTCTTTTCTCCAAAAAACGAAAGGTGGATGAAAGTCGGGGAATATCCTTTGACTCCGGCAGTTCTCTCTCAGAGAAACTTCTCCGCTCGCTTCCATTCAGCCTTACACCTGCTCAGGAAAAGGCTATTTCGGAGATAAGAGCAGATATGGTTTCCCCCCATCCCATGAACAGGCTTCTCCAAGGCGATGTGGGAAGCGGGAAAACCCTTGTCGCCCTTGTTTCTATGCTCCGGGCGGTTGAATCCGGTTATCAGGCCGCGCTCATGGTCCCTACGGAGATACTGGCTGAGCAGCATTTTCGAAATATACGGCAGATGGCCGAGAGCATAGGAGTAAGCGTGGTTCTTCTTAAAAGTGCGCTCTCAAGGGCGGATAAATCCCGCGTCCATGAAGAAATAAAGAGCGGGCAAGCCGATATCGTGGTGGGAACCCACGCCTTGATCTCAGAAGCGGTGGATTTTAAGGCCCTCGGATTTGTGGTAATAGATGAGCAGCACAGGTTCGGAGTCATTCAAAGGGCCAAGCTTGTACGGAAAGCGGCGGTACCGGATGTGCTTGTTATGACGGCTACCCCGATTCCGAGAACCCTCGCTATCACGGTGTACGGAGATCTTGAAATATCCGTGATAGACGAGCTTCCTCCTTCGAGGAAAAAAATAGAGACTTTTGTTCTTAGGGATACGCAGAAAAACCGGAAATGGTTTTATAATCGCGTGAGAAAGACACTTGAAGAAGGGCGTCAGGCGTACTTCGTTTATCCCTTTATAGAGGAATCTGAAAATCAGGATTTCAAGCGTGTAAGGCACGTAACCAGAATGGTTGACGAACTTAGAGAGGAGTTCTCCGAGTTCCGCGTTTCGCTTCTCCACGGCAGGATGAAAAGCGACGAGAGAGATGCGGCGATGGACGATTTTCTCGCAAAGCGGTGCGATGTCCTCGTTTCCACAACTGTGATAGAGGTCGGAGTCGACGTTCCCAACGCTACGGTCATGGTTATAGAGAACGCAGAACGCTTCGGGCTCTCGCAGCTTCACCAGATGAGGGGAAGAGTGGGGAGGGGAGAACATGAATCAATCTGCTACATAGTGTATTCGTTTATGTCTGGAGAGGAATCCGGGGAAAGGCTTGAGATAATGGGTGAAACCTCAGACGGGTTTAGAATTTCTGAGTTTGATCTTGCCAACAGGGGGCCTGGGGAATTCATGGGCACGAAACAGTCGGGCATTCCCGGTTTTAGTTTCGCGAATCTAATCAGAGATTCGGCTCTTCTGAACGAATCAAGAGATTCAGCGCGCGAATTGATGGGTGAAGAGGAGAACATCAGAAAATACGAAAAACTCTTTAAGCACGTAAGGGGGAAATGGGGCGACATGCTTGAACTCGATACGAGCTCATAGACGGTCCTAACCTTCGATAAGAAGAGTTTCGGGGTCTTCGATAAGCTCTTTTACTCTTACGAGGAACTGTACCGCTTCCTTTCCGTCGACTATCCTGTGGTCGTAGCTCAGAGCCGTGTACATCATCGGCTTTATGACTATGTCCCCGTTAACCGCTACGGGTCTTTCCTCTATCTTGTGGAGTCCCAGTATTGCGACCTGTGGTGGGTTCAGTATCGGAGTACTCATAAGGGAACCATATACTCCTCCGTTTGTTATGGTGAAAGTCCCGCCGAAAATTTCATCAAGTGAGAGGGTGTTCGCGTTTGCCTTTTCGGCAAGTTCCCTGACCTCTTTTTCTATCTGCGCGAAGGTTTTTCTGTCAGCCTCCCTTATGACGGGAACAACAAGTCCTCCCTCGGCCCCTACGGCTATTCCGATGTCATAGTAGTCCTTGTAGACTATTTCATCGTCCTGGATCTCGGCGTTTATCTCCGGAAACAGTTTCAGCGCTCCGATGGAAGCTTTTATGAAAAAGGAGGAAAAACCTAGGCTCACTCCGTATCTTTCCTTGAAATCGTCTTTTTTCCTCGAGCGAAGCTCCATTACGTTTGACATGTCGATCTCGTTGAAAGTGGAGAGAATGGCGGCTGTCTGCTGAGCTTCCACAAGACGTCTTGCGATAGTCCTGCGACGTCTCGACATTTTCATCCTTCTTTCCCTGTTGGCAGTAAGCTGTGACAGGGACGGGAAGACATCCGGCGACACCGGGGCTTCGGGAATTTTTTCCTCTGGGGGGAGTTCTTGGGGAGTTTCCTCTCTGGTTTTCTGTGACTCGAGGTGTTTTTCCACGTCATCTTTCGTGATCCTGTTTCCCTCGGGTACGATCTGGGAGAGGTCGACTTCGTTTTGTTCGGCGATATTCCTCGCGACCGGAGTCACGCGGGTCCTGGGTTCTTCTTCCTGTTGCTTTTCTTGGGGAATTTCTGCGGCTGGCGCCTCGGGGGCAGCCTTGGTTTCTTCGGCGGGCTCTTCTGTATCTTCTTTTATATCCTGTTTGCTTGCGGATGCCTCGATGGTTCCCAGGATGTCTCCCACTTCGACATCCTCGTTGGCTTCTTTCCTTATTGACGCCAGAATGCCCGTTGCTTCGGCGGCGACTTCGAAGTTAGCCTTTTCGGTTTCAAGCTCAACCACAGTTTCTCCCAGCTTTACCGTGTCTCCCTGCTGCTTGGTCCACTTGATTATTGTCGCTTCTATTACGGAATCCCCTAGGTGGGGAACGACGATGTTTTTGGCCATTTTCTCCCTCGCTTGCGCGTTTGTCTCAGATATCCCTGTGCCAAGTTATACCGCTTTCCTCATTTCCTTCCACTACTTCGTCTATGCTGAACGCCTGTTTTATTAGCAGGTTCTGATTGTATTTGTGCATGGAGGAAAGTCCTTCGGAAGGGCTTGAGTAGCGCTTTCTTCCTATATAGCTGAGCGGAAACCGTTTCTTGATGATTTTTCTTCTGAAAAAAGGCAGCATGTATTTCCAGGCTCCCGCATTCTGGGGTTCTTCCTGCACCCAGACAATCTCCTCAAGTTTACCATACCTCTCCAGGATGGCGCTTACCTCTTCCTTGGGTCTTGGGTAAAGCTGCTCGATTCTGGCTATTGCTACGTCGGGCGATTTCGCCCTGAGGTCGCTTGAGATGAGGTCAATGTATACTTTGCCGCTGCAGAATATGAGCCTTCTTACTTTTTTCGCCTGTCGGGCGCTCATGGGGTCGTCAATTACCGGGAGCCATTTTCCTTCGGATAGATCCTTTAGGGACGAGTTTATCATCGGGTTTCGAAGAAGCCCCTTGGGCGTCATCACGATCAGGGGAAGGGGATCTTTCTCGAGCAGCAGGGCCTGGCGGCGAAGCACGTGGAAAAACTGCGCCGAAGTGGAGCAGTTTACTATCCTTATATTATACTCAGCGGCCGACATGAGGAATCTTTCAAGCCTTCCGCTTGAGTGGTCAGGGCCCTGTCCCTCGTAGGCGTGGGGAAGCAGGAGAACCAGAGACGGGGTCTGCCCCCATTTCGCCCTTGCTGATACAAGGTATTCATCCACTATGGTCTGCGCCCCGTTTATGAAGTCTCCGTACTGAGCTTCCCATATGACAAGACAGTTCGTTCTCTCGATGCAGTATCCGTACTCAAAGCCCAGGCAGGCGTTTTCACTGAGCGGGCTGTTCTTTATCTCAAACGCCGCTTTTGCCTGCGGAATTCCCCGCAAGGGGATGTGGATTGCGCCGTTCTCAGAGTCGTGAAGCACCGCGTGGCGATGGCTGAAGGTCCCTCTCTCGCAGTCCTGTCCGGTTATCCTGATGGGAATGCCTTGTGCGACTATGGAGGCGTAGGCAAGCTCTTCTGCCATTGCCCAGTCAATTGTTTTTTCTTTCGGGTCGTCGAGAACATTTTTTCTTCTGTCGCGTATTCTGGCGATTTTCGAATTTACCGTAAATTCTTCGGGAACCGAAAGCAGGGAATCGTTTAGTTCGCGGAGGGTTTCATCCGGAACCTTCGTAACCGTTCTTTTTGCTATACCACGTTCCGGGGAGGGTGCCGTTGATTCCTCGGGGGAGTCGTCAGGGGAGATCGATTCGAATTCCTCGGCAATCTTTTTGGTATGTCCTTCCTGTAGTTGCTCCACCTGTTTTTCCGAGACGGTGCCTTTTTCTATCAGTTTTTCCGCCCAGATGCTCATCACCCTGGGGTGACTGTCTATTTTTTTGTATATCATGGGCTGGGTGAATCCCGGTTCGTCCGCCTCGTTGTGTCCGTACCTTCTGTAGCCAACGAGATCTATGAGGAAATGTTTTTCGAACTTGGATGTGTAGCCGAAGGCCAGGCGTATTGACTCTATGCAGGCAACCGGATCGTCCGCGTTTACATGGACAATCGGTATTTCGAATCCCTTTGCGAGATCGCTTGCGTAAAGCGTGCTTCTGCTGTCGGTGGGAAGAGTTGTATAGCCGAGCTGGTTGTTGGTGATTATGTGTATCGTTCCACCGGTGTGGTAGCCCGGAAGAGCGGCTAGATTGAGCGTCTCGGCGTTTATTCCCTGTCCCATGAATGCCGAATCTCCATGAATCTGTACCGGGATTACCGCTGACGGGTCAAATTGCGGGGAACCCGGCGCATCGTCGCTTATCCCGCATGCCCTCGACATTCCCTGCACTACAGGATTTACCGATTCCAGGTGGCTGGGATTAGGAACCATGGTTATCCTCATGTTGCGGTCGAGCATGTCTCCCGTCGGGATATCGCGTTTTACAGCCTCGTGGTACTTCACGTCTCCCGTCCATCCCATGTCGTCGGCAAAATCCCTTACCAGAACAGGGTCCTTGAACTTAAGCAGCGTGTACTTGTAGTTTTTCTCCATCACGTGGTGCATGACGTTTAGCCTTCCGCGATGGGCCATTCCGAGAATTATCTGGTGTATGTCGGCTTTTATGGCGAGGAGTATCAGTTCATTCAGCATCGGCACCAGCATGTCGACACCCTCTATTGAGAACCTGAATTTCCCGGGAAAGATCCTGTGCAGGAAGTTTTCGAATACCTCCACTTTGGCGAGGGTATCGAGAAGCTCCACTTCGTTAACAGGATTTAGGGGAGGGCGGTAAACGCCAGATTCTATGGCGCCCCTCATCCACCTTCTCTCTTCGGCTTCATAGATGTGGTCGTAGTTGTATCCCGTGGTGGACGAGTAGATCTTTCTCAGCTTTCTTATTCCGTCAAGCGCGTCAAGTGAGTTCTGAGCAAGGGGCCATCCTACAAGAGTCGAGGGAAAGTCTCTTAACTCTTCCTCGTCAAGACCGAACGTTTCGGCGTGCAAGGTGAGATCTCCGTGAACGGGGCCCCCAAGAGGGTCTATTCTGCTTGCTAGGTGGCCGTGTCGTCTTATCGCCTGGGCCATGTTCGCGATCGCAACGGCCTTGGTTACGTCCCTTACGGACGATTGATTGAAACCGTTTGTCTCGATCTCAGGTTCTATTTCAACCCTGAGGGATGAGTATTTGGTGTCGGGCTTCCATCCCTTAAAGATGGTTTTCGTCGCGGGGTCGACTGAGGAGGAATCTCTTACGTAACGTTCGTAGAGATCCATTACGTAACCTGAATTGAGCCCGTGAAAGTTTTTCCAGATGTCCATGCACCTTCCGCCTGCTCTGAACGGTAACCGCATAGAATCATAGCATAAAAAAATATAAAGCAAACAAGGATTTTTGAGGCTTTGTCAAAATGACGCAATAACGATTCTGAACTGTGCACAAAACTAGGTCTTGGTTGGCAAGCTGAGAGAGAGCCCGGAGTCTCAAGGGGGCTAAGGGGCTGTTTGTTCGAAAGTCAGTTTTCTGGCTTTTTGGCGATAGAAGTTATTCCCGCCTCAAGAAGCTGTTCGGGATCAACCTCAGAAGGTGCTTCTGTCAGGGGACAGGACCCCTTCTGCGTTTTTGGAAAGGCAATTACGTCCCTTATCGATTCTTCCCCGGAGAGAAGCATCAAGAGTCTGTCAAGACCGAGCGCTATGCCTCCGTGGGGAGGAGCTCCGAATTCGAGGGCTTCGAGGAGAAAACCGAACTTTTCCTGCGCCTCATCCTCTCCGATTCCTATGATATCAAACACTTTTTGCTGTATGTCTTTTCTGTGAATTCTTATGCTTCCCCCGCCTATCTCCACTCCGTTTAAGACTATATCGTAGGATTTTGAAGCCGCGTCGTCCGGTGAATTCTCGATTTTCTCCATGTCCTCATCCTTTGGGGCTGTAAAAGGGTGGTGGACTGCGACGTATCTTTTATCCTTGGGACTGTACTTAAGAAGCGGAAAATCAACCACCCAGAGAAATTCAAGTTTTTCTTCGTCGATGAGCGAAAGAGTTTGGCCTAGGCTGAGCCTTACGTTTGACATCACTTGGTTTGCCATATCAACCGAGTCGGCGCCGAAAAACACTATGTCTCCCTTCTCCATCGAAAGGGTTTCGGCCAGAAACTCGCGTTCCCCTTCGCTTAGAAACTTGACTATGGGAGAGTTCCATCCATCCTCGCCGACCCTTATCCAGGCAAGCCCCTTCGCTCCGAGAGAGACCGCGTATTCGGTAAGATCGTCTATTTCCTTTCTGGTAAGTTTCTCGGCCCCGCCCTTGAGGTTAAGCGCCTTTACCGCCCCGCCTTTCTCTATGGCTCCGCGGAATACCTTGAATTCGGAATCCTTGAAAATGGAAGAGATGTCTTTTAGTTCAAGACCGAACCTCGTATCGGGGCAGTCGGTTCCGTATCTCTCCATGGCTTCTTCATAGGGCATTCTCAAAAAAGGAATGCTGACTTCAATACCTTTTGTCTCCCGAAGAACCGTTTTTATCATGCCTTCAACCGTTGAGATCACGTCGTCTTCCGAGACAAAAGACATTTCCATGTCTATCTGGGTGAACTCCGGCTGGCGGTCCGCCCTCAGATCCTCGTCCCTGAAGCATTTCACTATCTGGTAGTATCTGTCAAAACCCGAGATCATGAGGGTCTGTTTTAGTGTCTGGGGTGACTGGGGAAGCGCGTAGAACTGTCCTTCGTTAAGTCGGCTCGGAACCAGAAAGTCTCTCGCGCCTTCAGGCGTCGATTTCGTGAAATAGGGGGTTTCGATCTCGAGAAACCCGTTTTCATTAAGATGGCTTCGCACTGCGGCGGCGACTTTATGGCGGAAGATCATGTTGTCCCGCATTGGGGGTCTCCTCAGGTCAAGGTAGCGGTACTTAAGCCTCAGAAGCTCATCGGCGTTCACTTCGTTTTCTATGAGAAACGGTATTACCTTTGAGGTGTTAAGAACCCTTACCTGCTCTGCCATGACTTCAATCTCGCCGGTTTTGAGATTCGGGTTTACGGTTTCCTCAGTCCGGGGAGTTACAGTTCCTTTTACGGCGATTACCCATTCATCTCGCAGCTGTTCGGCGGTCTGGTGGATCTTCGGGTCATGCTCCGGGTTAAAAACGATCTGGCAAAGTCCTTCCCTGTCGCGGAGGTCAACAAAAATTACCCCGCCATGGTCTCTTCGTGACTGCACCCAGCCCATGAGGGTAACGGAGCGGTCAACGTGCTTTTTCCCAAGATCTCCGCAGAAATTCGATCTTTTCCACTCTCCCATAAGTTCTAGCATTTATTCAGGATTCTCCCGGCAAGGAAGGATTGGCTAATCATACTAGATTGATTTGCATTGGCAAGGGTTTCACGCTACTTGAAAGGTAGGGACAGGGCGTGATTCTTTGTTTTGTATTTCCAATTAGCGGAGATGCCGTGACGGAAATTCTCCACGCGTTTTTTCTATTTGTTTTTTCTTTCTTTTTTACATACGATTCTAGTTCGGAAGGTCGGAAGTTTTATCCGGCAATAAAATCCCGAGGAGTTTTGATCAATGAAGAAAGAGCTTATGTGTAAAAGGAACCTGTTTTTCGCGGCCGCGATCTGTTTAGTTTTTCTTGTAAATGGCTGCGCGGCGACCAGAACCCTTATCGAGAAAAGGAAACTTAACGTTGAGACCAAGATGTCGGAAACGGTTTTTCTTGAACCGGTGTCGCCCGAGCAGAGGGTTGTTTACGTCGATATAAAGAATACGACGGACAAGGATCTGCCGGGGATTGAGTACGAAATCAAGGGCAGGATAGCCGCAAACGGGTTCAAGCTTACTGAGGACCCTTCCGAGGCGACTTACATTCTCCAGGCCAACATTCTGAATGTCGGAAAAACCGACCTTGAGGATGCGAACGCCATGCTTGGAACCGGTTTCGAAGGCGTGATAGAAGGAGCGGTTCTAGGTGGGGTCATAGGAGGTGCCATAGGTGGGGATGTTGATGAGATCAACAAGGGCACCGTCGCGGGCGCTATTGCGGGCGGAGTTGCCGGCTTTTTGTTTGACGCTTTTGTGACTGATGATCTCTTCACCATGGTTACCGACATTCAGATAAGCGAGCGTGCTGGGGAAGGGGAACTCGTTTATCGGAGTGAAGATACGGATGCTTCGCAGGGCACCGCGACGCGGACCAAGCAGACTTCGCATGCTGACAACGTGAAGTGGAAAATTTACAGGACCAGAGTGGTGAGCGTTGCCAACAAGGCGAACCTGGATTTTGAGGAGGCGAAACCTCATCTTCAGGCGGGTCTTGTGAGGTCTATAGGCGGGATTTTCTGAACAGTTATGTCCGGTTTATATGGGGAGAAGTTAAAACCAGATAAGGTCTGGGTGAAAGTAATAGGCAAAGTCTAGCTTCTTATCTGTTTGAGAATTGCTAAAGCGCGATTTCGAGCCGCCATATGATCTACTATAGCAAACGGATAGTTGCTTCCTAGAGAAACCCCCGAGTCTTTAAGTATATCTTTCGGCGTAGCCCAAGGCTGATGAATGTATTTGTCCGGTAAATTTGTAAGTTCTGTAACCCATCGCCGCACGTAGGTACCCTCGGGATCGAATTTCTGACCCTGAAGCACGGGGTTGAAAATGCGAAAAAACGGAGCCGCATCAACTCCGCAGCCTGCAACCCACTGCCAACTTACGGAATTGTTTGCGAGATCGGCGTCAACTAAAGTATCCCAAAACCACTTGGCGCCATCCTGCCATGGGATAAGAAGGTGTTTCACAAGAAAAGAGGCGACAATCATTCGCACACGGTTGTGCATCCAGCCTGTTGCCCAGAGTTCGCGCATCCCTGCGTCAACTATGGGGTAGCCTGTGAGTCCGCGCTGCCAACTGCGTAGTGCTTCTTCGTCTCTTGCCCACGCAAAGCGCCTGAATTCCGGTCGAAAAGGTTTTTCAGGGAATGTAGGCCAGTGGTAGAGCAGATGATGAGAAAATTCCCGCCACACAATCTGGCGAAAAAAGGATTTCAGGCCATCTTGCGATTCAGGGTTTTCGTTTGTATGCGAGTGATGCAAGCATGTCCTTGGTGATATCTCACCGAAATGAAGATGAGGAGAAAGCCTGGAAGTTCCGAAGATATCGGGCCGGTCTCGTCGCATTTCGTATTCCGCTGCCGACTGTTCCAGAAATAAGTCTAGGCGCGAGAGGGCTCCCTGTTCACCCGGCATCCACATATCAAGCCATCCGGCACTCCAGTCTGGTTTTTTCGGCAGTAGCTCCCACCGGTCAAGCGAATCACTCTTTATGGATTCTCGGGGGCCTGGGAGTTTTCTGGGTGCGGACAGGGGCGCTGGCGGTGGAAACTTTTTCAAGCAGGCTCTGTAAAAGGGTGTGAACACCTTGTAGGGTTCGCCGTTTTTTGTCGCAATGGATTCGGGCGGAAAAATCAGGTTCCCGTCAAATGCCTGGAATCCGGCTCCGAGTTCGTTAAGAATATGACTTAGTTCTGAGTCAATCTTGATCGCAAGCGGTTCTGTAAGCGAAGTGCAGTACACCGCCGTTGCCCCGGTCTCGGTTACCAGTTCCCGCAGAGTCTCCTGGGGTCGACCGCGGCGCAGAATGAGCCTGTTTCCAAGAGTCTTTAAGGATTGGTCGAGTGCTTTGAGGCTGTGGTGAAGCCACCATCTGCTGGCGCCGCCGAGTGCCCAGGGATCAGAATCGCCATCCTCAAGTATGTAAACGGCCAGCACCGGATGACCGGATTCAGCCGCGCTTGAGAGTGCGGGGTTGTCCATGAGTCTTAAGTCTTTTCTGAACCAGTGAATAATAGGACGTATGGATTCCCTTTGACGAGTCATATCATTGCCTGCCCGAACCTTGTCGCCGTTTTTATCGGCGCATGGGCTTTTGTGTTAAAGTTTGGGGTAAATTATACTGGAAAGAGCAGAATTGTTTGCTGAACAGGGGTAGTTTTCCATGTCAGGAGAGCACTTAAGAGAAGATTTCAGATCAGGGTTTATCTCGGTGGTTGGACGGCCCAACGTGGGCAAGTCCACGCTTGTAAACTCGATTGTCGGAGAGAAAGTTTCGGCCGTTTCGGATAAGCCGAGCACTACCAGGAACAGAATTCTGGGAGTAAAGACTTTTGATGATTCGCAGCTGGTCTTCCTCGATACCCCGGGTGTCTACAGGGAGAAAAGCAGACTCGGAAAATCGATGGCACGAGCGGTAAGCGGTGCTTTGTCGGATGCTGATCTTGTGGCGTTCGTTACGGATGTGGAAAAGCCTTTCGGGGCGGCTGATCAATCCATCCTGAAAATGCTCAGGAAACCTTCCTTGTTTGTCGTAAACAAGATTGACAAGATAAAAAAATCAAAGCTCCTGTCGATACTTTCAGCTGCCGAGAGGTTCTCCGAGAAGTTCCTCGAGATAATTCCCATCTCGGCTCTTACGGGCGACGGGGTGGATGAACTCACGCAGCTTCTAAAAAAACACCTGCCCGAAGGGCCGAAATATTTTCCCGATGATATTTTCACGGACCAGCCCGAGATTTTTTACGTAAGCGAAATCATAAGGGAGAAGGTGTTCAATCTCACGCGAAAAGAGATTCCCTATAAGGTTGCCGTGGTGGTTTCGGGGTTCAGCGAGGACACGGAGCGGAACCTGATAAGGATAAGTGCGGAAATCTATGTTGAGAGAAGAAGTCACAAGGGAATCTTGATAGGGAAGGGCGGGGGTATGCTCAAGCAGATCGGTTCTGAGGCCAGGGTTGAAATTGAAAGGATACTGGGAGTGAAACTGTTTCTTGAACTCTGGGTTAAAGTTAAGGAGAACTGGACCCAGAGAGATGTGCTGATAAAGGAATTCGGTTACGGAAACTGAACCGTATAAGTCGTTATTTCCCCTTGAAAACGGGTTTTCTTTTCTGAAGAAAGGCTTTTTTCCCTTCCTTGGCGTCGCTGCTTTTTCTCACCTTGGCGAAAAGGGATCTTATGAGTTCTTCATTCTCTTCTGATAACGGCCCTCCTTCTTCCCAGATGTTTATCATCTTTTTCATCGATATCATGGAAAGCGGGGCGTTTTCGCTTATTCCCTCGGCGAGTCCATAGGTGAACTCTTCAAGCTTGTCTCTTTTTACAACATGGTTGACAAGACCTTTTTCCAAGGCTCTTTTGGCATTAACAGGATTTCCTGTGAGAAAGAGTTCTCTCGTAAACCCGGGACCCACCAGGCTCAGGAATTGCTTTATTCCGCTGTAATGATAAATGACTCCCAGTTTTACGGGAGGGATTGCGAGTTTCGCATCAGCGGCGCACACTCTTAGATCGCAGCACGCCGCGAGTTCAAGCCCCGCCCCGAAAGCGTGACCGTTTATCATTGCTATTACGGGGAGAGGGTAAGACTTGACCGCCTGCATGGCTTCGGTCAGGGGATGGCCGTTTTCTATGGCGATTTCTTCCTCGGATATTGCGTCTATATCGTATCCTGAGCAAAAGGCCCTATCCCCTTTTCCCCTTATCACAACACATCTGATTTCGGGAATTTCTTCCAGCCTTAGAAATTTCTCTGTTAACAGCTTGAGAGTTTTCGGAGTGAGGGAATTTCTTTTTTCAGGGCGGTTAAGCGTGAGGGTGCAGACAGAATTTTCAATTTTTACAAGAATTTCTTTGTTTTCGGCCATGGAGAAATTATATATTACCGAGCCTTGGTGTCTAAGCGGGAACTCCCGTTTTAAACTATCAGACGTACTTGCAGAACTGTTATGTGGTTATAATTGCCAAAAGGAAGCGTTATGAAAGGAGATAAGTCATCGCACAACCGAACCTATAAGGTGTTGTTCCTCTGCACGGGCAATTCGGCTCGTTCGATCATTGCTGAATCTCTTTTGAATCACAATAGCGACGGAAGATTTATCGGCTACAGTGCGGGCAGTCATCCCCGGGGAGAGGTTCACCCCCATGCCCTTGATCTCTTGCTTGGCAAGGGACACGATATTGAAGACCTGCGTTCCAAACCCTGGGATGAGTTTGAGGTGGCGGATGCCCCTTCGATGGATTTTGTCTTTACGGTATGTGACAACGCGGCGAATGAACCTTGCCCCATGTGGCCGGGCAGGCCGGCGACGGCTCACTGGGGTCTTGCGGATCCCGCGGGTGTTAGGGGGACCGAAGCCGAGCAGCGCGAAGCTTTTGAAAGAGCCTACGAGTTGCTCAAGGAGCGTATCGCTGCGTTTCAGGACCTTCCGTTTGATTCACTTGACAGCGTGGAACTTCGTGAGAAACTTGGAGAGATCGGGCACCGTGGATCTGGAACGGACGGAGAATAGTTACTTGCGCTTGAAGCGTTTCTGTCTGACCACGTGAATGGTTCTGACTCTCAGACGGAAGCACTATGATGAAACGAAAAACCCTGTATCTGGCTAATCCCTACGGCTTTTCCGCGCAGCAGCGCGAAGGACCTCTCGCGGTTCTTGTCGAGGTTCTGGAATCAATGGGAGCCGAGGTATGGGAGCCATTTTCCCGGAATAACCAGATTGACAAGGCGGTCGCCGGCTGGGCCTACAGGGTTGGACAGTCGGACCTTCGGGACGTGCGCGAGGCCGACGGATTGTTCGCGGTTGTCAACGGATGTCCGCCGGACGAAGGAGTTATGGTGGAGCTGGGAATGGCGATCGCTTGGGACAAACCCGTATTTCTGTTCCGGGATGACTTCCGCACATGCACTGACAGCGAGGTCTACCCGCTCAATCTGATGCTGTTTGCCGGCATGCCTGAAAAAGGCTGGGAAGCTTACTTGTATGGTTCTGTGGAAGAGATAACCGACCCGGGCAAGGCGCTGGCGAGATGGCTTAGGGATGCTGACTGACTCGATTCCTCTCTTTAAGTCCGGGTCATGAAAAATCTACCGGTCGGCTATTTTCAGAACCTTGGCTCCTTTTCTTGTCTGAAGCGCTATCCTTTCTTTCTTCTTGAACTTATTACCCACCGGACAAGCCAGAGCAAGACCAATACAACCAAACACCCAATAATGATTGCGCGCAAAACCGTGCTTTCAACTCCCTTGTCGTCGGCGTTCTCCGCCGGATAGATGCCCGACCCGAGAATATAGATGTTATTCCCAAGCTTTATCTGCTTTACATAGCTTATCTTGAGAGAAGTCCCACTTGATTTGCCGACTTCTGTTACTTCGTCTCCTTTCACTAACGGATTGTCCCAGAGATAATGGATAAAGCCCCCTCCGCTTTTCGCCACTTTGATGATTCTTTCTTCGATGTTGACTCCGTTTTCGTCTACGGCGTTCATAGTGGATGCCTGCCTCATGTTTGGATTGTTGCCGTTAAACACTATCAGGCCCTGATCCGTAATTGCGAAGAGGTAGATTTCATTATGTTTCCAGGCCTCTTTGCCGCTGCTGACTCTTAACAGTTCCGCTATGTCCATATTGTCCTGCGTAGTCTTGTACACATGATCGACAAATTCAGCCGTTTTTTCCACGAAGTTCTTGAGAGTGCTCTTGTCTTTTACTGAAGCGGCCTTTACTTCGGGCACGTATTTCCCTAGGACTTCGCCCATGGATGGGATTAGCTCTTCATGATGAAAGCCTCCGATCAGGACGAGCTCGATTCCCAGCGCATCAACCGTGTAATTGACGGCATAGCTCGATTTGGGGGTGCCATTCCAGTAGTAATCAACAAACCCCCCATCCTTGTTATTTCCAGCCGCTTCGATGAGCTTGTGCACTGTGTCGGTTCCTTTTGCGTCCCGCAGAGCTGTCAGGTCCCTGCCGTGGGCTGATTCATAGTATCCGTGAGCTATGCACCTGCCCTGTTTGTCAACCAGGATGAGGTAGTTGGAACCGGACTTCCAATCTCCTTTGTGCTGTACTTCGTAAAGTATCTCATGCCAGAGATCAAGGCTTTGATCGTCTGTGACGGGGACTTCCCAGTGTGTCTTCGCGTGCAGTACGAATTCTCGCAGTGCATCTCGGCTTTCAGTTGCCCCGGCAGCCGTTACGGTTTCTTTGCTGGCGTCGGCGTGTTTACCGTGTGCTAAGGCCTTATGCATATCGGAGAAAACGCATATAAATACCAGCACGCACAGAGAAATCCCCGTTAATGCAAAGATTTTCATGAAATTTTTTCTTGGCACAGGTTTTATCTTACGCCCGTTGAACTATGAAGTGCACAATTCCTGAGAGCAGGGTTTGAGCCGTTTCAAGGTTCAAGTCTGATTTGAAAGGG
>JAJEGO010000050.1 GCA_022819805.1 Candidatus Dadabacteria bacterium
TTCTGTATATCTGCTCGAATTGCATCGTCCGTATGTTCTGCAGTAGCTCTGTGCGGTTCATAGATCCCTCCTAACAAGGAAAAATCTAAAACCGGTCAAACCATTTGTTAAGAAACCGGTCAATTAGTTTATTACTAACAATCATCCTGAAAATAGTTGAGAAGCACCAGTATTCGGGTATCTTTCTTCTAATATGTTCGGACAATTCGGCATATGGGAATTAATCCTGATACTGGCAATCCTGCTCATAATCTTCGGTCCTAGCAGACTTGGAGATCTGGGGTCTTCGCTCGGCAAGGGAATAAGCGGGTTCAGAAAATCTCTAAAAGACGACGACTCAGACAACAAGGAAGAGGGACAGAAGGACACCTGACCAGAGGCCCTCTCCTCAGTCCTTTATCTTCTCCGCAAGTTCCACCAGCACTCCGTTCATTGACTTGGGATGTATGAAAGCGACTTTACAGTTGTAAGACCCAGGCCTCGGATGTTCATCGATAAGCCTGACACCTTCTTTTTCCAGGGCCCGGAGAGAAGACTCTACATCGTCCACGAGAAAGCAGATGTGGTGAACGCCCTCCCCTCTTTTTTCCAGAAATTGAGAGATCGGGGAATTCTCATCCAGAGGTTCTATAAGCTCCACCGCGGTGCCTTCTCCCGATTCGGAGCAAAGCATCGACGTTTTCACCCCGTAGTTGACCACATCCTCTCTGTGGACAACCCGAAGCCCGAGTAATTTCGAGTAAATATCTTCAGCCTTCCTGATATCCCTTACGGCGATTGCTATGTGATAAAGAGATCCGTCTTTACTCAATCAGAACGCTCCTTTCGGCTAGCTCGATTTCCCTTCTCTTGAAATGGTGAACCTCTCGAGGAGGTCTTCGGTTGATTTGAACTTTATCTTGACTCCTCTCTCCCTCTGGATCTTCCTTATGGATCTTCCCTCTATTTCCCTGAGCTTCGCTATCACTTTTTTGTTTGCGTGCACTACAAGCGGCCCTTCAGCGCTTTTCTTCGTCCATTGATCAATATCCCTCAGTATTTCATAACAGGTGGTGTATATCGATTTTATCCGTCCGCTTCCCTCGCAGGTATCGCAGGGTTCGGTAAGGTCGGAGAGTATGCTTTCCCTTACTCTGCGCCTCGTAAGCTGAATTACGCCAAAAGATGATATCTCTTGGATCGTCGCTCTGGACTTGTCCTTTTTCATCTCCGCGGCGAAAAGCGACTCTATCTTCCTTCTGGACCTGATGGACTGCATGTCTATAAAATCAATAACGATGATTCCGACAAGGTTGCGAAGCCTTATCTGCCTTGCGGCTTCCACAGCGGCTTCCTCGTTCGTTTTCATTATTGTTTCTTTGTGGAACTCTTCTCCGACGAGCTTCCCGGAGTTAACGTCTATGACGGTGAGCCCCTCTGCCTCGTCTATGATCAGGTAGCCTCCGGACTTCATCCAGACCTTCTTTCTGTACATTTTCTCGATCTGGCTCTCTATTCCGTACCTGTCGAATATGGGCTCTTTTTTATCGTAAATATCAACCTTGAAGTCATCCCTTTTAATCTTGTCGGAAAAATACTTGGTGATCTGGCCGTGGGCCTTGGGAGAGTCTACAACGATTTTCTTAAGGCCGTTTCCCATCAGGTCCCTGACGACCCTGATACAGGTATCGGCCTCTTCGTGTATCACGCCCGGGGTTTTCGAGTCTTCATATTTTTTCTTTATCCTTTTCCACTTTCTCACAAGCGCTCTCATCTCGCCCTTTATATCCTTCTCCTCCGCACCGACGCACGCCGTTCTCACTATAAAGCCCAGATCCTCGGGCTTGCCCTGCATGATCTCGGAAAATCTCTTCCTGCTTTTTCTGTCCGTTATTTTGCGAGACACATTCACCGAGTCTGACCCGGGAAGCAGAACAAGATACTTGCCCGGTATCCCGACGTGAGAGGTGAGCTTGGGACCCTTGTTTCCGGTGGGTTCCTTCGTGACCTGAACTATCACTTCCTGACCCTGGCGCAGCACGTCCTGTATAGGCTGGTGGTTTTTCCTGGAAGACTTCTTCGTCTCTTCCTCCTCAAGAAAAAGTTCGCTAAGCGACTCCTCATACACGTCCTCGGCGGAGAGAAACCCGGACCTGCCGTTCCCTATGCTTACAAACGCCGCCTGCATCCCGGGAACTATCTTTTCGACTTTTCCCTTGTAGATGTTCCCCACCATTGAGGAACTGGACTTTCTTTCGATGAAAAGCTCGCTAAGCCTGCTTTTCTCCAAAACCGCTATCCTCGTTTCGTTAAAGAGCGAGTTAATGATGAGTTGGGTATTCATAGGATGTTGAAATATAAGCCAATTATCCAGAAAAGTATAACCGTAACTACCTAATATGGAAGAATTAAACTGGCTGTCAGGTAAAATTTCCGCTCGCCACTTCGCTGGAAAGGGCCTCCCTCGTGGCCGCATGTGGGAGGCGGCGGTTTTTAGGTGTTCCTGCGGAAGTCAGGAATCTTTTCTTCCAAGCTTGACGATCGTGTCAAAATGCTTCTTCTCAATCTGCATTACCGAAAGCCTGCTCTGCCTCACAAGAGAAATGCCATCGAGTCTTTTGTCATTTTTTATCTGCTTGAGAGATACAGGGTTCTCAAGCGTTTCCACAGGTTTCAGGTCCACCACGACCCATCTTTCGTCTTCCGTCGTGGGATCCTGGTAATGCTCCTTTATAACCTCGGATATACCTACCACTTCAAGCCCTTTATTGCTGTGGTAGAAAAGAACGAGGTCACCCTTTTTCATGCCCTTGAGGTTGTTTCTGGCCTGATAGTTTCTCACCCCGTCCCAGTATGTCCACTCGTCACGGAGAAATTCCTCCCACGAATATTTAAACGGTTCGGATTTAACAAGCCAGTAGTTCATGACACGAATTAATATAGCGGGCGGGAATGCAGATTCAACACCAAGCGCTGCTTTGCAACATCGCCGCACCTTTAGGCTTTTCAGACCTGTAAAAAAACCGCCGACACCTATAAAATTCTCACCGGGATTTCTATCCAACTTGAAAACCGTAACGTTATAGTTTATAGTTTGCTTAATGAAATATAAAAAGCTAGCCGCAAAAAAGAGGCGGCTGGACGAATATGAGCCCCTTCCTGACGCGCTCCTAAGCAATCTGGACGGATGGTTTCGGGTTGAGCTGACCTATACGAGCAACGCAATTGAAGGAAATACGCTAGGTCGGCGTGAAACCGCTCTGGTAGTCGAAAAAGGTCTCGCCATCGGGGGAAAATCACTTCTGGAACACATGGAAGCCGTAAACCACGCCCGTGCTCTTGACTGGGTGAAGGTACAGGTCAAACGCGGGCCGCGTTCGCCGACCGAAGATGATATCCTGCATATCCACTATCTTATTATGAAAGGCATTGATGATCCGAATGCCGGCTGTTATCGCGTGACGCCGGTGCGAATCTCCGGTTCGGCGGCGGTACTGCCGAATCCGCGCAAAGTGCCGGATCTTATGAACGGATTGGCGAAATGGCTCAAGCTGGCAACTGATCTGCACCCGGCAGAATTAGCTGCGGAAGCTCATTACCGGCTGGTTACCATCCACCCGTTTGTCGATGGCAACGGCCGCACGGCACGGCTTCTAATGAACATGATCCTGCTCATGTCGGATTACCCGGCGGCGATAATACGCAAACGTGACCGGCTGGCTTATATCGACTCGCTTGAAAAAGCGCAACTGGGCGGCTCCAAAGACGCTTACATGAAAATTGTCGCGCGGGCAGTTGACCGTTCACTTGATATGTACCTCA